>NZ_JBWKCM010000006.1:0-147155 GCF_056436485.1 Streptomyces sp. NPDC043746 | reverse complement strand
ACCACGAGGGGTCCCCCCCCCCTCTCCCACCGGGGGAGGGGGCGTGCCCCTGGGGTGGGGGGAAAGGGGGCGGGGGGGGGGTGGGGGGCGCCCCCCCCCCCCCCCCCCCCCCACGAACCTGCGAAACCGGCCTCAGCTCTGCGGACGCTTGCCGTGGTTGGCGCCGTTCTTGCGGCGGGCCTTCTTCTTACGACGACGCTTCGAGGACATCGAACCCTCCTCTTCCCTCTGCTCGGTGGGGCACATCTGATCCTCCGGACCATGGGGCCCGGAGGTGAGGAGGACCACTCCTCGCCCCTACCGTCACAAAGACGGGCCGCGGTCGCAAACCGCCGCCCCGCCGTTCGAGGTCACTTGAACAGGCTCTCGCCGAAGTCCTCCGCGCAGCGGTCCTGTTCGGCCTGGGTGACCGCCTTCTCCATGCAGCTCTCGAAGTCCTTGAACGAACCGGAGTTGACGACGGATATGGCGATGACGAGAACGATGGCCGAACCGATCAGGCCCAGGACACCGAGAACGAGTCCGGCGATCGCCATGCCCTTGCGCGGCGCCCGGCCCTGGCGGGCCCGGAGCGTCCCGAGGATGCCGAAGACCAGCGCGAGCAGACCGAAGAGGAGTCCTCCGAAGACCGTCCAGAAGAAGAGACAGGCGATCAGACCCAGCACGAGGGCGGTGACCGCGAAACCGTTGCTGCGGGCGGGTTCGGGGGCCCCGTAGGGGGCACCGTACGGGGCCCCGTACTGCGCCTGGTCCGCGTTCGGCTGCTGAGGGTAACTGGGCATGGACATCGGATGCGAACTCCTCACAAAAGTTGTCCTGTCCATATGCCCCAGAAGACCGCCCATATGCAAATCCGATCTTTGTCCGGGGGCGCTGCACTACCCCTCGCCGCGCCTGCGGAACCGCGCCGACAGATGGTGCTGCAACGGCTGTCCGACCGCCGCGAGCTCGTGCTCGAAGGTGAGGGTGTCGCCGTCCACCAGGGTGTAGCGGCGACGGGTGGCGTCGACCTGCTTGGCGGTGGGGGCGAGGGCGACTTCGTGGGTGGCGAGGTCGACGGCACCGGCAGCGGCCCGGCCCACGGCGATCTCCGCGACACCGGTGGGCTGGGTGACCAGTGCCTCCACCCGTCCCCCCGGCTGGAGCCGCCACCATCCGCTCTCCCGGGCGGAGGGCCGCAGGGGGTGCCCGTCCGCGTCGACCAGCCAGGCGCGCGAGGAGTAGTGGAGGAACGGGCGTCCGTCATGACTGAAGGTGATCTCCTGGGCGTAGGCGAACGCGTCGTCCAGCGTGGGGTACCCGCCCCTCCCACTCCCCGTCCAGGTGCCCAGCAGCCCGAGCACCGGCGCGAGGAGCGGGTGTGGTGCCGGTGTCTCGCCGGGCCCGAAGGCGTCGGGGTAGGGGTGGAGCGGTGCGGGGTCGGACATGGGTGTGCTCCTGGGTCGCTGCCGGTTCGGGTGCCGGGCAGCAGCCTAGGGGCCAGGCCCGTCATCCCCGGCGGAACAGCGCACGGCGTCGGACGCGGTGCATCGCGAGGCGGAGGGGCGTCCGCGTACGGGAGGCGCTCGGGGCGTTCCGACAACGCGGCGAGGTGCCGTAGCCGTCGTTGCCGCCGCCGGTGAGGGCGCCGTGCAGCTGCGCCCCGGTACCGAGGGACAGGGCGGCCACGTCGGCGGCGGCGCGGACCTTTCGCCTCGGGGCCGGTCCCCCAACAGGGGCACTTCGGGGTCCTGGGCGAAGGGGACCAGGCAGCGGGTCCGGGGAGGAGGTGATCGTAGGGGCCCGCATCAGCTGCCCAGGCCGCGCCTTCGCGGCCTGTCCCGGTGAGACGGGGGCCCGCCTCGCGGACAGCGTCGGAGAAGTCGTCGAGCGGGATGCCGAGTGCGGCGGTCATCGGACCGGGGCGGGGTGGGCGGTGGGCGTCCGGCTCTGTGCCGCCCCCCGTGCGAGGGCGAGTCGGGTGCCGAGGGCCGCCCCGGTGCTCACCGGCCCGGCTCCGATGAGGAACCCTCGGCGGGCGACCGGGTGCGGCGGCTCGGGGAAGGGCTCAGGCCGGATCGGCCGCCATGCTCTCCATCAGGCTCTTCGGCCGCAGGTCCGTCCAGTTCTGCTCGACGTAGTCGAGGCAGGCCTGGCGGGTGTCCTCCGGGTGCGCCACGGTCCAGCCGGCGGGCACCTCCGCGAAGGCGGGCCACAGGGAGTGCTGGCCCTCGTCGTTGACGAGCACAAGATAAGTGCCGTTCTCGTCCTCGAACGGGTTGGCCACCGATCCTCCTCGAATTTAGGCAAGGCTATCTTTACCAGTGACGACAGCGATCGTACCCGCCCTGCTGTCGGTTGACTCACCGAATCCCGTAACTCCCATGACTACCAGGCGGATTGCCGACCGAAGTCGGACGCCACCACCCCGGCCACCCGCTCACAGGGTGCCCCTGCCGCGCCGCTTGACCAGCACCCGGGCGAGGTGGACACCACCCGGCACGGCCGTGAACCGACGAGAAGCAAGGTGCGCGGCAGGCGGCCCCGACACACCGTCTCCCGCGCCGCCACGGCGCGGGACGGTCGACGCTCCCGTCACAGTCCGAGGTCACTGAGGCGCGCCTCATAGCGGATGGCGACGTCCTCCTCGTCGTCGGCCGGGGCGTCCCAGAGGGCCACCAGCTCGGCGCGGACGGCGTCCGGCAGGGCCTCGTACCGCTCGTTCCAGCTGTCGGCGTTCGGTATCCAGTAGCCGACGACCTTGAACCTGGTCGCGGGCAACCCCAGCTCCTTGCGGAGGTAACGGCGTGCGGTACGCAGCGCGTTGGTCTCGCCGGCGACCCAGATGTAGCCGCCGGTCATGTCCGTGCCGGCCGGGACGGCACCCTCGACCAGCTCGGCAAGCCGACTGGCGCCGTGGCCGTTGCCGCCGTAGGTCCAGGTGACCTTGGTGCCGGGGAGCGGCTGAACGGCCTCGGGGCCGGGCAGTTCGACGACCACGCGGGTGGCGACCGTGTCCGGGGTGTTCTCCAGCAGACGGGCCACGGCCGGCAGACCGGTCTGGTCCGCGATCAGCACCTGCCAGGCGAGGTCGTCCGGCGGACTGTAGAGCCCGGTCGGGTCGTTGACGCCGAGCACGTCCCCGGGCCGCGCGTCGGCCACCCAGGTCGAGGCGACCCCGGTGTCGTGGAGCACGAAGTCGACGTCGATCTCGTCGACCTCGGGGCGTGCCGCCCGGACCGTGTACGTGCGCATCGGGGCGACGGGCGCACCCTCGGGGGTCTCCCAGCCCTTCTCCGTGGTCAGGGGCAGGGAGACGTCCTTGCGGTCCGGGCCGTGCGGGAAGAAGAGGCGGACGTACTCGTCGCCGACCCCGGTGGACTCGAAGCCGGCCAGCCCTTCGCCGTGCAGCGTGACGCGGGTCATCGTCGGGGTGAGCGGCTGGACTCGGGCGACGACGGCTCGATGGATCGTCATGGACGTACCCCTTCGTACGGAGTTCCGGGATCGACTTAGGTCAGCCTAACCTTCTGTGGGGGGTTGTTCGATACCACCTCGGCGTTCCCGGTTGGGGTCCCCCGGGTCCGGTATCAGCAGAGGTACGGCACGTGCTCGCGGAGCGGCATGTCCACCGCCCGCGTTCCGCCGGGGCCGGTGGGGCCCCCGTCGCCGGTGGGCCCGGCGGTGCTCGGCAGATGCTGACCGACGGGTCGTGCTCGGATGTGCCCAGCACGCCCGCGTCCGCCCCGGTGGCGGTCGGGGGTGTCCATGAGCCCGCCTCAGGTCGGACCGCGGCAGGCGCTTCTCGCGGACAGTCCCTTTCCTGGATACCTCCCGCACGTCCCGGCAGGAACGTGCGGGAATGACGCTGTGGCCTCGATGCCCCCGCGGCGGGGGCAGGCATACCGACGGCCCCCGCCGCGGTACGCGGGCGGGGGCCGTCGGGCACGATCCAGGACTCGGCACGATCCAGGACTCGGCACGATTCAGGACTCGGTGAGCACCGCGTCGATCTCGCGGAGGAAGTCCTTCAGGTCACCGGGGTCCCGCGAGGTGATGAGCGGCCAGCCGCCCTCGTCGTCGCGGACCACCGGCCGGTCGACCCAGGAGCCTCCCGCGTTGGTGATGTCGGTCTTCAGGGAGGCGTAGGAGGTCAGGGTCTTGCCCCGTACGTAGCCGCCCTCGACCAGCGCCCACGGGCCGTGGCAGATGGCCGCGACGGGCCGTCCGGAGGCCGCGAAGGAGCTGACGATCCGGGTGGTGGCGTCCTGGAGGCGCAGTGTGTCGGCGTTGAGCGTGCCGCCCGGGACGAGCAGGAGGTCGTACGCGGCGGGGTCGACGTCCGCCAGGGTGAGGTCGGGGCGCACGCTGTCGCCGGGGTCGCGGTCGCCCACGAGGGTGCGGATCTCCTCGTCGGAGAGCGCCGCCACGCTCACCTGGGCCCCGTGGTCGCGCAGGTGTTCCACGGGGACGACGAGTTCGTCCTGCTCGACTCCGTAGTTGGTGACGATCGCCAGGATCCGGCGGTTGCCGTGATCGGTGGTGGCCATGTCTCGCTCCCTTCCTCGTACGTCATGCGGTCGTGTCCGTCCGGTGCCGCTTTGCGCTATCCGCCGGTGAGGCGGACGCACTCCGCGACGGTGTCACGGAGGCTGCCGGTCCGCTCCAGCAGTTCGCGCTGGATCCGGGCCCCGTTGCCGCGCCGCTCCAGGGCGGCGAGCGCCTTCTGCGCGGCCTTGAGGTCGCCGCTGTCCTCCAGGGAGTCCCGCACATGTGCCAGCAACGCGCCGAGTACCTCGGCGGCGGGCTCGGGCCGCAGGGTGCGGGGGTGGATGAGCCGGTCGTCGAGGCCGGAGCGGGCCGCCTGCCAGGATGCCACCCGCACCAGGGCCACCTCGGTGTCCTGGGGTGGTTCCCCGGCCCGCCACTCCCGCGCGGCCGTCTCCACCAGCGCCCTCACGAGCGTGGCCAGCAGCGCGGTGTCCGCCGGGTCGAGGCAGACGTCGGCGATCCTGACCTCCACTGTGGGGTAGCTGTGCGAGAGGCGCGCGTCGAAGTAGACCATCCCCTCGTCCTTGAGGACCCCGGTGGAGATGAGGGCCTTCACCTGCTGGTGGTAGCGCTGGGCGGAGCCGTGGATTTCCACGGGACCGGCCGAGGGCCACCGGCCCCACACCCGGCTGCGGTAGCTGGCGTACCGGGTGTCCTGCCCCTGCCAGAAGGGGGAGTTGGCGGTCAGGGCGAGCAGGACCGGCAGCCAGCAGCGCACCCGGTCGAGGACCGCGACCCCTTCCTCGTCCGACTCCACGGAGACGTGGACGTGGCAGCCGCAGGTCAGCTGCTCCTGGGCGGTCAGCCCGTAGCGCTCGGCCATCCAGCGGTACCGCTCCCCCGTCCCGATCATGGGGCTGACCGGCAGCGGCGAGGTCGCCAGGGCCGCGACCGACGCGCCCACGTCCGCGGCGTGGCGGCTCGCCTCGGCCCGCCACCGGTGGACCGCGTCGGCGATCTCGGCCATGTCGCGGCAGGGGTGCGTGGCGAACTCCAGCTGCTGGCGGTGCAGTTCCGCCTCGAAGGCCGACTCGCCCTCCGCGTCCTGCTCGGCGCGGGCCAGCACGGCCGTGGAGAGGGCTCGTGCCTCCCCGCTCTCCGGGTCGACCAGCAGCAGCTCTTCCTCGACGCCCACGGTGCGTACCACTGCGCCCACCCCTTCGGTGATCATCCGTCGGCCGTCGCTCAGGCCGAGAGGATGGAGTCGTCCTCGGGGCGGGCCCCCGGCAGCCGGTACCGAGCGGCGACCAGGGCGCTGTCGACATCGCCCGTGCCGGTCGAGACGCACAGGGTGTAGGCGACGTCGTCCATGCGCTGCCGCGCCTGGGTGCTGCCGCTCTCCGCGTGCAGCAGACGCAGGGCCTCGTACTGCTCGACGAGATTACGCAGCACGGTGGGGTGGGCCATCAGCATGCGGGGGTCCTTCCGGGCGGTTCGTCGTGTGCGTGTCCTGATTGCCCGGTCCGTGTCCCCGGGCACAGCCCCGAGTACCCCCGTCGGAACCGGCCACACCTGGGTGAATCGTTCCCTCCGCAGGGGGTACCCAGCACAACGGACCATCCCTCCCCGGGCGCTCCGGGGCACCACGGAAGGACGCTCCCATGACCGACCGCAGGCCGGAAGGCACCGCCTACAGCGGGGCTTCCCCCAGTCCGCCCCCTGTCGGGGCGGATCTCCCGGACCAGCAGGTGAGGGAGGGCGAGGACCCTCTCGACATACCGGTGCCGGAGCGGGTCGCCCGCGAGAGCGGCGACGGGCCCGACCCGGACGAGGCGGGTTCGGGCCGGGGCGAGCCGCGCAACGCCGGGGTCCACCCCGAGAAGCATCCGACCCCGGACGAGTCCACCGGGTAGCCGCCCGCCGGGGCGGGGGTCTTCCGCGCCCGTCCCCGGTAACGCCCTTGGGCCCCCGGGACGCGGTGCGTCCCGGGGGCCCAAGAGGTCGTAAAACCCGGATCAGGCGGTGGTGATGTTCTCCGCCTGCGGGCCCTTCTGGCCCTGGGTGATGTCGAAGGTCACCGCCTGGCCTTCCTGGAGCTCACGGAAGCCGGTGGAGTTGATGTTGGAGTAGTGCGCGAAGACGTCGGGGCCGCCGCCGTCCTGCGCGATGAAGCCGAAGCCCTTTTCCGAGTTGAACCACTTGACGGTTCCGCTGGCCATGCCTGTACCTCTCAGCAGTAAACGGATCCGCACCGCGCGGACCCGGAGGTGATCGCCCTGGTTCTCAGGCACTGCACAGCAAAACGCCCGCGCCAGGCGCGGGCAGGTACTGCGAACCACGACATCTGCCGGCGACGCTACACGGCGGGATCACTCCTCACCAGAGAGCAACGCCATTTTGGCGTGGATCTTCCCCCTCCCGTTTGGCTCGAACGGTACGCACGGCGTCCGATCAGGGCGTTCGGCCATCCGCTACTGGATGAACCGGGGCAGCCACCGTGCCTGGTAGTCCGGGTGTCCGGCGTACTCGGCGGCGAGCTGGCGTACGGCGAAGCCCAGGCCCACCGCGCGTCCCGAGCCGAAGTCCTGCGCCGGGCGGTCGGTGTCCAGCTCGGCCACCTCCACGTACTCCCCCACCAGCACCCGGTGGGTCTCGATCCGCTCCAGGGTGCGGGCCGGGTCCTGGAGCGCGATGTGGTGGTCGAAGCCCCGGTCCCGCACCGTGAACGCGACGCCGCCCTTGCGGTCGTGGACCTCGCCGGGCACATCCGCCGGGCACCGCCATCGGTCCCCGCCGGCAGCCAGTGCGACCTGTTCCTCATCGGCGAGACGCGCACGGACGAAGGCCACCATGTCTGCGTTGCCGGCCATTGGATGCTGCTCCCTCGTGTCCATGGATCACTGCGGTGATACGGGGAGCATTGTGGTGGACCGGAGCGGCACGATCCACCGCGGCGTGCGGCGCGGTCAGTCCGCGCTCCCGCCGCTCCCCTTGGCGGCGAGGTCGGCGAGGACCCGGTGGAGGGGTTCGGCGAGCCGACGGCGGTACTCCTGCACGGCCCAGCCGTTGCCGTCGGGGTCGGTGAAGTACATGAACGTGGCCCCGTCCTCGGGGGCGTACCTCTGGGGTTCGGAGACCTCGACCCCGCGGGAGACCAACTCCGCGTGGGCGGCGTCGATGTCGGTGACGCAGAGCTGGAGCCCGTGGTACGTGCCCGGTTGCGGGTCCCCCGTCGGGTTGGGTACGCCGTCGGTGAGGGCGATCGAGCAGCCCGAGCCGGGCGGGGTGAGCTGGACGACGCGGGCACCCGGCATCACCTCGTCGTCGATGTCGACGTGGAAGCCGAGCTTGTCCCGGTAGAAGTCGCGGGCCCGGTCCAGGTCGGTCACGGGGAGCACGATCACTTCGAGGGTCCAGTCCATGGCTGCGGTGCCTTTCACTGTTTCGGGGGCGCACGTGAGGTGTCGTCGGTTGCCTCGGGGACGGCCTGTTCCGGTGCCGTCACCTCCGGCGCGGATGCTCCGGGGACGGTCTCACCGTGGGTGGCGCCGCTCTGGAGTCCGGCCGGGTCACAGGCGCGGACCTGGACGGCCCGCATGGCGGCCGGGGCGGCGGGCACGGCGCAGCGGGCCGCGGCGGCGAAGGCGCTGGGACACCGGCGGAGAGGACCTCGCGCTCCGGGGCGGTGGCAGCTCCCCGGTCGTTGGGAACTGCGGCCGCCGGGCCGAGGCCGCCTCTTCCGGGAAGCGCGGCACCTGCTCGGTGGCCTCGTGGCGGCTGGCCGTGCCGTCCATCGTCATGAGAACGGAGCGTCCGAGGAGCCGCCGACCGGACGCTCCCCCGCAGGGGCGGTCGGTCTCCCGCGGGGCGGGCGAGCGCGGGGCGTTCACCCGGTCGACGTTATGACGGAACCCGGAGCCCCGCCATTCGATCACCGGAGGGCCGGGCGCCCTACTGGAGGGCGCGGACCACCGTACGGAAGAGGGCGGGCGCGTGGTGGGCGGCGGTGACGATCAGCGGGCGGGTCGCGGGGCGGGTCGCGGCGCCCAGGAGGGCCTGGGTGAGCAGCCGGTAGCGGCGGGTCGCCCGCCGCCACCGCGCCGGGTAGTCCTCGGGGCGTCCGGCGGCCAGGCAGCCCACGGCCGACGTCGCGGTGGCAACGGCGAGAGCGACGCCCTCCCCGGTCAGCGCGTCGGTGTAGCCGGCCGCGTCCCCGACCAGCAGGACCCGCCCGGCCCGTGGTCCGCGCGCCCGCTGCCGCAGCGGTCCGGCCCCGCGTACGGGGGTGGCGCCGGGGCCGGTCAGCCGGGCGGCGAGGGCCGGGAAGGCGGCGAGGTGATCGTCGTAGGGGCGGCGGTCGCGGCTGAGGACGGCCACGCCGACCAGGTGGTCGTCGACGGGGGTCACGTACGCCTCGGCGTGCGGGGACCAGTGGACCTCGACCAGGTCGCTCCAGGGTGCGGTGCGGTAGTGGCGGCGCAGCCCGTAGCGGCCGGGCCCGGGTACGGGGTGGTCCAGGCCGAGGGCGCGGCGCAGCGGGGAGTGGAGCCCGTCGGCGGCGATGAGCCAGCGGGCGGTGAGCCCGGCGGCGGTGACGGTGAGCCCGTCCTGCCTGATCTCGCGGACCTTGCCCTCCACGGTGCGTACGCCGAGGGCTTCGGCCCGCTCGCGGAGGGCCGTGTGCAGGGCCGTGCGGCGGACTCCGAGCCCGTACGCGCCCCGGAACGGCGCCTGGGCGCTGCGCAGCCCGTCGGTGTATCGGATTCCGCGCAGGGGGTGTCCGGCCGGGCGGACTCCGAGAGCGTGGAGGGCGGCGAGGCCGCCGGGCATGATGCCCTCGCCGCAGGCCTTGTCGACGGGAGCGGGCCGGGGTTCGACCACCACCGCCTCCATACCGGCCTGGGCGGCACGGATGGCGGCGGCCAGGCCGGCGGGGCCGCCGCCCGCGACCAGGATGTCGATCACGCCCGCGCTTCCGCTGCCGGGAGGCGGGCCAGCGCCTCGTCCTCGCACCGGATGCGGACGGCCATGAGGGCGGCGTTGAGCACGGTGAAGGCGATGGCGGTGCTCCAGGCCCCGTGGACGAGGGGCAGCGCGAGCCCTTCGGCGGCGACGGCGACGTAGTTGGGGTGGCGCAGCCATCGGTAGGGGCCGCCGGTGACCGGCGGCAGGCCGGGGACGACGATGACACGGGTGTTCCAGCGGGGGCCGAGGGTCGTGATGCACCACCAGCGCAGCAGCTGTGCCGCGACGACGACGACCGCCATGGTCCAGCCGAGGGCGGGCAGGAAGGGGCGGTCGGCGAGATGGACCTCGCCGACGCAGCCGGCCAGCAGGGCGGTGTGGAGGGCGACCATCGCCGGGTAGTGGCCGCTTCCCGTCTCGGTGCCGCCCCGGGCGAGGCTCCAGCGGGCGTTGCGGCGGGCGACGACGAGTTCGGCGAGGCGCTCGACGGCGACGGCGAGGACCAGGGCGGTGTACCAGATCACGGTCCGAATCCTTCCTACCAGCGCAGCAGCACCAGTTCGCAGCAGAAGCCGGGGCCCATGGCCAGGAGGAGGCCGGGGGTGCCGGGTTCGGGGCGGCGGTGTCCGAGGGTGTCCCGCAGGACGTGCAGGACGGAGGCGGAGGAGAGGTTGCCGACGTCGGCCAGCGAGCGCCAGGTGACGTCGAGCGCCCCGTCGGGCAGGTCGAGCACCTCGGTGACGGTCTCCAGGACCTTGGGGCCGCCGGGGTGGCAGACCCAGCGGGCGATGTCCTTCGGCTTGAGGCCGTGATCGTCGAGGAACTCCCTTACGTCGTCGGCCAGATACCGGCGTACGACGTCGGGCACGCCGGGGTCGAGGACCACGCCGAATCCGGTGGAGCCGATGTTCCAGCCCATGACGTGTTCGGTCTCCGGGTACATCCGGCTGCGGGTGGCCACGATCTCGGGTCCGGCCACGGCCCGGCGTCCGCCGAGGGCGACGACCGCGGCCGCCCCGTCGCCGAAGAGGGCGGTGGCCACCAGATTGGCGGGGGTGGTGTCGTGGTGCTGGAAGGTGAGGGAGCACAGCTCCACGGAGAGCAGGACGGCCACGTCGTCGGGACGGCCGAGCAGATAGTCGTGGATCCGGGCCACCCCGGCCGCCCCCGCGACACACCCGAGGCCGAAGACGGGCAGCCGTTTGACGTCGGAGCGCAGGCCGAGGCGGTTCACCAGCCGGGCGTCGACGGAGGGGGTGGCGATGCCGGTGACCGAGGTGAACATCAGCAGGTCCACGTCGGTGGGTCGCAGCCCCGCCGCGCGGAGGGCGCCGCGCAGGGCCTGGCCGCCGAGGTCGACGGCCGAGCGGATGAACACGTCGTTGGCGTCGCCGAACCCTTCCAGGTCGACGTACGCGTCGAGCGGCAGCACGGTGTGCCGGGTTCGGACGCGGGCGTTGCGGTGGAGTCGGTCCAGGACGCGACGGTCGGCTCCGGGCGGCAGACAGGTCCGGGCCACCATGTCGGTGACCTCGCGCTGGGGGTGGCGGTGGGGCGGCAGGGCCCCGTGGACCGCGGCGATCCGGGTCATTGCGGCTCCTGCGTCGGGGACGTCATCGCCCCATTCTGACCGGAAAATCCGGTGAATCCCGGTAAGGGACCCGTGTGGTCACCGTGTTGACGGGCTGCCAGGTCCCTACGATCGCCCGATGGATGCCATGGACGGGGCAGCAGCGGTGACGACGGCGGTCCGGCGGCCGGGCCGGGGTGTGGGGCTGGCGCTGGCCTGCCATCCGGGGCCGGTGGCGGCGGTGACCGCACTCGCCTGCGCCCTGGCCGCCGGGGTGGGACTCTCCCCCGGACGGCTCGCCCTGGTGGGGGCCGCGGTGCTCGCCGGGCAGCTCTCGGTGGGCTGGTGCAACGACGCCCACGACGTGCGGCGCGATGCCCTCGCCGGGCGCCGGGGGAAGCCGGTCGCCGACGGCGCGGTCCCCGTCCGGGTGGCGTGGGGTGCGGCGGCGGTCGCGGGCGTCCTGTGCGTACCGCTCTCGCTGGCCTGCGGCCTCCTCGCCGGTACGGTGCACCTGGCCGCGGTCGCCGCTGCCTGGCTCTACAACCTCCGACTGAAGGCGACGGCACTCTCCTGGGTCCCGTACGCGGTGGGGTTCGCCGCCCTCCCCTCGCTGGTGGCGCTCGCCGCGCCGGGTGCGCCCTGGCCCCGGTGGTGGGCAGTGGCGGCGGGGGCACTGCTCGGGGTGGCGGCGCACCTGGGTGACACCCTGCCGGACGTCGAGGCGGACCGGGCCGCCGGGATCCGGGGTCTCCCTCACCGGCTCGGCGCCACGGGTACCCGGCTGCTGCTGCCGGTGCCGCTGCTCGGGGCGACGGCCGTGCTGGCGCTCGGCCCGCCGGGTCCGGCGGGCGCCGGAGCCCTGGCCGCCCTCAGCCTGGCGGGCGTGGTGGCCCTGGCGGGTTTGGTGCTCGGCCGGTGGTGGCGCAAGGCCGCGCTGGCGGGGGCGGTGGCCGTGGCGGCCGCGAATCTGGCACTGCTGCTCGCGAGCGGCACGGCGCCGGCCTGAACCGCGCACCCCCGCACGGTCTCTGACGGGCCGCCGTTCCGCCTGCCGTCGACGGGAGACGCCTCGGAGGCTTCACCACGCAGGCCCGTACCGCTCGCGTGGCGTATCTCGTCTCAGCAGAATGAAACAGGTTCCACTGTCGATCGCGTGGTGAGCCACGAAGAACTCGGGGGCGGCTTCGCGGGGCGCCCGAGGGGCCCTGGACCGTGCGGTCCAGGGCCCCTCGGGTTGTCGTACGCCGTGTACGCGTGGGGATCAGTAGGCGCCGAAGACGTTGTCGATCGAGCCGTAGCGAGCCGCGGCGTAGTTGCAGGCGGCGGTGATGTTGGCGACCGGGTCGTAGCTGTCGGTCGAGGTGCCGGGCACGTGGTAGGCCCGGAAGGTCGGGTCGATGACCTGGAGCAGCCCCTTGGACGGTGTGCCCTTGGCCGCGTTGGAGTCCCAGTTGTTGATGGCGTTGGGGTTGCCCGAGGACTCGCGGATGATGTTGCGGTGGATGCCCTCGTAGGTGCCGGGGATGCCGTGCCGGGCCATGACGGCCAGCGACTCCTTGATCCAGCCGTCGAGGTCGTTGGTGTACGCGACCGGGGCGGCCTTGGCGGCGGCGGCGCGCGCGGAGCGGTCGGCTCGCTCGGCCGAGGCGGCACGGTCGGCGGTCGGGGTCGACTTGCCGGCCTTGCCGGCCTTGGCGTCTGACGAGGCGGCAGCCTTGGCACCGACGGTCAGCGTGACACCCGGGTGAATAAGGTTCGGGTTCTCCCCGATGACCTTCCGGTTGCCTTCGTAGAGCTTTTTCCAGCCGCCACTGACGGAATAGTCGCGGGCGATCTTGGAAAGCGTTTCGCCGGACACCACGGAGTGCTTGACGGGCGCGGCCTTCGTCACGGAATTCACCTGGGCGGTCACGGAGACGGCAGCCACGGGCTTTTCGGCGACGGCGGGCACGGGGGCGGCCAAGGCGGTGGTGGCACCGAGGACCGGCAGGGCCAGAACGGCTCCACCCGTGGTCACGGCGGCGATGCCACGGCCCAGCGAGACGGACTTGGGACGGCGGTGCTTACCCTGTGCGGGCATGGGGAATTTCCTCTCCGGCGCCTACGGGGTGAGCTGTCGGGTTCAGACGGGAGATGTCTGGCCGCATGGACATGCGACTTCACCCCTAGCCGCTCCGTGTTCCGGATCGGCGACTTACCTGGGTCCCCCGCTCCTGCCGTACGTGAGTGGGTTGCGGATTCCCGGACGGCGGCAGGATTCGGCGTTCCATCCGGATTGCCGTGACCGTAGGCGAAAAACATCGGGGGGAACAAGCCCTGAATTCTGGATCTTCTTTTTCCGCAAGATCGAACAACGGAATTCCGGGCCGGGGCCGACTCCGTCGCGGTGTCAACTTTCTTCGCGCAGAAGGGAACCGAACCCTCCGCTTCCGCGTCCGCACTCCCGGGCGTGACGCTCGCCACTTCACGCGAGGGCGGCCGAAATGGCTACAGTCAAAATTACCCAAGAACCCCAATAGGCCCCTTTACGGAAAGGAGTAATAAAAGGGTAAAATCGCCCAAACCGCTTCACGAAAACGGACTTATCGGGCGGCTCCGTAGGGCGGGTCGGAAGCCGCACCCGGCCTTGGCTTACCGTGTGGGGTGGACACTAGTAAGCCCACCCTTACTTGCCGCGTACTCTGTAACCTGCCCGACCTGCCTGACCTGCCCGCGTTCGCCCGCCTTAAGGATCAACACGCCATGACACGCCCCGTCCGCGTCGCCATTGTCGGAGCCGGCCCCGCCGGTATCTACGCTGCGGACGCGCTGCTCAAATCCGAGGTCTGCCAGGACCCGGGGGTCTCGATCGACCTGTTCGAGCGCATGCCCGCTCCCTTCGGTCTGATCCGTTACGGCGTGGCCCCCGACCACCCCCGGATCAAGGGCATCGTCAAGGCGCTGCACCAGGTGCTGGACAAGCCGCAGATCCGTCTCTTCGGCAATGTCAGCTACCCCGACGACATCGACCTGGACGACCTGCGCTCGTTCTACGACGCGGTGATCTTCTCCACCGGCGCCGAGGCCGACCGGGCCCTCGACATCCCCGGCATCGAGCTGGACGGCTCCCACGGCGCGGCCGAGTTCGTCTCCTGGTACGACGGCCACCCCGAGGTCCCGCGCACCTGGCCGCTGACCGCCGAGAAGGTCGCCGTCCTCGGCGTCGGCAACGTGGCGCTGGACGTGGCCCGTGTCCTGGCCAAGACGGCTGACGAGCTGCTGCCGACCGAGATCCCGGACAACGTGTACCAGGGCCTCAAGGCGAACAAGGCGCTGGAGGTGCACGTCTTCGGGCGGCGTGGCCCGGCGCAGGCCAAGTTCAGCCCGATGGAACTGCGGGAGCTGGACCACTCCCCCAACATCGAGGTCATCGTCAACCCCGAGGACATCGACTACGACGAGGGCTCCATCGCCACCCGTCGGGAGAACAAGCAGGCCAACATGGTCGCGCAGACGCTGGAGAACTGGGCGATCCGCGATGTCGGCGACCGCCCGCACAAGCTCTTCCTGCACTTCTTCGAGTCCCCGGTCGAGATCCTCGGCGAGGACGGCAAGGTCACCGCGCTGCGCACCGAGCGGACCGAGCTGGACGGGACCGGCAACGTCCGGGGCACCGGCGCGTTCACCGACTGGGACATCCAGAGCGTCTACCGGGCCGTCGGCTACTACTCGGAGGAGCTGCCGAAGCTCCCCTTCGACGTGGCCTCCGGCACGGTCCCGCACGAGGCGGGCCGGGTCGTCTCCGGTGGCGAGCACATGGCCTCGGTCTACGTCACGGGCTGGATCAAGCGCGGCCCGATCGGTCTGATCGGCCACACCAAGGGCGACGCCAACGAGACCGTCGCCTGCCTCCTGGAGGACCGCGCCGCCGGCCGGCTGGCCGAGCCGGCGACGCCCGCCCCGGAGGCCGTCGAGGCCTTCCTGGAGAGCCGGAACGTCCGCTACACGACGTGGGAGGGCTGGCACAAGCTGGACGCCCACGAGCAGGCGCTCGGCGCGGCCCAGGGCCGTGAGCGGATCAAGGTCGTGGAGCGCGAGGGCATGCTGGACGCCTCGGGCGCCTGAGGCATACGGGGCTGTTGCCCGTCAGGCCGGGCCCGGGGTGCTTCCCGCGCCACCCGGGCCCGGCCCGCGGAAGGTCCGCCACAGGTCGGGCGGGGCGGTGCCACGGGACGGCGGCGGCGGCTTCTCGGGAGTGTGCGTCCAGCGGGCCGCGAGCAGCAGGGCGATGTCGTCGGGGCGGTCCGCCGCCTGCCGGGCCTCCCCCATCACCCGGTTCGCCGTCTCGGCCAGCGGGACGGTGCCGACCCCGGCGATCGTGGCGCGCAGCCGTTCGATGCCCTCGTCGATGTCGGTGCCGGGCCGTTCGATGAGCCCGTCGGTGAAGAGGGCCAGCATGTCGCCCGGTGCGAGGGTCAGCTCGGCGACCGGGTAGGTCGCGTGCCCGTCGACGCCGAGCACGATGCCGCCGGGCAGGTCCAGCACCCCGGTCCGGCCGTCGTGGTGGCGCAGCACCGGCTGCGGATGGCCCGCCCGCACGGCGCGGGCCCGTCCGGTGACCGGGTCGAGCACGATGTAGCAGCAGCTGGCGAACTGCCCCGGGTCCAGGTCGATGAGCAGCCGGTTGGTGCCGCTCACCACCTCCTGCGGATCATGGTCGCTGAGGGCGAACGCCCTGACCGCACTGCGCAGTTGCCCCATGGTGGCGGCCGCGGACACACCGTGCCCCTGGACGTCCCCGATGACCAGGGCGAGCTCGTGGCCGGTCTCGATGACGTCGTACCAGTCGCCGCCCACCTCCATGTCCTGGGTGCCGGAGAGATAGCGCCCGAGCGTGTCGACCCCCTCCACCTCCGGCAGCCGGTGGGGCAGCAGGGCGTCCTGGAGCCCCCGGGCGAGCGCCGACTCGCTGTCGTACCGCTGCGCGCGTTGCAGGGCCTGGGCGATGAGTCCGGCGAGGGCGGTCAGGACGGTGCGCTCCTCCGGGCTGAACCCGCGCGGCCGGTCGAAGCCGAGGATGCACGAGCCGACGGGCCGCCCCGAGGCGATCAGCGGCAGGAACGCCCGCGCCCCTACGTCGGTCTCCATCGGGATGCCCGGGTAGGCGTCGGCCAGCCGCTGCATGGACTCGAAGAAGATCGGGCGCCCGGTGGTGAGGGTCTCCACGCCCGGGATGGAGACGTCGAGCCCGACCCCGTCGAAGCGGTCGAGGAACCCCTTGGGGAACCCCGTCTCCCAGGCGAGGTGGAGGTGGCGCTCGCTCAGCAGGTAGATGGCGAGCTGCCGCCCGCCGAACGCGGGCAGCAGCTCCTCGGTGACGACGGCGGAGACCTGACGGGCCGTGACCGCCTCGGTGAGCGCGATGGCCAGGGCGACCGGGCGGTAGAGCGCGGAGGCCCGGTCGGCGGCGGAGCCGATGCCCAGGCCGGGCGCGGTGACGGAGCCGGGAGCGTACGCCGGCTGTTCGGTCGCCTGGAATACCGCGCTCAGCCCGTCGTGACCCGGGTAGAGGGAGACGGAGAGCCAGACGGAGGGGTCACGCCGGGCGAGGAAGTGGACGGGTTCGTCGGAGATCAGGGCCGCCCGCCAGTGGTCCTCGTACGCCGGATGACCGAACCACGGCAGCACCTCCCACACCACATGGCCGACCAGCTCCCCCCGTGGGCGGTCGAGCAGCTTCTCCGCGAGCGCGTTGGCGTAGGTGATGCGGCCGATCCGGTCCAGGGAGACGATTCCCCGGGGCAGCCGATCGGCCGCCTCCGCGACGACGGGCCCGGCGCCGAAGTCGACGACGAAGCCGGTGAGATGGCTCTCGGCGCTCTCGCCGTCCGGATGGGTCCAGCGGCCGGAGAGCTCCAGCAGGTGGTAGCGGCCGTCGGGGCCGCGCAGCCGCATCCGCCGCACCACCGGATCGGCGGACTCCACCGCCTGCCGGGCCAGCGCCCACAGCCCGTACACGTCCTCCGGCACGAGGCGTTCCGCGAGGGCGTCGACCGTGCCCGGGAAGTCCTCCGGCTCGGTGCCGAAGATCGCGCACAGGTCGTCGTCCGCGGTGAGGCCCCCGGAGTGCAGGTCCCAGTCGAAGCGCCCGACCCGCACCGGCGGTGCGGGAGCGGCCGGCAGCTGGACGGGGATCGGCTCGCTCTCCCAGACGACGGGGAAGGACCGCGACTCCAGATCCGCGAGCGCGGCCCCCAGCCGACGGCCCAGGCTCAGCAGCCGCTCCCCGACGGCGGGGTCGACCTCCTCGCCGGGGGTGGCGGGGCGCAGGATGGCCAGGACCCCCATGCTGCCGTTCGGGCCGGCGATCGGGATCCAGAGCGAGCCGAAGGGGAACGGCAGCCCTGCCATCAGCTGCGGAAAGCGGCGCATGGCCTCCTCCGCGTCGGCGAGCAGCACGGGGCGCCCGGTGCGGTAGGCCTCGGAGACGGGGAACGGCCGGTTGATGTGCATCCGCCACCAGGGTCGGAAGAGCGGTCCCGGCAGCCCGGCCAGCACGGCCAGGCGCAGCAGGCCGTGGGTACCGGAGCGGAGATAGACGCCACCCGCGTACCCCTCGGCGGACTCGACGGCGCTCACGATTCCCTGCGCGAGTACGAGGGACAGCTCGTCCGGTACTCGGCCGCCGTGGGCTTCCCCGGCCGCGGCCCCGCTGCCGGGGAAGCGGGCCGGGCGGGTCGCATCGTGCCGGGTCACACAGCCAGGATGCTCCAGGCGGAGGGGGCGGGCACGTCGGCGGACCGGCCGGGAGCCCCTCCGGCCGGTCCGCCGCGCCTGTCTCAGTGCAGCTTGGCGACCGCGGTGGCAGTGGTCTTCTTGAACCCCTTCAGCGGGGCGCCGTCCAGGCCACCGAGCTGTCCCCACTCCAGGACGGTCACCGTGCGCCCGTCCCGGCCGACCGCGTAGAGGCCGATGTCCGTGGAGCCGGCCTCGGGGTGGGAGGTGTCGATGCTGTAGACGTACGCGCCCTCCTCCACGTTCACCCGCCCGTGGTACCGGCTGACGCCCTCGATGCCCGGGTCCTGCTCCTTCATCCGTCCCAGGCAGGTCGCCAGCGCGGTCCGCAGCTCGGCGGCGAGCGCCTTCGCCTTCGCGGTGGTGGGTGCGACGGTGATCGTCTGGCGGGCCCCGGTGTCCAGCTCGGTACGGAAGTCCCGGTGGCGGGTGCCCGGGGCCGGGGTGGTGCCGGCCGTGCAGAAGGAACCGTCCTGGGGCAGCCCCTTCCGTACCGGACCGGCGGTCCAGGGGGTGTGGGAGGCGGGCCACTGCGCGGCGGAGAGGAACTGCGGCGCGGCGGAGGCGGAGGGCGCGGGGGCGGCGGAGACGGGCGCCGAGGACAGCGCGGTGACGGCCAGGCCCGCGGCGGCGGCGGTCAGGAGGGCGGTGCGGAGCGTACGAGTGGTGCGCATGGTGGAACTCCCCGTTCAGGTGGTCGCAGTCGGTCGGTGTGCCGGATCGGTCGGCACGGCAACAGACTGGGGCGGGTGCGGGGGCGCCGACAAGAACGACACCGGTTCCGGTCGGCACGGAACCGTCCCACCCCCGCTGACGTGGGTGTTCCCAGGGGGGTGGAACGCCCCTGGGACGGCCGGGGAGGCCGGGAGGAGGACTGCGGGTGTCGGACGAGGAGCGGGGAACGGCCGGGGGTTGCGCCCGCGAGGCGTTGGCGGAGCGCCTGCGAGGGCTCCGGGCGGACTCCGGCCGGACGTACGCGTCGCTGGCCCGCCGGATCGGGGTGAGCACTTCGACGCTCCACCGCTACTGCACCGGGCAGACCGTGCCGGCGGAGTTCGCCCCTGTGGAGCGGCTGGCCCGTTTGTGCGGCCGCACGCCCGAGGAGCGCCGGACCCTGCACCGCCTGTGGCTACGGGCGGACGCGGAACGGGTGGAGCGGATGGAGGCGGGGGCCGGGGCCGGGCAGGGGGCCGACGCGGGCCCTGCCCCGCTCCCGGTCCGGGCTCCGGGCGCCGAGGGCCTGGCAGCGGTGGGTACGGACTTGCTCGACGACGCGAGCCCCCGGGCGTCGGCTACGGACGGGACCGGCACCGAACGCCCGCACCCACCGGGAGGGGGCGCGCCCGGCGGTTCCGTGCCGCCCGCCGCCGGGCGACCTGCCGTGCCCGGCACCCCCGCCTCCGCCCCCGCTTCCGCGCACCCCGACACAAGTCCGTCCACCCACGCCGGCGCACCGCCCCCGGCCCGCCGCGCCCCCTCCGTACGCCGCTGGGCCCAGGCTCTCTCGGTGTGCGGGGCCGTCGCCGTGCTGGCACTCGCCCTGGCCGGGTCCCTGCCGAAGCGGGCCGAGGGGGCGGCGGACGTGTCAGCGCCACCGGCTCCCCCGTTCACCTGGACCAGTGACGATCACGTGTGGAAGTACGGCTGCGGGCACTCCTATCTCGTCGCCCGGCCCCCGGCCGCCGTCCCGCCGCCTCCGGAGGAGGCCGACGCGAAGGTCTGGGCGGCGGCGCTCGGCGCGGTGCACGCGGGTGAGACCGGCGTGCGGATCACCCTCCAGGGCAAGGACCAGGGGGCGGTGGTGCTGGAGGCGCTGCGGATCCGGGTGGTCGAGCGGCGGGCGCCCGCCGAGGGGCGGGTGCACCGGATGAGTTCCGGGTGCGGCGGGGCGCTCACGCCGCGGATGTTCGACGTCGATCTCGACAGGGAGCGTCCCGTGGCCCGGTCCGTGCCGGGCAACGACACGGGGGAGCCGATCCCGGCGGTCTCCTTCCCGTACCGGGTCTCGGCCTCGGACCCCGAGGTGCTGCTCGTCACCGCGCGTGCGGCCCGCTGCGACTGCGACTGGGTGGCGGAGCTGCGGTGGAGCGGCGGCGGCCGGTCGGGGACGGTACGGATCGACGACGGCGGGCGCCCGTTCCGTACGAGCGGGGCGCCGGGGCGGCCCGTCCACGACTACGACCACGGGGCCGAGCGCTGGGCCGTCGGCCCGTAGAGCGCTCCGGGACCGGTGCGGTGGCCGTACGGGGGCCGGGGCGGCCATCCTGGTGGGAGGCGGCCCGGACAGGGGTATCGGCCGGGCGGCCGACGAGCCTGTGGAGGTGCCGATGGACCCCGTCACCGCTCTGCGGCGGATCGCGTTCCTGCTGGAGCGCTCGCAGGCCGCCACCTACCGGGTGAAGGCCTTCCGTAGGGCCGCCGAGGTCGTGGCCTCGATGGAGCCCGGTGAGGCGGCCGAGCGGGTGGCCGCCGGGACCCTGGAGCGGCTCTCCGGGATCGGGCCGCGTACCGCCCAGGTGATCCGGGAGGCCCAGGCGGGCGAGGTGCCCGGCTATCTGGAGCGGCTGGAGGAGGAGGCCGCCGCCGAGCCGCCGCCGGATGCGGGCCGGGAGCTGCGCGCCCGGCTGCGGGGCGACTGCCATCTCCACTCCGACTGGTCCGACGGCGGCAGCCCGATCGTGGAGATGGGCCTCACGGCGGCGGAGCTGGGGCACGAGTGGGCGGTCCTCACCGACCACTCGCCCCGGCTGACGGTGGCAGGCGGTCTGTCGCCCGAGCGGCTGCGGGAGCAGTTGGAGGTGGTGGAGCGGCTCAATGAGGAGTGGGCGCCGTTCCGGCTGCTGACCGGGATCGAGTGCGACATCCTGCCGGACGGTTCGCTGGACCAGGAGCCGGAGCTGCTGGAGCTGCTGGACGTGGTGGTGGTCTCCGTCCACTCCAAGCTGCGGATGGACCCGGCCCCGATGACGCGGCGCCTGGAGGCGGCCGTACGCCATCCCCGGGCGAACGTCCTCGGTCACTGCACGGGCCGGCTGCTGTCCGGGCGCGGCAGGCCCGAGTCACGGTTCGACGCGGACCGGGTCTTCGCCGCGTGCGCCGAGGCGGGGACGGCGGTGGAGATCAACTGCCGGCCGGAACGGCTGGACCCGCCCCGCCGTCTGCTGCGCCGGGCGGTCGAGGCCGGCGCGCTCGTCTCCATCGACACGGACGCGCACGCCCCCGGCCAGCTGGACTGGCAGCCGTACGGCTGCGCGCGGGCCGAGGAGTGCGACGTGCCGGCGGACCGGGTGGTGACCACCTGGCCGGTGGAACGGCTGCTGGAGTGGGCGGCCTGAGCACACCCGCGCTCCGTCACTTCTGCGGATGGATGTCTCCGGCGGCCATACCGCTCTGCTGCTCGCTCCGGTCCCGCATGGAGCGGGACTTCCTCTCCAACCGCTCGCGTTCCCGCGGGTCGCTCGCGCGTTCCGCGGCCTCCGCCAGCTGCTGGGCCTTCTCACGCATCTGCCGCGCCAGGTCGGCGGGTTCGTCGGATCCGCTCATCACCACTCCTCGGTCTCTGGATGTGCTCCTGCTTGCCCTGGCCTTCTCGGACCTTCTCGGACAGCGGGCACCACTGCCCTCAGCGAACCAGCGACCGGAGCCGTCCGCATCCCGCGCGCGCCACCCGGACGGGTCACGCCCCGGTCCGGCTCAGCCGCCGCACCAGCGCACGGACCCGCGGGTGGCGCTCGTGGGCCTCGGACGAGCGCCGGTCCAGCTCCTCGCCGAGCCGCTTCGTCCGCTCGTCGATGTCGAGTTCGGCCAGCACCCGGTCGATCTCCGCGAGCAGCGCCCCGTGCAGCTGCCACTCGCGCGGGTGCTCCTGGACGTCCTCCAGGAGCAGGTCGGCCACCCGGTCCCGGGTGGCGCGGCTGCGGGCGAGGGCTTCGGCGAGCCGGTCCTCCGCCGCCTCGCCGTCGGCGGCGAGCGGGGTGGTGACGAGTACGGCGAAGGCCTCGATGGCGTCCGCGAGCCGGCCGAACAACTCCTTCAGCAGCTCCGCCACATCCGCCGGGAACAGCGTCTCCTCGGTGCGGGCCTTCGCCAGGTCGGTGAGGGTGCGGGACAGGACGCGCAGCACGACCGCGCAGATCTCCAGCGTGTCGAGCCCGGTGCGCAGGACCACCCGGTTCAGCAGCCCCTGTCTCACCCTGGGGTTGAGGGTGAGACTTTCCTCCGCCTGGCGGAGCGAGGCATCGACCTCGACGATGTCGTGGTCCAGCCTGCGGGCCTCGTGGAGCCGGGCCGCCGCCTGCGGGACGGGGTTGTTGCCCGTCACCTCCTCGCCCATGCTGCGGAGCATGGTGCCCATCCGACCGGCCAGGGAGGCGATCGACGCGCCTGCCGACCTGACCCAGACGGGCGGCGCGAAGACCAGGTTGAACAGCAGCCCCACCACCGCCCCGATGAGCGTCTCCCAGACCCGGTCCCAGGCGGTGTCCGCGACCTGCGAGACGCCGAGCACGAGCATCGCGCTGATCGCCACCTCGGGGACGAACTCGTTGACCCGCACCAGCCGCCCGATCAGCAGCGAGGTGAAGATGGTCAGCCCGAGGCTCCACCAGCTGAGCCCCACCAGGGAGCTGAAGGCGATGGCGATGAGGACGCCGACGACGACGGAGTTCACCCGGCGGATGCCGGTGGTGAGGGTGGCGTAGAGGGTGACCTGGACGACCAGGAGCGCGGTGAGGGGTGCGGTCAGCGGGGCCGGTTCGGGCAGCACCCAGACGGCCACGGAGTAGGCGATGACGGCGGCCGCGGTCGAGCGCAGCGTCTGCACCCCCGCCGGTTCGGTGGTGCGCTGCACGAGTTTGACGACGGGTGCGGGTGCGGAGACTGCGGGCATTCCTTGACGGTGCCCGGTTTTCGCCGCGCCGAGCGGTCTGCGGGCGGGGTGCCTCCGTACGGCCCTGCGCAGGTGGAGGAGCGGGGCCGGATGGCTACGGCGTGCGCCGGGGCCGGGACGGGGGGACGCTGGAGACATGGCTGTTCTGCTGAATCCCCCAGGAGAGACGCCCCCCGCCGAGGGCTCGATCGGCGAAGCCCATGAGGAGCGCCCCGACGGCGGTGTCTGGGAGCACCCGGCCGTCTGGATCGGCCTCATCGTGCTCGGCGCACTGCTGGTCGCCGGGTTCTTCCTCGCGCGGGTCTTCGGGCTGGCATGAGCGGGAGGCGGTCGCCCCCGGCGCGCCGGACCGTCGACGCGCTGGTGGCGGAGTGCGGGCAGACGTACGCCGAGGAGGCGGGCATCCGGCTCAAGGACACCCCGCAGCCCCTCTACCAGCTCCTGGTGCTGAGCCTGCTGCTCTCCGCCCGTATCCGCGCCTCGGTCGCCGTGGCGGCCGCCCGCGCCCTGTACGACCACGGCATGCGCACCCCGCGCCGGATGGTGGACGCCACCTGGCAGCAGCGGGTGGACGCGCTGGGCGAGGGCCACTACCGGCGCTACGACGAGCGCACCGCCACCCAGCTCGGGGAGGGCGCCCAGCTCGTCCTGGACACCTGGCGCGGCGATCTGCGCCGGTTGCGCGCGGAGGCCGACGGCGACCGGGACCGGCTCGTGGAAGGGCTCCAGCGGGTGCCGGGCATCGGACCGGCCGGCGCCGACGTCTTCGTACGGGAAGTGCAGTCCCTCTGGCCGGAGACCGGCCCCTGGGTGGGGGCGAAGGGGCTGCAGGGCGCCGAGCGGCTGGGCCTGCCCACCTCCCTGGGCCGGCTGGCCCGGGCGGCGCGCGGACACGACGGGGCGACGTTCGCGGCCGCGCTCGTCCGGGCGGCGCTGGACAAGGACGTCGCCGCCGCGGTCACGGAGCGGGCCCGCACGCGCTGACAGACGGCTGAGGAGCAGGAGGACGGCCCGGTCGGGGCGCCCGGACCGTACCTCGACTCCGTGACGACGGTCCGCGCCTCTCTTCCTCTCTCTAGAGCACCGGACCGCCGTCCTCGTCCGCCGGGCCGCCGGCCTCCACCCGCAGCGCCAGGTCCTGGAGGACGTCGGCCGAGGAGACGTCCGTCTGCCCGGAGTCGTGCACCTGCGCCAGCATCGTGAAGGCGAGGGTGAAGGCGCTCACCAGCTGCTCGACCGCGCCGCCGACCTCCCGCCCGACCACGGTCACCACCTCCTCGACGGAGAAGTCGTCGGGGATGGCGATGTGGGGCATCGTCTCGTTCAGCAGCGCCGTGACGGCGCCCGCCCCCGCGTCCAGGTCTTCCCGTTCGAGGTCCGCCTCCAGCAGGCGCTGCATTTCGCGCGCCTCTGTGAGGATGCCGATCACACGCTTCACGACTTCCCGTTGCTCCATGGCCGCGAGCATAGGGCGTGCGGCCCGGTCACCACGTCCGATCAGCACGCCCACGGCTCAGGCGGTGTCGTGTACGGCGACGATGCCGTCGAAGGCGCCGACGTACGCCCTTGCCGTCGGGGCCGACGGCAACGGCCCGCGACACACGGGCGGGGCGACGCCCCGGGGAACACGCCGAGGAGCGCACCGGACGGGCGGGCGGCGGCTTCGGGCCCGGGGCCCTCTCAGCGCGTCGGGGGCTTGCGGTGGGTGCGGTTCTCCACCATCGCCCGGCGGATCCGGGCCGCCGCCGCACGGGCGTGGTCCGGGTCGGCGGTGTGGCCGGCGACCGAGGTGACGAACCGGTGCAGCGGCTGTCGGCAGCGCGTGCAGGGGGCGTCGGTGGTGGTGAGGTGGCCGTCCTCGCACTCGGGGTCGGGGCAGGAGCCGGGCATCAGCAGTTGCTCGGCGATGTCCTGGGCGCTCCAGCGGCGGCGGCCGTCCTCGTCGCGCTCGTTGAGGGCGTGGGACCAGCGCTGGTTCCAGCGGCGTTCGATGCGCTCACGCAGGAGACCGGCGGTGCGCTTGCGTTCCAGCTCCTGGTGGATCAGGTCGTGGACGGTGCTCGGGATCCGGCCGCCGAGGGCCTGGACGAGCTGATGCGGCAGGGCCTGGAGGACATAGCCTCTGGGGTTGCTCTTGGCGTTCTCCCTCCAGCGGTCGCAGCCGCAGCCGCCGTCGGGCCGCCTGGGGGCGTTGCAGCGGCCGCAGAGGCCTCGGCACTCGGCGCAGAGCCCTCCGTCGAGCCCGTCCAGGTGGGGCGCGGGGGCCCGGCCGCACGCCTGGCAGCAGGCGGCGCACGGCCCGCAGAGCCGCTCGTTGCCCGCCTGGGTGGTCCAGACACGCATCTGGCACCGGCAGCAGAGGACGGTGTTGCAGTGCTCGTGGTGGGCGGCGCCCGAGTGCCGGCCGGAGGACGGAAAGGACATCCGCCCATTGTGCTCGATCGCCGGGCGCCGTGCGTACGGTCCGGGGCCCGTGCCCCCCGGGGCCGGGTCGCCCGGGGCCGGGTCGCCCGGGGCCGGGTCGCCCGGGGCCGGGTCGCCCGGGGGTCACGGCCCCTGACCCGGGCCCGGCTCAGGGGTGCAGGCCGCTGACCAGGTTGGCGGTGGCGCCGATCCCGTCGTGGATGGTCGGCGCCATGCTCGTACTGGCCAGGAGGAAGCCCAGCAGGGCACAGACGATCGCGTGCGAGAGCTTCAACCCGCCGTTGCGGAGGAAGATCACCGCCAGGATCGTCAGCAGCAGCACCAGTGAGATCGAAATGACCACGGCCAACCTCCTCCGCCGCGCCTGATTTGCGGCATTCGGCCGCCAGTGTGGCGCAGCGGGGCGGCCGTTCGGCGCACTGGCGTGTCCGCCGAACGGGTACTTCGCGGCTGTGCGGTGTTACGGGAGGCGGGACGCGCCCGCACGGGCACGGAGGAAGCGCTCGAGTCCGGCCGGGTCGTCGGTGTTGAGGTGGTCGGCCCCGGCGGCCAGGAGTTCGCTCCAGACGGCCTCCCGGGCGGGCCCCGGCTGGTCGGGGGGCCGGTCAACGATCATGGAACGGGGAGGGTGCGCTCCGGCTCCGCCCGGGCGCCCCAGCGGACCGTCCGGTCGCACCAGCGCTCCAGAAGCACCCGGTCGTGGCCCACGGCCAGCAGTGCGGCGCCGGACCGGGTCCGGTAGGCCTCCACCACCGCGACCAGGGCTGCGGTCGTGGAGGCGTCGAGCATCGCGGTCATCTCGTCGCAGATGAGCAGCCTCGGCCGCAGCACCAGCGCCCGGGCCAGGCAGGCGCGTTGGAGCTGGCCGTCGCTCACCGCGTGCGGGCGGCGCTCCAGCAGTTCGGTGGAGAGGCCGACCAGGGAGGCCAGCTCCGCCACCCGCTCGGGGACCTCACGGCGGCGGCCGGTGGCGCGGAGCGGCTGGGCGATGACTTCGCGGAGGCTGAGGCGGGGATCGGCGGAGAGCCGGGGCTGCTGGAAGACGACGCCCACGGTGGTCCGCTGGTCCCGCGGGGCGCGGTGGCGCCAGCCGCGTACGACCGTGCCGTCCAGGGTCACGGTTCCGGCGTCCGGGCGGTGCAGGAGAGCGGCCACCCTGGCCAGGGTGGACTTGCCGCAGCCGCTGGGGCCGAGCAGTCCCACCGCCTCGCCGTGGCCGACGCTCAGGGAGACATCGCGGACGACGGGGTCGCGGCGGTCGTAGCCGGCGGTGATGCCGGTCAGCTCAAGCATCGGCGGCCTCCTTCACGAGGGAATGCGTACGGCCGGTCAGCCCGTGGTGGCAGGCGAGCCGGTCCTCGAAGGCCGGGCGCTCGGCGGTGCAGCGGGCGTCCGCGCGGGCGCACCGGGCGGCGAAGGCGCAGCCGTCGGGAAGAGCTCCGAGTTCGGGCGGCATGCCGGGGATCGGGGCGAAGTCCCGTTCTGGCAGGGCGGCCAGCAGCCCCTCGGCGTACGGGTGGCGGGGGCCGGGGACGCCGAAGAACGGCCCGGCGTCGGAGATCTCCACGATCCGGCCCGCGTACATCACCGCGACCCGGTCCGCGATCCGCTCGGCCGCCGCCAGGTCGTGGGTGATGATCAGCAGCGCCCGGCCCTCGTCGGTGTGGCGGCGCAGCTCGTCCACGGTCCGCTCGACGAGGTCCCGGTCCAGGCCCGTGGTGGGCTCGTCCGCCAGCAGCAGCGGGGCGTCCCCGATCAGGGCGAGGGCGGTGGCCGCGCGCTGGGCGAGGCCGCCGGAGAGTTCGTGCGGGTAGCGGTCCAGGTGGTCGGCCGGGAACGAGGCCCGGGCGGCGGCCTTCTCCGCCGCTTCCCGGGCGGCTGCGGCCCCCCGCACCCCGGTCAGCTCGCGGAGGGTCTCCTCCAGCTGGGCGCGGACGGTGCGCACGGGCGTGAGATGGGCGGCGGGGCTCTGCGGTACGAGGCCGATGCGCCGCCCCCGTACCGTGCGGGCGAGGGTGCGCTCACCTGCCGTCAGCAGGTCGATCTCCCCGCCGAGCACCGCGCTGCCGGTGGTCTGCGCGTTGGCCGGGAGCAGGCCGAGCAGCGCGGAGGCCAGAACGGATTTGCCGCAGCCGCTCTCCCCGACCAGAGCCAGGCACTCCCCCGGGGCGACGGAGAACCGGGCGTCGGTGACGGCCGCGATGTCCCGCCCGCCGCGCATCCGGAAACGTACGGAGAGGTCCCGGACATCCAGAACGGCGGACTCGGGGATGTCCGTGGTCCCAGTAACCTCAGGGGTCTCCAAGGCCCCGGGGATTCCAGAAGCCCCGGGCGTCTCGCGGTCGGCGGTCACAGCATCAGCTCCGATTTCCGGCGCGGGTTGATCCGGTCCCGCCAGGCTCCGGCCAGCCCCGCCAGGGCGAGGGTCGGGATGATCAGGAAGAGGCCGGGGAAGAGCGTGGGCCACCAGTCCCCGGCGAGCAGCGAACCGCGCGCGGACTGGACGAGGTTGCCCAGGCTCGCCTGGTGGGCGGGGAGGCCGAGGCCGAGGAAGGAGAGCGCGGACTCGTGCCACATGGCGTGCGGGACCATGAGGACCGCCGCGAGCCCGGCCTGCGGCAGCACCCCGGGCAGCAGATGGCGGACGATGACCCGGCCCCGGGACGCACCGCCGGAGACGGCCGCGTCGATGAAGGGGCGCGAGCGCAGCGAGAGCACCTCGGAGCGGACGATCCGGGCGGTGGAGATCCAGTGGGTGAGGGCCACCGAGACGATGACCGGCCAGACACCGGGCCGGAACATGGCGACGATGAAGATGCCGAGCAGCAGATGCGGGATGGAGGACAGGGTGTCGACGACCCGCATCGCGATCCGGTCCGGCCAGCCGCCGAACGCCCCGGCGAGCGCGCCGATCGCCGTGCCGACGACGGTGGCGGTGAGGGCGGCGACCAGGCCGACGAGCAGCGAGACCCGGAGCCCGTAGACACAGCGCAGCAGCAGGTCGCGGCCGACGTCGTCGGTGCCGAAGGGGTGCGCCCAGGACGGCGGGTGGAGCTTGTTGGAGAGGTCGACGGCCTGCTCGTCGAGCTGGGCGAGCGGCGGCACGACCAGCACGGCGAGCGCGACGGCGACGACGACGGTCACGGAGGTGACCACCCGGATGCGGCGGGTGGTGCGGCCCGGCAGCGGGGCGGGCGCGGTCTCAGCCATCGAAGGCCACCCGGGGGTCGGCGAGCCCGTAGAGCAGGTCGGAGAGGAGGTTGCCGAGCAGGACGGCGGCGGTGGCCAGCACCGTGAGCGCGGCCAGCAGGGAGAAGTCCACCGAGGTGGCGGCCTCCACGGTGGCGGCGGCGATGCCGGGCCAGCTGAAGACGGTCTCGATGAGGAGCGCCCCGGTGATGAGTTCGGGGACGCGGGAGCCGATCAGGGTGAGCATGGGGAGCATCCCGGAGCGCAGGCCGTGGCCGAGGAGCACCGTGCGCTCGTTCAGTCCGCGGGCGCGTGCCCCGCGTACGGGGTCTTCCGCGAGGGCGTCGACGACCCCCTGGCGTACGTACAGGAAGAACCACGGCAGCTGGGAGATGCCGAGGACGGCCGCGGGCAGCACCAGGTGGGAGGCGACCTGGCCGAAGGTGACCACGTCGCTGCCCGCGTCGGTGAGTCCGCCGGCCGGGAGGACGCCCAGCTTCAGGGCGAAGAGCCAGATGGCGAGAAGGCCGAGCCAGAAGGCGGGGGCCGCTTCCAGCGTGTACGCGGCGGAGCTGACGGCCCGGTCGAGCCAGCCGCCGGGCCTGCGGGCGGCGAGGACACCGAGCGCGGTGCCGAGCAGGATCGCGATGACGAAGGCGGAGGTGGCGAGCAGGGCGGACCAGCCCATGCGCTCGACGATCACGTCGGCCACCGGCTGGCGCATCACGCTGGAGTCCCCGAGGTCGCCCTGGAGGGCCGAGGTCAGCCAGTTCCACCAGCGGGCGACGAGCGGCTGGTCCACACCGAGGTTGGCCCGGAGCTGGTCCAGGTTCTCCTGCGATGCGGTCAGCCCCGCGGTACCCGCGTACGCCTTGACCTGGTCGAAGGGGGACGCGGCCGCGACGGCGAAGACGCCGAAGGTGACGGTGAGGAGGACCGGGACGGCGAACAGGGCCCGCCGTCCCGCCATCCGTGCCATCGGCCCCCAGGGGAGGCGGGGCTTCACTTCTTCGTGTCTCCGGTGGCCTCGGTCTTCCACTTCTCGACGTTCCACCAGGGGCCGGAGGCCAGGCCGTGGTCGTGCGGCTCGACCTGGGTGGTGAGGGGGCCGAAGCGGTCGTCGACGACGTAGAGGTGGTCGATGTGGGTGAGGAAGGTGTAGCCCGGGTTCTTCACCAGCTCGCGCTGGACGGTGTCGTACGCCTTCTTCCGCTCGGCCTTGTCCCCGCTCTTGCGGCCGGCTTCGATCGCCGCGTCGACGGCCTTGTTGTCGTACCAGGCCATGTTGTTGAAGCCGTCGCCCGCGAGGGAGGACTTCAGCAGGGTGTACTGGTCGAAGTCGGGGTCGGCCGGGGAGCCGCCGCCCGCGAGCACGGCGTCGTGCTTCATCCGGGGCTCGATGACCTCCCAGGTCCCGGCCTCGGTGCGGATGTCGATGCCCGCCTTCTTGGCGTCGGAGGCGTAGGCGAGGGCGTGCTCCTGGCGGAGCTTGTCACCGCTGAGGTACCAGAGCGGGAAGGTGGCCCGTACCCCGTCCTTCACCCGGATGCCGTCCTTGCCCGGCTTCCAGCCGGCCTCGTCCAGGATCTTCCGGGCGGCGGCGAGGTCGTGGGTGCGCTCGGTGCCCCGGGTGAACCACTCGCTGTCGGTGGGGACAGGGCCGTAGGCGGGCTTTCCGCTGCCGTTGAGAATGGCGTCGACCATCGCCTGCCGGTCCACCGCCACGTCGAGGGCGCGGCGGACGGCGGTGTCACCGGCGACCTTGTTGTGGGTGGGCAGGGTCACCGTGCGGTAGTCGTAGCTGCTCGCCGCGTACGTCTTCTTGCCCTTGTCGCTCGCGAAGCCCTTGGCCAGGTTGGGCGGCAGGATCGCGCCGTCCAGGTCGCCGGAGCGCAGCCGGGTGGCGCGCACGTCGTCGTCCTTGATGATCGCCATGGTGAACTTCTTCACCTCGGGTGCGCCGCCCCAGTAGTGGGGGTTGGCGGTGAAGCTGAGCTTCTCGCCCTTGGACCAGTTGGTGAGGACGTACGGCCCGGTGCCGATGGGCCGGGTGGTGAAGGCCCCAGTGTTGACGTCCTGCTCGCCCGCGATGTGCTGGGGCGCGATGGGCAGGACGGTGCGCTGGGCGAAGGGCGCGTAGGGGTACTTGAGCGTGAAGACGACCGTGTCCTCGCCCTGGGCCGTGACGTCCTTGACGGCGTCCAGCTCGGTGCGGGAGGGGTTGTTGGTCTTGGCGTCCAGGATCGTCCGGTAGGTGAAGACGACGTCCTTGGCGCCGAACGGCTTGCCGTCGCTGAACTTCACGCCCTGGCGCAGCTTGTACGTGTAGGTCAGCCCGTCGGGGCTCACCTCGGGAAGCGCGGTGGCGAGGGCCGGCTGGAGCTTCATGTCGGCGTCCAGCGTGAGCAGCCCGTCGAAGATCTTCGAGTTGCCGTCCTTGCCGTAGCCGAGCAGGGGGCTCAGGCTGTCGGGCTCGTAGGCGATGCCGACCACGGCCGAGGTGGTCGCGGTCCCGGAGCCGCTGCCGGGGCCCTCCGGGTCGGAGCAGGACGCCGCGGTCAGGGACAGGGCGGTCACCAGCGTGGCGGCGACCGCCCCGCGTATCGATCGGGCCGTCATACTCTGCACATCCCTGTTCAAGATCGACTGTTTTTGCGAACAGCATGCAATTAAACAGGATGTAAAAGGCCCTGGTACACCCCGCCCCGCCCGTCGGGGCGGGGTGTACCAGGGCCGGTACGACAGGGGACGGGCGCTCGGGGAGCCGCCTCGCCCGCCTACAGCGAAGCGTCGGCCAGGTCGATGGTGAGCACGTCGTCGTCCCTCGTCAGGTGGTCGATCGTGATCGACCCGGCCGCGCCCGCATAGGCTTCCGTCCCTCCGGTGACCGCGAAGACGTGGGACCACGGCTGGGCGTTCACCGGGGACTCGGTCACGGCGGGGAGCGGCCGCTCGAAGGCCGTGGCCGCCGTGATCAGGCCGTCGTCGAGGCTCAGGACCAGCGTCGCCAGGACGAAGGAGCCGTCCAGCCCCACGGCGACAGGCAGGCAGTGCGCGTTCTCGGTGCCCACGCTGTCGCCCTGCGCGTCCGTCAGGTCGTAGCGGACGAAGTACGGGACGCCGGCCGTGAGGACGTCCGGGATGTTCGCGCCCGTGCGCCTGCCGGTCAGGACGATCCGGCGGGCCTCCCTGTGCTCCGCGTGGGCCACCCCGCCCGCCCCGGCGACCAGCCCCCCGGTGATGGTCGCCGCCGAGGTCAGCCGCAGAACCCTCCTGCGATCCATGTCCGTCATCGCCTGCCTCACACCCTTGTCGGTCGTCTGCCCGAGCGCGCTCGCGCCCCAGGGACCAACGCCCACCGGGGCGGAACGCATCGCCCCGCAGGCGCACACCACCGCAATGGACGAGCGCACCGATGTGCCCGAAGGCGAGCGTGCGCTATGGCGGGACAGCCCTTACGGAGCCGGCAGCTCCGCCAGTTCCGCGACGGCCTCGCGGTGGCTGCCCGACGAGCCGTACGCGATGGAGTCCGCCTTGGCGCGCTTGAGGTACAGGTGCGCCGGGTGCTCCCACGTCATGCCGATCCCGCCGTGGAGCTGGACGCACTCCTCGGCCGCGTGGACCGCCACACCCGAGCAGTACGCCTGCGCCACCGCGACGGCGAGCGGGGCGTCGGGGCTGCCGGTGGCCAGCGCGTCGGCGGCGTTGCGGGCGGCGGCGCGCGCCGAGACGACCTCCAGCCAGAGCTGGGCCATCCGGTGCTTGAGTGCCTGGAACGAGCCCACGGGCCGGTTGAACTGGTGCCGTTCGCGGGTGTACCGCACGGTCTCGGCCAGACACCACTCCGCGATCCCGAGCTGTTCGGAGGCGAGCAGCCCCGCCCCGGCGAGCAGCCCGCGCCGTACGGCGGTGGCACTGGCCTCCGGCGCGGCCAGCAGGGTGCCGGTCGCGCCGGAGAGGGTGACGGCGGCGAGGGGGCGGGTGAGGTCGAGCGGTACGAGGGGTTCCACCGCCGCTCCGGGGGCCGTGGCGTCGACCGCGTACAGCCCTTCGGCGGTCGGGACCAGCAGCACGTCGGCCACGGCCGCGTCCGCGATGCCCCGGACCGTACCGTCGAGCGCGGCGAGGGCAGCCGCCGCGCCTGCGGGCGGGGTGGCGAAGGGGACGGCGAGGACGGCAGTACGGGTGCCGGAGGCCAGCTCGCCCAGGAGCGCGGCGGCCGGTCCGCCGTCCCCGGCGAGGGCGAGCAGGGTCTCGGTGGCCACGACGGAGCTGGTCAGATAGGGGGCCGGGGCCACGCTGCGGCCCAGCTCCTCCAGGACCACGGCGGCCTCCCGGTGGGACGCGCCCTGGCCGCCGAGCTTCTCGGGGACGAGGAGTCCGGCGGCGCCGATGCCGGTGGCCAGGGCCTCCCAGAGCCGGGGGTCGTACGGTGTGCCCGCCTCGGTGGCCGCGATCACCGTGGGCGCGTCGGCCCGGTCGGCGAGGAGGGCCCGTACGGCCGCGCGCAGGTCCTCCTCGTCCTGGGAGTAGAGGAGGCCGGGGGCGGCGGCGTGGGGCAGGGGATCGGTGGGCGCGGTCATCGGCTCAGGTCCTTCCAGGCGACGTCCTTGTCGCTACGGGGTTCGGCGGGCAGCCCGAGGACGCGTTCGGCCACGATGTTCAGCAGGACCTCGCTGGTGCCGCCCTCGATGGAGTTGCCCTTGGAGCGGAGGTAGCGGTAGCCCGCGTCCCGCCCGGTGAAGTCGACCAGCTCCGGGCGGCGCATGGTCCAGTCCCCGTACAGCAGCCCTTCGTCACCGAGCAGTTCGACCTCCAGGCCGCTGATCTGCTGGTTGAGGCGGGCGAAGGCGAGCTTCATGCCGGATCCCTCAGGGCCGGGCTGCCCGGCGACGAGCTGCTGGCGCAGCCGCTCCCCGGTGAGCCGGGCGACCTCGGCCTCCACCCAGAGGGTGAGCAGGCGTTGGTGGATGTCGTGGGTGCGCAGTTCGGGGCGGTCACGCCAGGTCCGGGAGACCGGGCCGATCATGCCGCCCTCGCGCGGGATGCGGGAGCCGCCGATGGAGACGCGCTCGTTCATCAGCGTGGTCTGGGCGACCTTCCACCCCTCGCCGACCGGGCCGAGACGACGGCTGTCGGGGATGCGTACACCGGAGAGGAAGACCTCGTTGAACTCGGCCTCCCCGGTGATCTGGCGCAGCGGCCGGACGTCCACACCCGGGTCGGTCATGTCGCAGATGAAGTAGCTGATGCCCCGGTGCTTGGGGAGGTCCGGGTCGGTGCGGGCGATGAGGATCGCCCAGCGGGCCACATGGGCGCTGGACGTCCAGACCTTCTGCCCGTCGACCACCCAGTCGTCGCCGTCGCGGACGGCGCGGGTGGCGAGCGCCGCGAGGTCGGAACCGGCGCCGGGCTCGCTGAAGAGCTGGCACCAGACCTCCTCCCCCACCCACAGCGGGCGCAGGAAGCGCTGCTTCTGCTCGTCGGTGCCGAAGCCGAGGACGGTGGGCGCGGCCATGCCGAGGCCGATGCCGATGCGGCGCGGGTCGTTGTCCGGCGCGTCGGCGGCGGCGAGTTCGGCGTCCACGACCTGCTGGAGGGAGCGGGGCGCGTCCAGGCCGCCGAGGCCCACGGGGTAGTGGACCCAGGCGAGACCCGCGTCGAAACGGGCCTTCAGGAAGTCCGTACGGTCGGTCGTGGCAGGCGGGTGCGCGGCGAGCAGCTCATGGGTGCGGCGGCGGAGTTCGGCGGCGTCGGCGGCGGGGCTCATCGGGCACCTCCGGGCAGGACGACGATCCGGCCGGTGCTGGTGCCGTCGGCGACGCGCTGCACGGCGTCGGCGGCCCCGGCCATCGCGACGCGCTCACTGACCAGCGGCTTCACGATGCCCTGCGCGGCCAGCTCGGTGAGTTCGTCGTGACAGGCGCGGACGGCGGCCGGGTCATGGGTGTTGTAGAGGCCCCAGTGCAGCCCGACGATCGCGTAGTTCTTCACCAGGGCGTGGTTGAGCGCCGGGGCGGGGATGGTGCCGCTGGCGAAGCCCACGACGAGGACACGGCCCTCGAAGGCGATGCACTTGACGGACTTGGCATAGGCGTCGCCGCCGACCGGGTCGTAGACGACGTCGGCGCCGCGCCCGCCGGTGGCCTCCTTGACGGCTGCCACGATGTCCTCGCTCCGCCGGTCGACGACCAGGTCACAGCCCAGTTCGCGGGCGACGGCCGCCTTCTCCGGTCCGCCGACGACCCCGATGACGGTGGCGCCCGCCGCCTTGCCGAGCTGGACGGCGGCGCTGCCGACCCCGCCCGCCGCCGCGTGGACGAGCAGGGTCTCTCCGGGCTGGAGGCGGGCGCGGCGGTGGAGGCCGAACCAGCCGGTCTGGTAGCCGATGTGGAGAGCGGCCGCTTCGGCGTCGTCCAGGGCGTCGGGGGCGGGCAGCAGGGCCGCCTCGTCCGCGACGACGTACTCGGCGAAACCGCCGTACGGCAGGGCGGGGGTGGCGAGGACGCGCCGCCCGTCCTCCGTGGTGCCGCACACCTCGACGCCCGGTGTGAACGGCAGCGGCGGCCGCACCTGGTACTGCCCCCGGCAGAGCAGGGCGTCCGGGAAGTTGACGTCGGCCGCGCTCACCCGGACGAGCACCTGCCCGTCACCGGGGGTGGGCCGGTCCGTCTCCTCCAGGCTCATCACCTCGCCCGGCTCGCCGTTCCGGTGCACTCGCCATGCCTGCATGAGGGGGCCTCCACAACACTGTCGGCACTTGTCGGCATCAACCGCTGCCGCTGTCGGCACTATCACTGCCGCTGGGCATACTAAGCGGTCGCTTGCCGCGCTGGGAACACCCCTGCACCCCCGAGGCGCGGGCCCTCTCACCCCCGCTTCGGCTTCGCCCGTACGTGCATCCGCTCCCCCTGCGGCCCGAAGAGGCTCAGGAACTCCACCGGCTTGTCCTCCGCGGGACCGAACCAGTGCGGCAGCCGGGTGTCGAACTCGGCGGCCTCCCCGGGCTCCAGCACGAGATCGTGCTCGGCCAGCAGCAGCCGCAGCTTCCCCGAGAGCACGAACAGCCACTCGTACCCCTCGTGCGTCCGCTGCTCCGGCTCCTCGCCGTTCCCCGCCTCCTGCACCATCTTGTACGCCTGGAGCCCGCCGGGCCGGGCGGTCAGCGGCACCATCGTCCGCCCGTGCCGCACGATCGGCTTGGCCCGCACCCGGGGGTCCCCGACGGGCGGGGCGCCCACCAGATCGTCGAGCGGGACCTCATGGGCCCGGGCGATCGGGAGCAGCAGCTCCAGGCTGGGGCGACGGCCGCCGGACTCCAGCCGGGAGAGCGTGGAGACGGAGATTCCGGTGGCGGCGGAGAGCGCGGAGAGAGTGACCCCGCGGTCCTTGCGCAGGCGGCGCAGCCGGGGGCCGACCCCGGTGAGCACGGCGTCGAGTTCGGGGTCGTCCCGGTCGTGTTCCTTCATGGGGCCATTGCAGAATCGGCAACCGGTTTTGTCAATCCCGGCCTGTGGCCGGACCGCCCGCTCAGTGGCCGAAGACCTCGAAGGGGACGGCCGGACGGCCGCCGAACCGGTCGGCCTCGGCGCGCACCATGCCCTCCAGGAAGGACCGGCAGTACTTCTCCGGCGCCTCCTCGGTCAGCGCCTCGATGTAGGTGCGGTGTTCGAGCAGCGACCGCACCGACCGCTCGAACCCGGGCGTCGCGTCCACGGCGTGCGTGGGCCGGTCACTGCCCGCCACGGCGCTCCAGCGCACCCCGGACCACGGCTCCAGCCCCGCTTCGGTCAGCTCCGGGAAGATCCACCGGTTGCCCGCGTCGGCCACCGCGTCCAGGGTGGCACGGCCGACCGCCCGGTGGTCGGGGGTGTTCCAGGCGACACCGCCCCAGGTGTCGCGGTGGTTGAGCGTGACGACGAGTTCGGGGCGGTGGCGGCGGATGGCGGCGGCGATGTCGCGGCGCAGCCCGATGCCGTACTCGATCACCCCGTCCCGGTGGTCGAGGAACTCGACCGTACGGACTCCGACGACGGCGGCGCTCGCCCTCTGCTCCCGCTCGCGCAGCGGGGCGCACTCCTCGGGCGGCAGGTCGTCGATCCCGGCCTCGCCCCGGCTGGCGAGGAGGTAGACGACCTCACGGCCGCCGTCGGTCCACGCGGCCACGGCGGCGGCCGCGCCGTACTCCAGGTCGTCGGGGTGGGCCGCCACCGCGAGGGCTCGGCTCCAGTCGGTGGGCAGGGGGGCGAGTGGCTGCTGCGTCATACCGGCAGGCTACCGACGATCACCTGCGGTGGCCGTGAGCGGCGGGTTTCCGGGTACGAGGGGAATGCGGGCGCGCCGCACGGTACGGGAGAAACGTACAACCGCCGCTGGGGGCACGTGTAGAGTCCCAGCCCTCCCGCCGCCCGCCCCGGCCGTCGAAAGGACCCCCACCCGTGACCAGCCCCGCCTCCCTCTCCCCCGCCCAGGCCGCAGCCCGCCTGGAGGAGTTCACCGTCGTCGACGTACGGGCTCCCGGCGAGTACGCCGCGGGCCACGTGCCCGGCGCCCTCAACATCCCGCTCGACAAGCTGTCCGAGGCCCTGCCCGCCCTGAAGTCGGCCTCCGCCCGGGGTTCGCTGCTGGTGGTGTGCGCCTCCGGGGTCCGCTCCACCCGGGCCTGCGAGATCCTGGCGGGCGCGGACATCGAGGCCGTGACGCTGACCGGTGGCACCTCCGCCTGGGAGGGGGACGGCCGTGGCCTGGACCGGCCGGAGGGCGCCCGGGCGGTCTGGCCGATGGAGCGGCAGGTGCGGCTGGCGGCCGGTTCGCTGGTGGTGGCCGGGCTGGTGGCGGGCATCCGCTTCCCGGCCGCGCGCTGGCTCGCGGCCGGGATCGGTTCGGGCCTGGTCTTCTCGGCCGTCACCGACACCTGCGGCATGGCCTCCCTCCTGTCGAAGCTGCCGCACAACCGGGCTTCGCGCTCCGGCACCACGGACCTGGACGCGACGCTGGAGGCGCTCCAGCGGTGATGTCCGCAGCGCCGGTCAGGCTTCGCCCCTGACCATCGCCAGCAGCCGGTCCAGGACGCGCGGCCCGCCGGCGCGCACGCCGTCGTGCTCGTACTCGTTCGTCACCCAGGTGCGAAGTCCCCGGATCGCGGCGGCGGTGCGCAGCGAGTGCCCGGTGTCGACGTACATGTCGTCGTGGTAGACGGCCGCGGCGACGGGCACCTCGTTGACGGCGAGCCGCTCGGGATCGTAGAGGACGGGCCAGTCGGTGCGCCGCGCGAGGAGTTCGGCGGTCTCGCGCAGCGGGCGCAGCGCCGGGTCGACGTCGAAGTGCCAGGGGTGGATGGTCTCCCCGGTGAAGAGGAGCGGCCCGTCGCCCGCCAGAGCCGTGGCGGCGTCGAACCGGGGGAACTCGGCGCGTACGCGGTCGGCGGCCCAGGCGGTGGCGCGCTCGCCCTGTCCGTAGATCGCCTCGTGCAGCAGGGCGTAGAGCGGGTGTCCGGCGAAGGAGGTGGCGGAGCGCAGTCCCTCCTGGAAGGTGTCGGAGAGTTCGGTGCCGTGCGGGGTGCGGACGAACGCGTTCTCCAGCAGGTAGTGGAGCTGGTGGCTGCCGCTGCCGGAGCCGAGCAGGATGCCGAGCGACTGGAAGAGTTCGGGGGTCAGCCGGTGCCCCGCGCTCTCGGGGCGGTGCCCGGCGAGGTGTGCGGCGATGGCGCGGGCCCGGTCGACGTCCTGCGGGTAGCGGGCGTAGTGCGCGGCGACCTTCCGTTCGACACGGGGGTACGCGGCCCGGTAGACGTCGTCCGCGTGCGCGTCCAGCGAGGGCAGCCCGCCCGTGATGAGGACCGCCGCGAGCCCCTCGGGCGCCGAGGAGAGATAGCGGACCGCGCAGAACCCGCCGAAGGACTGGCCGAGGACCGTCCAGGGGGCACCACCGGTGACCTGCTGCCGGATGGCCTCGCAGTCGCGGACGATGGCGTCGGAGCGGAAGTGGGCGAGGTAGTCGGCCTGTTCGCGGGGGCCGCCGCGGAGCGGGAGGGTCTGCCGGTTGGCGGGGGTGGACAGGCCGGTGCCCCGCTGGTCCAGCAGGAGCACCCGGAACTCGCGCAGGGCCCGGCCGAGCCAGGCCTCCGTGCCGGTGAACCGGCGGGCGCCGAAGCCGGGGCCGCCCTCCAGGTAGACCAGCCAGGGCAGCGCCTCACCGGCCCGCCCGGCGGCCACGGCCTCGCGCCCGTAGACCTCGATCCGCTCACCGCCGGGGTCGCTGTGGTCGAGGGGGACGGTGAAGCGCCGGTCGGTGAGGACGACGCCGGGCTGGTGGTAGCTGGTCACGGATGCTCCTGGGTCGGGGGCCGGGCCTGATGGAGAACCCACTTCAGCACGTGGCTTGTCGTGGACGGCGAAGGGGCGGGCGGGTTCCCCGGAGGGCCCCGTGAGCAGCGGGCGGCCGGTGCGGGGGTCGGCCCGCGGTCCGGCCGCTCCTCGTATCTCCCCTGAGGGGACGGTCAGTTGAGCAGGGCGCGGGCGAGCGCGCCGAACGCACGGCCTATCGCTCCGAGCGCCCCGGTCTCCACCGCGACCTCCGCCACGTCGGTGCCCGTGTCGGCCGCGTCGACCCCGTGTTCCTTCAGCCGGCACCGGCGGCATACGCCTCGCCGCAGCCGCCCCCGTCGCGTGCACCGCGTGCACGCCTTGCGCAATATCCCCATGGGGCCAGGATCTCATCCCGGCCCGCAGGGGCGTCGCGTCACCTCACGCGCCGGTAGCTGCTGCCGTCCCGGGGGCGGACCAACTGCCCGCCGTCGACCAGATGGCGGCGCAGCGCCGAGCAGTCCTCGTGGACGGTGAGCAGCGCTTCGTCGACCTCCCGCTCGGTGTACGGGCGGTCGCGCTCGAACAGCGTCTCGGCGAGGTGCGTCAGCAGCTGCTCCAGCCGGGCCCGTCTGCGGGGGATCGTGGTCAGGCGGCCGTGCGAGAAGAGCGCGGTGACCTGGAGCGTACGGCGGACGGAGGGCTGCGGCGGGAGGGTGTCGTGGCGGGGCATGCCCCGACCCTCGCAGCCGCCCGACCGTACGCTGCCGGTCGTCGTCCTGGAACTCCCCGACCCGCGGACACCGGCCCCCGCCATCACCTCGCTGGCCGGCAAACTCACCGAGGTGCACACCTGGCTGCGCGGCCAACTGGCCCGGGTGCACGCGGAGACGGAAGCGCACTTCGCCGCCCGCGCCGCCCATCGGGGAGCCGGCGCCCCGCCCCTTCCCGGCCTCGGCCTCCAGATCCGGCAACGGTGTCTGGCGTTCTGCCAGGCACTGGATTTCCACCACACCGCCGAGGACGGCCATATGTTCCCGGCGATGGAGGGGTACCACCCCCACCTGCGCCCGGTCTTCGAGCGGCTCCGGGAGGAGCACCGGTCCATCGCCGCGGTGCAGTCGGAGCTGGCGGCACTGCTGGCCGGTGTCGCCGTCGCGGACCCGGGCCGCTTCCGCGCCGAACTTGCCCGGATGACCGAGCAGTTGGCCGCCCACCTCGCCTATGAGGAGGCCGAGATCCTGCCCCTGCTGGCGGACGTCCCCTGGCCGCCGACGCCTTGAGTGCCGTCACCCGCCCATTCCAGCCTGGCCGCGGGTCCGCCGCTCCTCCTGTTCGCCCGCCCGGGAGGTGGTTGAGCGAGTGCTCAACCACCTGGTAGCGTCCTCGGCACCAAGCGGTTGAGCGCCCGCTCAACCCAGCGCGGCCATCGGGGGGCAGGCATGGGGCTGTACATCGAGGCGCTGATCCGCGCCGACCCGGAGATGCTGTGGGAGCGGACCCAGGAGCCCTCGCTCCACCAGCGGTGGGACCTGCGGTTCACCGAGATCAGCCCGCTCCCGGGCGGCCCCGGGAACGAGCAGCGGTTCCGGTACGCGACCCGGGTGCTGCCCTTCGTCACCGTGGCGGGGACCGGCACCAGCGCGGGTGAGCGGCACCGGGCGGACGGCGAGCGGGTCTCGGCCCTGCGCTTCGCCTCCCCGCAGCGGCTCTCCCTGCTCGCCGAGGGCAGCGGCTACTGGCGTTACGTGCCCACACCCGACGGCATCCGCTTTCTGACCGGATACGACTACCGGACCCGGTGGGGCCGCTTCGGGGCGCTCGCGGACCGCCTGGTGTTCCGTCCCCTGATGGGGTGGGCCACCGCCTGGTCCTTCGACCGGCTGCGGCTCTGGTGCGAGCGCGGGATCAGCCCGGCACGCTCCCTCGCGCACGCCCTGTTCGAGGTGGTGGTGCGGATGACGCTGGTGGTGGCCGCACTGCCGCTCGGCCCGGCAGCCGTCCTCCCGGCCGCGCTCGCCGCGCTGCTCCTGCCGCCCCTGCCCGTGACCCCCGCCGCCCGCCGCTGTCTGCGCAGACCGCCCGGCCGGACGGCCGCCGCACCCCCTTCCCTCCTCACCCGACTGGAGCGCCCGTGACCTCGATCTTCCGCCGCGCGATGGGCGACGACTTCGACCGGCTCCACCCCCAGCTGCGACGGCGCTTCTCGGTCGGCCTGGAGAGCGGGGAGGCGTGCATCGGGCGCGGCTCCATGGACCGGATCTGGCACGGCCGCGCCTTCGTGAAGCCGTTCCTCGCGCTCGGCGCCACCCGGAACATCCTGGTGCCCCGGACCGGCCGCAATGTGCCGTTCACCATCGAGAACATCCCGTACGTCGATGCGTACGGCCGCGAGACCGTGACCTTCGTCCGCACGTTCGCGCTCCCCCGCGGGCCGCGCCGCTTCGACGCCACGATGGTGCACAGCCCCGAGCGGTCCTGCGTCCTCGACTACCTCGGCACCCACCAGCACCTCGCCACCGATCTGCGGCTCAGCGCCGAGCCCGACGGCTCGCTGCTGATCCGTTCGGGGGAACACCGCTTCCGCGAGGGCCCCTTCGACCTGCGGGTCCCGGAGCTGATCGGCGGCGAGGCCGAGGTGCGCGAGTCCTTCGACGACGCGACGGGCCGCTTCCGCATCCGGGTCCGGGTGGTGAACCGGCGCTTCGGGCCGCTCTTCGGCTACGAGGGAACCTTCCGCGCCCGCTATGTGGACGCGCTGCGCCACGGCGTACGCGCCGGTCTCCGCCCCGTACGCGAGGAGGCCCGGGCATGAGCGGCGGCGGAGCCGGGAGCGGCGGGCCGGCCGAGGGCACGCCGGGGAGCGAGCCGGGAACCGGCGCCGGGAGAACGGCCGGGAGCACCGCAGACGCCAGGAGAGCGACCGGAGCCGGGAAAGCGGCCGGGGCGGACACCCGGGTCAAGCTCCTGGAGGGCGCCCTGCGCACGCTCGCCGAGCAGGGCATCGCCAAGACCTCCGCCCGCTCGGTGGCGGCGGCCGCCGGGGTCAACCAGGCGCTGGTCTTCTACCACTTCGGCTCCGTCGACGAGCTGCTCGCGGCGGCCTGCCGCTACGGCGCCGAGCAACGCGTAACCCACCACCGCGACCGGCTCGCCGCCGTCACCACCCTCGCCGAACTGGTGACGTGCGGGCGGGAGCTGCACGAACAGGAGCGGGCGGGCGGCCAGGTCGCGTTCCTCGCGCAGCTCCTGGCCGGCGCCCAGACCCAGCCCCGGCTGGCGCCCGCCACCGCGGCCGGGCTCGACCTGTGGACCGCCGAGATCGAGAAGGTGCTCGTACGCGTCCTGGCGGGCTCTCCGCTGGGCGAGTTCACCGATCCGGTGGGGCTCGCGCGCGCGGTGGCCGGGTCGTTCGTCGGTCTGGAGCTGTACGAGGGGGTCGACCCCGAGGGCGCGGCCCGGGCGTTCGACGCCCTGGAGCAGCTCGCCGAGCTGGCGGCCGTCCTGGACGAGCTGGGCCCGGTGGCGCGGCGCGCGGTACGCCACCGGCTCCGGCGCACGGGCAAGGGGTAGGGGCCTCGGGGCGCACTGCGCGGAGCGGTCCGCCGCCGTACGGTGGAAGGAAGGCAGCCACACACGCCCCTACGTCCTGGCGAAGACGGCGGGAGGTGCCCGCGATGGCCGGTGAGATCTCGTTCTTCGAACTCGGGGTGGACGATCCGGAGAAGGCCCGGACGTTCTACGGTGCGCTCTTCGGCTGGCGCTTCGATCCGGGCCCCTCGGGCGAGGGCGGCTATGCGATCGGGACGCCCAGCGGGCAGGGCGGTGTCCACGGCGGCGACCCGGGGGCCGGGCCGTACCTCTTCTTCCGGGTCGACGACATGGCGTCCGCGGTGGCGCAGGTGCGCGAGCTGGGCGGCAGCGTGCAGGGCACCGACCCCGGCGAGGACGACGAGTCGGCCGCGCGGTTCGGACGGTTCCGGCTCTGCCGCGACGACCAGGGATCCCCCTTCGGCCTGCACGAACCGCCGGGCGTCCGCTGACCGTTCCAGGACCTCGACCACGGCCGGACCACCCGGAAGACGTTCCGGGAAGGTTCCGGGGAACGTTCTGCGCGGTGCGAGCAACCCCCGGCGCCTCGCCGCCGTCTTGATCACTGACAGAACGGTTCGTCGCCCCAGGCCGGGCGGCGTCCGCCCCACCTGTACCGGGCGGCCCACCGAACCGACCGACTATGCACTCCATGTATACACATGGCTCATAGTGGTCACCGGGCGGCCCGGCCACCGCGCGGAAGGCACCCATGCAGACCAAGGCACTGGCGCCCGAGTACCAGGGCGCGCTCACCAGGATGTCGGTGAACGCCTCCCTCACCGATGTACTGGCCGAAGGCGTACGGCATCTGAAACAGGCCGAGCTCTCCGGCTCCCAGGAGGAGGTGGCCCGGACCGGGCTCGCCGTGGCCGAGGCGCACCGCCGACTGGGTCAGGTGGAGGAGGCGGACCGGGCGTGGAAGGCCAGTTACCGGGCCGCGCGTTCGGCAGGGGCGACCGGGGCGATGGCCTGGGCGTTGTGGAGCGGGGGCACGCTGGCGCGTCAGCGGGGTTCGCTGCGCCTCGCGTTCCGGCTGCTGGGGCTCGCCGCCGAGCTGGGGAAGCAGGGTGGGGACGTGGTGGCGCGCGGCTACTCGCTCGCCGGGCTGGCCGAGACCGGGCGCATCCAGGGCGACTACGAGACCGTCGCCACCCTGCACGAACAGCTGCTCGCCGAGGCCCGCGCCCGCGGCGAGGCCCGCCACACGGTGTGGGCGCTGGAGGGGATCGCGCAGATCCACCGCAACACGGGCCGGCTCGACTCGGCCCTGGCCATGTTCGAGGAGGCGGCGTCGCTCGCGGGCGACGCGGACGACCGGCGGGGCCGGGCCTGGGCCCTGCGCGGCATCGCCGACATCGTTTCCCTCCGGGAGGGCGGGACGGAACGCGCGCTCGCCCTGCTCTCCGAGGCCGAGGCCACCTGCCGGGAGATGAAGCTCTCCAGCGCGCTCGCCTACAACCACAAGATGCGGGCCAACGTGTTCTTCCGCGCCGGACGGTACGAGGAGGCCCGCGAGGTCTACGAGCAGGCGCTCGGGGAGTTCCGCGCGATGACCGAGCCCCGGGGCGAGGCGCTGGCGGCCCTGGGCCTGGTCAAGTCACGGGCCCGGCTCGGCCGGGACCGCGCGGCCACCGCCGCCGACCTGGACGAACTGCGCGGCAGGCTCAGCCGGATCGGGCTGCTCAACGCCCGGGAGATGGTGGAGAAGGCGTACGCGGAGCTGGGGGTCGAGCCGGGCGCGGAGCGCGACACCCCCGGCCCCTCCGCCGCCCACGAAGGGGCCCCCGTCCGATGACGCTGTCCACGACCCGTCAGGCGGCCGCCCCCGAGATACTCGACCGGTGCCGCGAGCTGGTCCGGCCCGCGCTGGTCGAGTCGGTGCGCCGGCTCCACCCGTGGCACGCCGAGACCGCCGCCTTCTCGCTGGGGTGGAGCGGGGCCGACGGCGTCCCGGCCCCCGGTTCGCAGGGCAAGGGGGTCCGCCAGGCGCTCGCGGTGCTGGGGGCCGAGGCCGCCGGGGGCAGCGGCCCGGACGCGGTGGCCGGCGCGGTCGCCGTCGAGCTGGTCCACACGTTCTCCCTCATCCACGACGACATCATGGACGGCGACGAGACCCGGCGCCGCCGCCCGACGGTGTGGAAGGCGTACGGCACCGGGCCCGCGGTCCTGGCGGGGGACGCCCTCTTCGCCCTGGCCGTCCGGACGCTCACCGACGTCCCCGCGCCCACGGGCTGGACGGCGGTGCGGCGGCTGTCGGGGGCGCTCGGTGACCTGGTGCACGGTCAGGCACAGGACCTCCTCTTCGAGTCCCGGCCATGGACAGGTCCCGAGGCGGTCCTGCCGCATGAGTACCGCGCGATGGCCGCACAGAAGACCGGCTCCCTGCTCGGCTGTTCGGCCGCCCTGGGCGCGGTGCTGGCCGGGGCTCCGGCGGCCACGGCCGACGCACTGGACCGGGCGGGACGGCACCTGGGCGTGGCGTTCCAGGCGGTGGACGACCTGCTGGGAATCTGGGGCGATCCGCAGCTCACGGGGAAGCCGGTCCACAGCGATCTGCACCGGCTCAAGAAGACCTTCCCCGTCCTGGCGGCCCTGGCGTCCGACCACCCGGCGGCCCGGCGGCTGGAGGCCCTGCTCACCGGCCCGGGCCCGCTCGACGAGGCGGGGCTGCACCGGGCGGCCGGGCTCGTCGACGAGGCGGGCGGGCGCCGGGCCACGGTCACCGAGGCCCGCGAGCACCTGCGGGCCGCCCGCACCTGCCTGGACGGGGTGGATCTCGCCGAGGGCGCGCGGGGCGACCTGCTGACCCTGATCCCGTTCCTCGTCGACCGCGCGGGGTGACTCCGGGACCGGCGGGCGTTCCCCCCTCGCCACCCACAGATCACTCCCGGCCTCCCGGATGAAAGGATGAACGGCACACCAGGAGACCTCTGGTGGACCCGTGATGGGGCATGATCCACGACCGCGAAAGGCCGGAGCCCGTATGAACCGCCTCCCCGCCCCCGTACAGGCGCTGATCGTCGTGGACCTCCAGTCGGCCTTCGTGTCGGGCGACCGCCCGGTGCCCGACGCGCCCCGGCTGCTGGACCGGGTGGGCGGCCTGGTCCGCCGGGCCCGGGCGGCCGGGGCGCTCGTCGTCCACCTGCAGAACGACGGGCCGGCCGGGGAGCCCGACGAACCGCACACCCCGGGCTGGGAGTTGCACCTGCCCGTGCACACCGGCCCGGCGGAGAAGGTGATCCGCAAGAGCGAGGACGACGGCTTCGAGGGGACCACGCTGGCGGAGACGCTGACGGCCGCCGGGGTCGGTTCGCTCGCGGTGTGCGGGGTGATGTCGGAGATGTGCGTCCTCGCGACCGCACGCCGGGCGCTGGAGCTGGAGTACCGGGTGGTGCTGCCGCACGACGCCCACGCCACGTACGACATTCCCGCCGCGCCGGGAATCAGCGGGGCCGTTCCGGCTGCCATGGCGTCCCGGGTGGCCGAATGGGCCCTGGGCGACGAGGTGGAGATCGTCGCCCGCGCCGAGGACGTGCGCTTCCCGGCCACCCGTGCGGAGCTCTCGGCCGACCATAGAACTGCCTGACCGTCACACTGATGGCGATGCCATCCACTACGGCAAACGGCCTCTTTCGACGTGCGTGAACAGGGTGACACCTGACCCGAGCAATTCCCCCGCCGCGCCCCTCAATTCGCCCGCCGTCTCTCCACCGCTGCCCTTTCGCCGCAGGAATCCGATGCCTCCCGGGCAGCACGGAGCGACCTCACGGGCCACCTGATCAGCGGAATCATGCGCGTAATCCTCACGTGGTCGTATGAGCGAGTCACGCGCACGATTTCGCCACATGTCTGCCACAGTGCACTTCGGCTTTACTCACCGGATTGAGCGAAGAGAGCCGTACGTGCTGCACATGCGTCGTGCCGAAGAAAGACAATTGACGGTCCTTCATTTGGTTCAGCCCGTGGACGGTGGAGTGGCCAGGGTCGTCACCGATCTCGTCAGGGCCCAGGCCGGGGCCGGACTGCGGCCCGTGGTGGCCTGCCCGCCCGGGAGCCCGCTGGCCGCCGGGGCGGCCGCCGCCGGGGCGGGGGTCCACGGCTGGTCCGCCACCCGGGCCCCGGGCCCGCGGCTGGCCGGCGAGGTGGCCGCCGCGCGGCGGATCGTCCGCGACTGCGCCCCGCACGTGGTGCACGCGCACAGCGCCAAGGCCGGTCTCGCGGGCCGGATCGCCGTCCGGGGCAAGGTGCCCACGGTGTTCCAGCCGCACGCCTGGTCCTTCGAGGCCGTGGCCGGGCGTACCGCCGAACTGGCCCTGGGCTGGGAGCGGTTCGGAGCGCGCTGGGCCGATCACATCCTCTGCGTCAGCGAGTCCGAGCGGCGCACCGGCCAGGAGGCGGGCATCGCCGCCCGCTGGTCGGTGATCCACAACGGCATCGACCTCGACCGCTTCCGACCCGGCGGGCCGTCCGAGCGCAGCGCGGCACGGGCCGCGCTGCCCTTGCTCGACGCAGTCTCCCCCCAGGCCCTCCTCGTCGTCTGCGTCGGCCGACTGACCCGTCAGAAGGGCCAGGACGTGCTGCTCGACGCCTGGCGGCGCGTCGACGTTCCCGGGGCGCGTCTGGTCCTGGTGGGCGACGGCCCCGACCGCCCCGGCCTGGAGGCCGCGGCCCCGGCCGGGGTCCTGTTCACCGGGGCGTGCACCGACGTACGGCCCTGGATCCACGCGGCGGACGTCGTCGTCCTGCCGTCCCGCTGGGAGGGCATGGCGCTGGCCCCGCTGGAAGCCATGGCCTGCGGCCGGCCCGTGGTGCTCAGCGAGGTCGGCGGGGCGCGCGAGAGCGTCCCGCCGGGCGAGGAGGAGCACCTTCTCGTACCGCCTGAGGACCCGGCGGCGCTGGCGGCCTCGCTCACCGCGCTTCTCACCGATCCGGAGCTGCGCGAGGCGGTGTCCCGCCGCGCCCTGGGCCATGCCCGGGCGGCGTTCGACGTCCGACGGACCGCGGGGGCGGTTGCCGGTCTCTACCAGGAAATTGTCTCCCTGTCCGGCCCCACGATGAGGAAGCGCACCGAGCGATGACGATGGAGAGTGCACCGGTTCCCGGCGTCGGCCAGGCCACAGCCGTCCAGGCTCCCACGGTTCATCCGCCGCGAAGAAGCGACGGCGGTACCCGGGAGCTGGGCGGCGGGCGCTCCGCCGTGCGGGTCGGGCCCGCCGCGCAGCTGCTCGGCGCCGATGTGACCGCGCTGGCCGTCACCTTCGTCCTCTGCGCCCCGGCCGGGGCGCCCTGGGCCGTGCTCGCCGCGCAGGCGGTGGCGCAGGTGCTGCTCCACGCGTACCGGGGGCTCTACCGGCTCGCCCTCTCCCCATCGGTGCTCTCCGAAGTCCCCGCGCTCCTCGGCCTCGCGCTGCTCCAGTGGTACGTGACCATGGAGGTCGTCGAGTCCTGGGCCCCGGCCCACGCGTTCGGCTGGGCGGTCCTGGCGTACGCGGCGGCGGCGCAGACGGTGCTGTGCGCCTGCGGCCGCGCGGTGGTGCACCGGATCCGGCACCGCGCGGCGGTCCGCAACCCCCTGTCGACGCTGGTCGTGGGCCAGGGCACGGTCGCCCGCCAGGTGACGGCCGCGCTCTACGACCACCCCGGGTACGGGCTGCGCCCGGTCGGCCGGGTCGCCTCCTCCGCCGCCCCGGAGGAGGAGGTCCCGGCGGGGCCCGACGGTGGTGCACCGCTGCCGGTCCTGGTCTCTCCGCAGGAGGTGGGGCGGGCCGTGGTGCAGAACAGTGTGCGGCACGCCGTCTTCACCGCCCCGCCGGAGACCACGCCCGACGGTCCGGCCCTGTTCGCCCTGCTCACCGGGTACGGCTGCCGGGTGTGGCTGGTCACCGGCGACACCGCCGTCGCCACCCGCCCGGCCGGGGGCCGCCCGGACCATTTGTGGGGGTTCGCCGCCCACCCGCTCCAGGACGGCACGCACCGGCCCGTGGGCCATGCGGCGAAGCGGGTGATGGACGCCGTGCTCGCGTCGGCCGGCCTGGTGCTGCTCTCCCCGCTGATGGCGGTGTGCGCGCTGGCGGTGCGGATCTCGGACGGACCCGGGGTCGTCTTCCGGCAGGAGCGGGTGGGACGGCACGGACGTCCGTTCGTCCTGCTCAAGTTCCGTACGCTGCGGCCCGCCGACGCCCAGGAGTCCGCGACCCGGTGGAACGTGGCCTCGGACGGGCGGATGAGCCGGGTCGGCCGACTGCTGCGCCGCACCTCGCTGGACGAGCTGCCGCAGCTGTGGAACGTGCTGCGCGGCGATATGAGCCTGGTCGGCCCCCGCCCCGAACGCCCCTTCTTCGTCGACCGGTTCAGCCGTTCGCACCCCGGCTACCAGGACCGCCACCGGATGCCGGTGGGCATCACGGGGCTGGCGCAGGTGAACGGGTTGCGCGGTGACACCTCGATCGAGGAGCGGGCCCGGTTCGACAATCGGTACATCGAGACCTGGTCCCTGTGGCAGGACGCCTGCGTGCTGGTGCGGACCGCGGCCTCCTTCTTCCGGCTGGGAGGCAGCTGACCATGACCGCCGCACTCTCCTCCCCGGCGCTCGACGCGCCCGCCGCTGTCCCCGCACCCGCCCGTCCCGCTTCGCTCCGGTGGCTCCGCCACTGGCCGCTGCTCCCGCTGATCGCGACGGTCCTGCTGCCCGCCCTGCCGTACGGGCCAGGCGACGGCGGCGGCCCGGCGGTCGGGCCGGCCGACATCGCCTCCGGAATCGCGGTGCTGGTCTGTGCGGGGCGGCTGCTGTACCTCCGGCAGCGTCCGCTGAGCGGGGCCGCCGCCCTCGTGCTGGGGGTGCCCGCGGTGGCCTTCGCGGTGGCGACGGTGACGGCCGCCGATCCGGCCGCCGCCCTGCCGGGTCTGGTCCGCTACCTCCAGGTGTTCGTCCTGGTCCCGGCCGCCGTCTGCCTGCTCCTCAAGGATGCCCACGGCTTCCGGATCGTCGCCGGGGCGCTGGTGGCCCTGGCGCTCGTGCAGGGCGTCGTGGGGGTCGAGCAGTACGTCACCCAGACCGGCGCCTCGTACATGGGCGAGCAGGTCCGCGCGGTCGGCACCTTCGGGCCCAGCGACATCATGGGGATGGCCACGGTCGTCGCGTACGGGCTGCTGGCCGCCGCCGCGTGGGCCCTGCGGACCCCGCGCACCGCGCCCGCCTGGCTGCGCCCGTGCGCGGCGGTCGTCGCCGTCGGCCTGATCGTGCCACTGACGCTCTCCTTCAGCAGGGGCGTGTGGATCGCCACCGCGGCGGCCCTGCTCGTGGCATTGGCCCTGACCGGCCGCCGACAGGCGATGACGTCGCTGGCGGTGCTCGGGGCCTCGGCCGTCGTCCTGGTCGGCGGGTTCGGTATCGGCTCGGAGATGATCGCCGAGCGGGCCGTCAGCGTCACCCAGGTGACCCGCGCGCCGGACCGTTCGGTGAGCGACCGGTACGCCATGTGGAACGCGGCGGGCTCCATGTGGCGCGAGCACCCCGCGACCGGCGTCGGCCTCAAGGGGTTCCCCGCGCACCGGGACGCCCACGCCTCGGTCGGCCTCTCCTCCGGCAGCGACACGGCGGGCGCGGGCCAGGAGTTCCGGCGGCAGGCGCTGCTCTCCCCGCACAACATGTACCTGCTCATCCTCGGCGAACAGGGCCTGATCGGTCTGACCGCGGTCGTGGGCAGCTGGGCCGCGATCCTGGTCGGTGCCGTAGGGAGACTGCGGCGCGCCCGGTCGCGCGGCGACGCGGCGACGGACTGCGGTCTGGTGGCGGTGGCCCTGATGACCTGGAGTTGCGTCAACTTCCTGTACTCCGACATCGGTGGTCCCACCACCGTGCTGAGCGGCGTCGTCCTCGGGCTCGCCGCCTGGTGGGCACTGGCCGAGCCGGAGAGGGTGCGCACTCCGGCCGCGCCGGGGAAGGCGGGCACCGCGTGAAGGAGACCGGTACGGGGACGGGGGCCGAGGCTCTCCCGCACGCCGACGCCGCCCCCCGGGCGGAGGTCCTCCCCCGCGCGGAGCCCGCCCCTCCCCTGCTCCCGGCGCCCGGCCAGCCCCCCGGCTCCGGACCCGGCGGCCCCGGGACCACGGCCCTCGATCCCGCTCTGGACCCCGCCGACAGCGGCGAGGCTCCGGGCCTCGGCTCGTTCCTCGCCCGGGCGGCGGCGGCCACGGCGGTCCTCACCGTGCTCGGGGCAGCGCTCGGGCTGGTGCGGGACCAGGCGATCGCCCGGTACTTCGGCGCGAGCGACGCCAGCGACGCGTTCCTGATCGCCTGGACCGTGCCGGAGATGGCGGCCACGCTCCTCATCGAGGACGGGATGGCGCTGCTCCTCGTCCCGGCCTTCAGCCTCGCCCTCACCCGCCGCGCGGTCGACCAGGCCCCCGCGGAGCCCGGCGCCGGGAGCGCCCGAGCCACCGGGGAGCGCCGACCCGACCCCGTACGGGAACTCGTGGCGGTCACCCTCCCCCGGCTCTGTCTCCTGCTCACCGCCGGGGCCGCCCTGCTGATGCTCGGCGCCCCCTGGGTGGTCGCCGTCCTCGCGCCCGGGCTCGCCGATCCCGGGCTGGCGGTGGACTGCACCAGGCTGACCGCCGTCACCGTGCTCACCTTCGGCATCACCGGCTACTTCAGCGCCGCCCTGCGCGCCCACCGCAGCTTCCTGCCGCCCGCGGGGGTCTATGTCGCGTACAACGTCGGCATCATCGGCATGACGCTGGCGCTGCACTCCGTGTGGGGCGTACGGGCCGCGGCGGCGGGAGTCGCCGTCGGCAGCCTGTTGATGATCCTCACCCAACTCCCCACCTTCCTCAAGCTGTTGCCGCTGGCCAGGCCGCGTCTTCGGCGTCCGGTACGGCTCGGGCGGCGGGCCGTGCGGACCGCGCCGCTCCTGGGCATGACGGTCCTCGCGCCGATCGTGCTGTTCGTGGTGAGCCGCCAGTCGCAGGTACTGGTCGAACGGTTCCTCGCCTCCACGCTCCCGGCCGGGGCGATCTCGCATCTGAACTACGCGCAGAAGGTCGCGCAGATGCCGATGGTGCTCTCGCTGATGATCTGCACGGTGACCTTCCCGGTCGTCGCGCGGGCGATGGCCGCCGGGCAGCAGGAGAAGGCCCGGCGGCGGGTCGAGCGGGATCTCGCGCTGGCGGGCATGGTCGTGCTGCTCGGCACGGCGGTGGTGCTCGGTTACGCGCCCCAGATCATCGAAGTCCTCTTCCAGCGCGGCGCGTTCGACGTCTCCGACACCGAGGCCACCGCCCAGGTGATGCGGGTCTACGCGGCGGGGCTGCTCGGCCACTGCCTCGTCGGCGCGCTGAGCCGCCCGTTCTTCTCCTCGACCCGGCCCACCTGGTTCCCGGCGTTCGCCATGGGCACCGGGCTCCTGGTCACGATGGGCGCCGGATACGCGCTCACGTACCGCTTCGGCGTCGACGGCATCGCCACCGCCAACGCCCTCGGGATCAGCACCACCGCGCTGCTCCTGCTGATGGGGCTCGGCACCCGGGTGGTCCCGATCCGGGCGCGGGCGGTCGCCGTGTCGCTCGGCCGCCTCACGGGCGCCGCCCTGGTGGCCGGGGCCGCGGGATGGGCCGCGGCCCCGCTGCTTCCCGACGCCCTGCTGAGCCTGGCCGCCGGGTGTGTCCTCGTCCCCGCCGTCTTCTTCCTGACCGGGCTCAGCCTGCGCTCGCCCGAGGTCGTCTCCCTGCTGGCACTCATCCGACGGAGGTTCACTGATGGCCGCTGACCCCTCGGCGCCCTGCGCCGACGCTCCCTCGTCCCGGCTCCGCCCGCACACCCGCCGTCAGCCGTGGATCCTCACGTACCACTCGGTGACCGACACCGACGACGACCCGTACGGCATCACCGTCTCCCCCCGCCGGCTCGCCGAACAGCTCACGTGGCTGCGGAGCCGGGGGCTGCGCGGGGTGGGGGTGGCGGAGCTGATGCTGGCCCATGCGGCGGGACGGCGCGGGCTGGTGGGGCTGACCTTCGACGACGGGTACGCGGACTTCCTCGACGAGGCCCTGCCGGTGCTGCGCGGCCACGGCTGCACCGCGACCGTCTTCGTCCTGCCGGGGCGGCCCGGGGGCGTGAACGAGTGGGACCCGCTGGGGCCGCGCAAGCCGCTGCTGACCCACGACGGGATCCGGCGGGTCGCCGGGGCCGGGATGGAGGTCGGCTCGCACGGGCTGCTCCACCGGGACCTGACCGCGCTGACCGACGAGGAGCTGCGCCATGAGACCGTCCGCAGCCGTGAGTTGATCGGTGACCTGACCGGCGAGCCGCCGGCGGGCTTCTGCTATCCGTACGGGACGCTCGACCGTCGGGTGATGGAGGCCGTCGGTTCCGCCGGGTACGGGTACGGCTGCGCGCTGGCCCCCGGCCCCCTGCTCAGCCGGTTCGCCCTCCCCCGTACCCACATCAGCCAGGCCGACCGGGGCGTACGGCTCTGGGCCAAGGACCTGCGACACGGGCTGCGGCACGGCGCGGTCCCCGGCTCCCGGTCCCGGACCGCGCCCCCGGTGCGGGCGGGTGGCACCCGGTGAGGGCGCTGCACGTCATCACCGGGCTCGGAGTGGGCGGTGCCGAGCAGCAGTTGCGGCTGCTGCTGCGCCATCTGCCGGTGGAGTGCGACGTGGTGACGCTCACCAACCCGGGCCCGGTGGCGGACGGCCTGCGGGCCGACGGGGTACGCGTCATCCACCTGGGGATGCGCGGCAACCGGGACCTGTCGGCGGTCGGCCGGCTCACCCGGCTCATCCGCGACGGCCGCTACGACCTGGTCCACACCCACCTCTACCGGGCCTGTGTGTACGGCAGGATCGCGGCACGCCTCGCGGGGGTGCGGGCGGCCGTGGCGACCGAACACTCCCTGGGGCGCGCCGAGATCGAGGGCCGCCCGCTGACCCGGGGCATCCGCGCCCTCTACCTCTCCACCGAGCGGCTGGGCGCGGCCACGGTAGCCGTCTCCTCCACCGTCGCCGGGCGGCTGCGGGACTGGGGGGTGCCCGCCGAGCGGATCCGGCTGGTGCCCAACGGCATCGACGCGGACCGCTTCCGCTTCGACCCGGGGCGGCGGCTCGCCGTGCGGGCGGCGCTCGGGATTCCCGAGGGCGCGTTCGTGGTCGGCGGGGTGGGGCGGCTGGTGCCAGGCAAGCGCTTCGACGTGGCCGTACGGGCGGTCGCCGCCCTGCCGGGGGCCCGGCTGCTGCTGGCCGGGGACGGGCCGGAGGCACCGACGCTCCGGGCGCTGGCGGCCCGGCTCGGGGCCGCGGACCGCATCCGGCTCCTCGGGGAGTGCGGTGCGGAGGGAGCCGGTCCGGTCCCCGGGGTGCCCGCGCTGCTGAGCGCCGTGGACGCCTTCGTGTCGACCTCCCGTGAGGAGTCGTTCGGGCTGGCCGCCGTGGAGGCGCTCGCCGCCGGGCTGCCCGTGCTGCACGACGCCTGCCCGGCCATCGACGACCTGTCCGCCGCCCATGCCCCGGGCGCCACCCGGATCGCCGGGAGCCCCGACGAGCTGACAGCCGTGCTGCGCCGGCGGATAGATGCCTGTCCGGACCGCCGCCCGCCGCCCCGGGCCGTCGGCCACTACGACATCCGGCGCAGCAGCGAACGCCTGATGGATGTGTACGCGTACGCCCTCGACACCGCCCCACCGAACCGGAGAGCCCTTTCATGACCGACTCCCCCGAGCAGCAGCGCCTCGTCCTCACGCGCCGCCGGCTGCGCACCGTCCTGAACCGGCTGCCCCACTGGTGGCCGCTGCCCGCCTGTGTGCTGCTCGGCGCCGCGTCCGGGCTCTCGTACGGGCTGCTGGCAACCCCCCAGTACGAATCCACCAGCTACGCCATGGCGGTCGTCGAGGAGGAGACCAACCCCGCGGCCGCGCTGGGCTACGCGCAGTCCTACGGGCGTCTGGTCACCAGCGACGCGACCCTCTCCTACGCGCAGGGCGCGGCCGGTGAGCCGATGAGCGCGCTCCGCTCCCAGGTGCGTTCCGAGACCTCCCCCGACTCACCGATGATCGCGGTGACGGGCACGTCGGACGACGCGCGCAAGGCGGCCGACATCGCCAACGCGGTGATCGAGGCGGTCATCGTGAGCAGCGGCCACGTCTCCAAGGACACCGGGGTGAAGCTGATCAAGTTCACCCACGCCATGAAGCCGGACCAGCCGGTCTCGCCGTCGGTGCCGCTGGGCACCGCCGTGGGTGTGGCCGCGGGCGGTCTGCTGGGCGGGCTCGTGCTGCTGGTGCGGCCCCGGCGTACCGAGCGGAGCGTATCCGCCCCGGTGCCCGCGCCGACCGCCGCCGAGGGCCACGCCCCCGCCGAGGAACGGGAGCTGGTGCGATGACGGCCGACCGCGCGGGCCGTCTGGCGGTGACGCTCTGCCGCGACTTCCGGGAGTTCGGCGCGCTCGCCGGGGAGTGGGACGCGCTGCACCGGCGCTGCGCCACCGCCACTCCGTTCCAGAGCCATGCCTGGCTCCATTCGTGGTGGATCTCCTACGGCCAGGAGGGGCGGCTGCGGGTCCTGCTGGTGCGCCGGTCGGGACGGCTGATCGGGGCGGCCCCGCTGATGCTGGCACACCGTCCGATGCCGCTGCTGGTGCCGATGGGCGGGGCGATCTCCGACTTCTTCGACATCCTCGTGGACGAGGAGGAGGCCGGGTACGCGGTCGGGGCTCTCCAGCGTGGTCTGGACCGGGCGGCCCGGCACTGTGTGGTCGATCTGCGGGAGGTCCGCCCGGACGCGTCGGCGCAGCTGCTGTTCGGCCGGTGGCCGGGGGCCCGGAGCCGGCTCACGGACTCGACGTGCATGGAGCTGCCCGCGCGTCCGCTCGGCGACCTGGTGGCGCGGCTCACCGGCTCGCGGGGCCAGCGGCTGCGGGCCAAGCTGCGCCGCATCGAGGCGCTGGGGGTGGAGGCCCGCAGGGTCCCGCGGGACGGGGTGCCGGCGGCCGTCGGCACCCTGCTGCGCCTCCATGAACTCCAGTGGCGCGACCGGGGGGTCAACCCGGAGCATCTGCGGGCCCGGTTCTCCGACCATCTGGTCCGGTCGGTGGGCCGGATGGTGGGGGACGGTTCGGCCGCCGTCACCGAGTTCCGTATCGGCGGCGAGGTCGTGGCCGCCAATCTGTCCCTCCAGTCCGCGCGGCTGGCGGGCGGCTATCTGTACGGGGCGGACCCGGCGCTGCGGGAGCGGAAGGTCGACGTGTCGACCATGCTGCTGCGCGAGGTGTCCCAGCAGGCGTCCGACACCGGCCGGGAGGTGCTGAGCCTGCTGCGCGGCGCGGAGCAGTACAAGAACCACTGGCAGCCGGTGACGGTGGTCAACCAGCGGCTGCTGCTGGCCCGGCCGGGGCTGGAGCCGCTGCTGCGGCTGCGGGAGTCGCAGGTGGCGGTGCGGGAGCGGGCGGTGGAGACCGTGAAGGCGCGGTTCCCGGCCGCCCGGGACTGGCACGGGCGCCTTACCACGCTTCCGGTCATCGGGCGGTGAGGCGGGCGGCGACCGGCCGCAGGACAACACCGGCGACATCGCCTGGTCGTCGAACCGTTACCGGGCGGCGGTTCTCGCGTTGTCAGGGCATGCGGGCCTCGTGCTCCGCACCAACCCCCCTTTCTCACAAGGAGTTCTTGATGTCGCGTATGACGAAGGTTGCCGCTGTGATGGCGGGCACCGGTGCCCTGGTCGCCGGCGGCGCCGGCCTGGCCGTCGCGGACTCGGGCGCGCAGGCCGCGGCCATCGGGTCCCCGGGTGTCGCCTCGGGCAACATCCTCCAGCTCCCGATCCACATCCCGGTCAACGTCTGCGGCAACACGGTCAACCTGGTCGGCGTGCTCAACCCGGCGTTCGGCAACACCTGCGTCAACGCCTCCGAGGGCCACGACGACAAGGGTGACTACGGCTACGGCCGCTGATCCCCCGCTCCACAGCACAACGGCCGGCTCCCTCCTCCCGGAGGGGCCGGCCGTCGCGCTGTGCGCGCTCACGCGTAGCGGTAGACCTTGCTGTGGTCGAGGAGCGCCCGCGGGGTCACGTTCCAGGGGGGCATCGGGTCGTCCAGCCCGAAGACGTGACGGCGCTCCCGGTCGGGCGCGTCGGGCTTGCGGCCCGGCACGTAGGCCGCCTTGGGGTGCGCCTGGCGCCAGCGGTCCCAGAGCAGGTCGATGAAGGAGTGGTGGAGCCAGAAGACCGGGTCCTCGGGGGAGGCGGCCCCGGCCATCGGGCCGCCGACCCACTGGTGGACCCGGTTGTGGTTGCCGACCGCGCGCACCCGGTGGATGCCCCAGCCCTCGATGCGGTTGCGGAACCCCTCGGTGCTGACGCTGTTCCAGGGCTCGGTGTCGTAGACCGGGTCGTTCAGGGCCCGTGCCACGTCGTCGGCGGTGGGCAGGGAGACCGGGGCGCGGCCGGGCCTGCCGAAGTTGCGGGTGAGCCAGTTCTGGTCGGTGATCCCGGCGCCCACCTTCCAGTTGCCGGCGTCGTAGGCGAACGGGCCGGTGGTGACGCGGCGGTCGCCGGGCCTGCCGTTGCCGCCGAGGAAGTCCTCCGCCCAGAGCGAGGAGGTGGTCGAGCGGTCCTGGGTCCAGTCCCAGTAGGGCACGCTCACTGAGGGGTCGACGGCCTGGAGGGCCCGTTCGAACTCCAGCAGGTAGCGGCGGTGCCAGGGGAAGAACGAGGGCGTCATATGGGCGGGGCGCGACCGGTTCTCGGTGTCCATGACGTAGTACTCGCGGTGCATGACGACGAAGTCGTCGTAGCGGCCCGAGCGCTTGATCTTCAGGATCGCGTCGACGAGGCGCCGCTTCTCGGTACGCGTAAGGTCGCGCTGGTTCTTGCGGGTGTACACCGGTTCTGGTCCTCCTGGTTCACATGCGGTGCGACGTTCACTTGCCGTCCGGCGCCCCCGTGGGGTGCGGTACCTGCGGGCGGTGCGCCGCTCACCGGTGGCGCGACGCGGGCAGCGCGAGGCGGGCTGTGCCCAGCTCGTCCACGGCGGCGCGGGCCGTCTCGCGGAGCGTGGGGAACGACTCGTAGTGCGTGACATCGCTGAGGTAGGTGCCGTCCGCGCGTTGCATCACGTGCAGCGGGCGGCCGTCGATGCGGATCTCGGCCACCGGCTCGCCATGGTGCGCCCGGCCGTCGCCCGGCCCGGCGGCCGGGACCAGGACGCTCACGCCGCCGCGGATCTCCCGGCCCCGGTACATCTCGGCGAACTCCTCGGCCCCGGCGGCCCCGGCGGTGGCGCGACCGGGCCCCTGCCCGGGGGCGGTGTCCTGCGGGCGGTCGTGGAGCGGGGTGAGGACCGCGGCGGTGCCGGCGGCCACGACCGCGGTGAAGCCGGTCCGCAGGAGGATCCGGCGCGACGGACCGCGCGCTCCACGACGCGGTGCGTCGCCCGCTTGGGTGGTTCTGCTCATGGGTGACTGCCTCTCGTCGACTCGTCCGATGTGCTGTTGCTCGCGATGGTGGCAACGACACGGCGGCGAATCAGTTCTGCCGGGCGCGGCGTCGTCCGCGTTCCGTCAAACGCGTGACCGTGGACGGCCATCCGCGCCGGGGAACGCGTCGCGCGGTCCGCCCCGCGCGCCCGAGCCGACGATGGCCTGGCGAACTCGTGGAGGTGGATGGAGATGACCGTTACCGATCAGGTGTCCGGCGACCGTGCGGCACACCGCGATCTCGCCGACCCGGCCTTCTGGCAGCTGCCGCGCCCGGAGCGGCTCGCCGCCTTCGCCCGGCTGCGGGAGTTGGAGACCCCCGTACTGTTCACGCCCCGGCCGGGCACCGCCCGTACCTCCGGAAGGCCGTTCTACGCCCTGGTGCGCCACGCGGACGTGATGACCGCGAGCCGCACCCCGAAGGTCTTCGCGAGCGCTCCGGGGGCCACCACCCCGGAGCCGGCGGGGTGGGCGAAGGCGCTGTTCGGGAACTCGATGGTGAACATGGACGGGGCCGAGCACGCGGCGCTGCGCCGGATCATCTCGCGGCGCTTCACGCCCCGGCTGCTCGCCGCCGCCGAGCAGAACATCGGCACTCTCGCCGGACGGCTGGTCGACGAGATGACCGCCGAGCGGCCCAGCGACTTCATGGCGTCGGCGGCCTCCCGGCTGCCGCTGGAGGTGATCTGCGACCTGATGGGCATCCCGGCGGAGCACCGGCCGCGGATCGCCGCCCAGATCGGCCACGCGTCGGAGCAGGTGGGCGTCGAGCGGCGCGGCCGGGCCCGGCTGCGGATCCCCGGCCGGGGGACCGCCTCGCTCGCCATGATGCAGCTCGTCATGGCGCGGCTGGCCCGGGAGCGCCGCCGCCGTCCGCAGGACGATCTGGTCTCGGCGCTGGTGCGGGCGGACATCGACGGCGAGGGGCTCTCCTCCCGGGAGCTGGGCGCCTTCTTCTCGCTGCTGCTGGTGGCCGGGGTCGAGACCACCCGCAACGCGATCGCGCACGGGCTGTCGCTGCTGGACCGGCACCCGGAGCAGCTCGAGCTGCTGCGGTCGGACTTCGACCGGTACATCGGAGGTGCCGTGGAGGAAGTCGTCCGCCATTCGACGCCCATCATCCAGTTCCGCCGGACCGTCGTTTCGGAATTCGAGCTGGGCGGCCGGACCTTTCTTCCCGGGGAGAAAGTCGCGCTGCTCTACGCGTCCGCCAATCGCGATGAAGCGGTTTTCACCCGTCCGGATCTCTTCGACATCACCCGGTCGCCGAATCCCCACCTCGGTTACGGGGGCGGCGGCCCGCACCACTGCCTCGGCGCCCATCTGGCCCGGCTCGAAATGACGGCCCTGTTCCGGGAACTGCTCACCCGGCGGACCGTCATCCGGCGGACGGGCGACCCGAAGCTGGTGGATTCGAATTTCGACAACCGGGTCGGTTCCCTGCCGCTCTCCGTGGGCCCGACGATCACCTGATCGGACCGGTCGCGGCATAGAAATGCGATAAATGGACCATTCTGTTCGCATGTGACGCGTAATGATGGAACTCTCATCACATCGGGCCGAACCGGCCGGAATTTCCTTTCAGCCAGGAGGAGTCATGCCGGCCAAGCGCCGACTCATCACCACATGCATCGCCGCGGCCGTCCTCAGCCTGCTCGCGGGGGGCGGCATCGCGGGCCAGCCGCCGCCGGGCACCGATTCCGTTGACAGCGCCTCCCCCGGACCGCAGGGCAACCGGGGCCCCGGCACCACGGCCCACGGCGCCTATCTCGACTACGGGCCCGCCGGCGTACGCAGGATCGGCGAGCTGTCCCGCTGGCTCGGTGGCGCGGAGCTGCGGGTGGGCCACACCTATCTGCCGGGCGACATGTGGGTGAACATCGAGGGCGCGCCCGACTTCCTGGAGGCCTGGGCCGACTGGCGCAGGGCGGACCAGGACCGGATGTTCGTCCTCAACGTCCCCATGCTGGAGCGGAACGAGGAGCGCGTCCCGGACGCCCGGGTCCGCCGGCTGCTCCGGGCGGGCGCGGCGGGCGACTTCGACCGGCACTTCACCAGACTGGCGGAGCGGCTGGTCTCGCTGGGCGTGCCCGACACGGTGATCGTGCTCGGCTGGGAGATGAACGGCACCACCTACACCCACCGCTGCGGCCCCGACCCCGCCTCCTGGAAGGCGTACTGGCAGCGGATCGTGGCGGCGATGCGCGAGGTGCCCGGCCAGGAGTTCCGTTTCGACTTCACGCCCAGCCGGGGCCTGGACGCGGTGCCCTGGACCTCGTGCTACCCGGGCGACGACGTCGTCGACATCATCGGCATGGACTCCTACGACCAGCCGCCGGGCCGGACCTTCGACGACCAGGTCAACGACCCGTTCGGACTCCAGAAGCACGTGGACTTCGCGGCGGAGCGCGGCAAGCCGATCTCGTTCCCGGAGTGGGGGCTCTTCCGCAACGGCGACAACCCGGAGTACATGCGGCGGATGCTCGACTGGATCGACCGGCACCAGCCGGTGTACCAGACGATCACCGACTACTGCCCGCACGGGGTGTGGCAGTGCCGGAGCAACCCCCGCTCCACCCAGGTGTACCGGACGAAGCTGGCGGAGATGGCCGCGCCGGTGCGGCCCGTCCCGAGCCCGACTCCGCCGCCCACTCCGACGGCCCCCGCGCCGACACCCACGGTGCCGCCGACCGACCCGACCCCGCCCGCTCCGCCGACCGTACCGCCCACGCCGACGGCTCCGCCGACGCCCGTGGCCCCCGAGCCGCCGACCGGCCGTGAGTGGTGCATCACCGTGCCGTTCGGGGACTGGCTGAGCCAGTGGCTGAAGGATCGGAAGTTCTGCTTCCGCTTCTGACCGGCACCCACGGGACGCCGCCCGCGCCCATGGAAACGGCTCCGGCCCTCCTCTGGGGGGCCGGAGCCGTCCACCCACACGGGTCCAGCGCGGGGGCAGGGGGACAGAGCAACCGCTTGTCACTCCCCCAACGGGGGCGCGCCCTGCCGCGTCACGCCGCCGAACGGGCGAAAGGGACCCGGTCGGCAGACGGCCCGGTGCGCGCGCGGGACTGACGCGCGACCATGGAAACCTACAGATGGTGGTGAGGTGCATGGCATCCGCCGACGAGGGCCCCCCGGCGGGGCCCGGCCCGCTGCCCTCCGCGGACCCGCGGGGCCCCGTGCGGCTGAGCGACGACGCGGTGGCGGTGGTCGCCGGGGACGGGACGGTCATCGGCTGGACCCGTGGAGCGGAGGCGCTGCTCGGGTACGCGGCGGCCGAGATCATCGGCCGCTCCGCCGCGCTGCTGCTGGCCGGGACCCCCGATCCCCGGCGTACCGCCGCGGTCGCCGCCCGGGCCCGTGGCGGGTCGGGGTGGAGCGGGCTGCTCGCCCTCCGCGCCCGGGACGAGCGCCGGGTCGACGTCGACGTGCGGGTCTCCGCCTCCTTCCTGATCGCCGGGCGCGAGAGCTTCCTGCTCTCGGGCCGGGAGCGCACCCCGCAGTGGACGGTGGAGGGGTCGGTCCTGGAGGGGTTCCTCGCCCGGTCGCCGGTCGGCATGGCGGTGATGGATCCGCAGCTGCGCTACATCTGGCTCAACGACACCCTGGAGCGGTTCGGCGGGGTCCCCCGGGAGCAGCGCCTGGGGCGCCGGCCCGCCGATGTGCTGCCCGGACTGCTCGCGGCGCCCATCGAGCGGCTGATGCGGCAGGTCCTGGCGACCGGCGTACCCGTCACGGACTACGAGTACCTGGGGTGGAGCTGGTCCGACCCCAACCGCCGGCGGGCGTACTCCAGCTCGTTCTTCCCGCTGGTGGACGGCCGGGAGAGCCTGATCGGCATCGGCTACATGGTCCAGGACGTGACCGACCGGTGGAACGCGCGCAGGCTGCTGGCGCTGGTGAACGAGGCGGGGGCCAGCATCGGCTCCACGCTGGACGTCCAGCGCACCGCCCAGGAGCTGGCCGACTTCGCGGTGCCCCGGTTCGCCGACTTCGTCTTCGTCGATCTGCTGGAGACCCCGCTGGGCCGGGATCGGGATGCCCCGCCGCCCGCGGCCAGGGCGCGGGGCGGCAGACCGTCCATGCGCCGGATGGGGATGAGTTCCGTACGCGAGGGGTGTCCGGAGGCGGTCGTACGGATCGGGGAGAGCGTCGACTTCGTACCACCGCCGCACGACGCGCGCTTCCTTCTCGACGGCGACCCGGTCCTCCTGCCGCGGCTCGACCCGGACAGCCACGGGTGGGCCGTGGAGCAGCCGGACCGGGCGGCCCGGATCCGTGAGTTCGGGCTGCACTCGCTCATCTCCGTGCCGATGCGGGCGCGGGACACCGTCCTCGGGCTGACCACGTTCATCCGGTCGCAGAACCCGGTGCCGTTCGACCAGGACGATGTGGCACCGGCCCGCGAGCTGGTGGCGCGGGCAGCCGTCTGTGTGGACAACGCCCGCCGCTACACCCGGGAGCACACCGCCGCGCTGGTGCTCCAGGAGAGCCTGCTGCCGCACACCCTGCGCGGCGGGACGGCACTGGACGTGGCCTCCTCCTACCTCTCGGCGGACGCGAAGGACGGGGTGGGCGGGGACTGGTTCGATGTGATCCCGCTGTCCGGGGCCCGGGTCGGTCTGGTCATCGGTGATGTGGTGGGGCACGGGATCAGCGCGGCGGCGACGATGGGCCGGCTGCGGACCGCCGTACAGACGCTGGCCGACATGGACCTGGCCCCCGACGAGCTGCTGGCCCGGCTGGACGACCTCGTGATGCGGCTGAGCGAGGAGGAGCAGGCGGGCGGGAAGGCCGACCGCGGCGGGACGACGGTCCTGGGCGCCACCTGCCTCTACGCCGTCTACGATCCGGCGAGCCGGTGCTGCACGATGGCACGGGCCGGGCATCCGCCGCCGGTGGTCGTCACCCCGCAGGGCGAGGTCGTCTTCCCCGACCTCCCCCCCGGTCCGCCGCTGGGGCTGGGCGGGCTCCCCTTCGAGTCCCTGGAGGTCGAGCTGCCCGAGGGGAGCCTGCTCGGCCTCTACACCGACGGCCTGATCGAGGGTACGGACAAGGACACCGAGCGGGGCAAGGTCCGCCTGGGGCGGGCGGTCTCCCGGGAGGGGCTGCCGCTGGACGAGCTGTGCGCGGCGGTGGTCAAGGAGTTGCTGCCCGTCCCGCAGCCGGACGACATCGCTCTGCTCCTCGCCCGCACCCACGCCCTCAGCCCCGACCGGCTGGCCTCGTGGGACGTCCCACTGGACCCGGCCGCCGTCGGAACGACCCGGAGCAAGGTGGCGCGCCAGCTGGAGGCGTGGGGCCTGGACGAGCTGACGATGACGACCGAGCTGATCGTCAGCGAGCTGGTGACCAACGCGATCCGGTACGCCTCCGGTCCCGTGCGGCTGCGGCTGCTGCTCCAGTCCGTGCTGACCTGCGAGGTCTCCGACGCGAGCAGCACCACTCCGCGGTTGCGGCACGCCCGGACGACGGACGAGGGCGGACGGGGTCTGTTCCTCGTCGCGCAGCTCGCCCGGCGCTGGGGCACCCGGTACACCCACCGGGGGAAGATCATCTGGGCGGAGCAGGGTCTGCCGTCGCCGCTGCCCGTTCCGCCGGGCTCCCCGCTGCCTCCTGCCTCTCCCCCGGCTCCCGGGCCTCCGCCGCCGCCCGGCTGAACAGCCTGCTGAACGCGGTGCCGCTCCTGGCCAGCTCGGACCAGGTGCCCTCCTCGACGATGCGTCCGCCCTCCAGCACGGCGATGCGGTCGGCCCTGCGGACGGTGGCGGGCCGGTGGGCGATGATCAGCGTCGTACGGGTACGGGCCCGGAGGTCCGCCGCGAGCGACCGCGCCAGCTCCGCGTCGCCCCGGTGGTCGAGGTGGGCCGTCGTCTCGTCCAGGACGAGGACGCGGGGGTGGCCCAGCAGTCCCCGGGCCAGGGCGACCCGGGCCCGCTGGCCCCCGGAGAGCGTGGCGCCGCGCTCCCCGACCGGAGTGTCCAGGCCCTGCGGCAGGGCGTCGACGACGGGGGTGAGGCCGCAGGTCCTCACGGCGGCGGCCAGCTCCCGGTCGGTGGCGCCGGGGGCGGCGAGGCGGAGGTTCTCGGCGAGGGTGCCGTGGAAGAGCGGCGCCTCCTGGCCGACCACGCAGACGGTGGCCCGGAGGTCGTCCTCGGTGAGGTCCCGCAGGTCGACGGGGCGGGCGGTGAAGGCGGGGGCGGCGGAGTCGGCGGCGCTCGTGGGCACCAGCTCCACCGTGCCCTCCTGCGGGTCCCAGTAGCGGGCCAGGAGGTGGGCGCAGCTGGTCTTGCCCGCGCCCGAGGCCCCGACGAGGGCCACCGTCTCGCCCGGCCGTACGGTGAGGTCGAGCCCGTCCAGGACGGGGGCGGCGCCGTAGCCGAACCGTACGCCGCGCAGCCGCAGACCCAGCGGCCCCGGTGGAACGGGCACCGGCGAGGCGGGAGCGGGGGCACCGGCGGGGGCGTTCACGGCCGCGCGGACCCGGGCTGCGGCGGCGCGCAGACTGCCCGCCCGGCCCAGTGCGGCCGCCGACTCGGCCACCGGGGCGAGCGCGCCGAGGGCGAGGGCCATGGCCGCGGGGGCCCAGGCTCCGTCGAGCCGCCCGCCGCCCGCCGCGTGCGCGGCGGCCGCGACCACCCCGATGACGGCGGCGACGACCAGCAGGTCGCGGGCGGCCCCGGCCCCCGTCTCCCAGGACTGCTCGGCGCGCTGGGCGCGGGCCAGCCGTCGGCCGCCGGAGCGCAGCCGGGCCCGGGTGCGGCCCAGGGCACCCGCGGCCAGCAGTTCGCGGAGCCCGTCGACGGCCTCCGTGCTCTCGGCGGAGAGGTCCGCGAGCGCGGCCCTGGTCCGTGCCCCGCGTTCGGCGCGGCCCCGCGCCTCCACCAGGGGCGACCAGAGGAGCAGCAGGGCGGCGGGCACGACGGCGAGCAGCAGCCACGGCCCGAGGATGCCCAGCAGGGTGGCGGCCGCGGCGAAGACGAGTCCGGAGGCCAGGAGTTGGGCGATGGCATGGGCGTAGAAGAACTCCAGCGCCTCCACGTCGGCGAGCGCGGTCGAGGCGAGGTCCCCGCTCCGCCGCCCGGCGATCCGCGCGGGGGCGGAGCGGGCGAGCCCGTCGAAGACGCGTACGCGCAGCTCGGCCAGGACCCGGTAGGCCAGGTCGTGCGAGAGGTCCATCTCCCGCCAGGTGGCGAGCGCCCGGAGCAGGACCAGCCCGACCAGGACGCCCACGGTGCCGGGCGAGGGGGCCCGGTGCTCGATGACCGCCGTCCCCACGGTGTGCGCGGCGAGGGTGACGAGGGCGACCAGGGCCGCCTGGTCGACGAGGGCGGCGAGACAGGTGCGCAGGACGGTGACGCGGTGGGCGCCGAGGACGGGGAGGAGGGAGCGGAGGGCGCCGGTGTCGGGGGCGAGGGTGGTCCGGGGCGCGGACCGAGGGGTCCGGGCGTTGCGTGGGGCGGCGGGGGCGGCCTCGGGGGCAGGGGCCCGGGTGGGGGCGGCTGCGGAGGCGTTCTCGGAGGCGGACACGGCTGCGGTGGCCCTCTTGGAGGCGGCGACGCGGTCCGACGCGGGTGCGGCGGCTTTCCGGGAGCCGGCGGCGGGTTCGTTCGCGGGGGTGGCGGGCGGGGTCATGCGGCGTGGTCCTCCTGGACGGGGCGGCCGGCTGCGACGAGTGAGGCGTACACCCCGCTGTCCGCGAGCAGCCCGCTGTGGTCGCCGCACGCCTCGACCCGGCCGCCGTCGAGGACGACGATGTGGTCGGCGTGGCGTACGGCGTCGAGCCGGTGCGCGACGACGAGGCAGGTACGGCCCCGGCTCGCGGCCACCAGCTCCCGGACGATCCGGGCCTCGCCGCGTTCGTCCACCGCGCTGGTGGCCTCGTCCAGGATCAGGACCGGCGCGTCGGCCAACAGGGCGCGGGCGAGGGCGAGCCGTTGGCGCTGGCCGCCGGAGAGCGTGGCACCGCGTTCGCCGACGAGGGTGTCGTACCCCTGCGGGAACGCGGTGATCTCCTGGTCGATGCCCGCCGACCGGGCGGCGGCCCGCAGCTGTCCGTCGGTGGCGGCGGGGCGGGCGATGCGCAGGTTCTCCGCGATGGTGGCGTGGAAGAGGTACGTCTCCTGCGAGACGACGGCGATCCCCCGGCGCAGCGCGGTGAGGCTGTAGGCGGCCGTGTCGGTCCCGGCGATCGTGACACGGCCCCGGTCCGGGTCTCGCTGGCGTAGGAGCAGGCTCAGCAGGGTGGACTTCCCGGCTCCCGAGGGGCCGACGATCGCCGTCGTGCGCCCGGCCGGGGCGGTGAAGGTGACGCCGTCCAGGGCGGGTCGCTCAGCGCCCGGGTGGGTGAAGTGGACGTTGAGGAAACGGACTTCGGGGGCGGTGTCCCAGCGCGCGTCCACCGTGCCCCGGTCCGCGACGGCGGGTTCGGCGGTGCGCAGGGCGGCGATCCCGTCGGCGGCGGAGACCCCGAGATAGCCCGCGTGCCACTCGCGGGAGAGGTCCCGGATCGGGCGGAAGCACTCGGAGGCGAGCATCAGCAGGAGGTACGTCCCGGTGGCGGCGGTGCGTCCGGTGGCCGCCGAGGAGCAGGCCACGAGAACGGCGGCGGCGGTGCCGCCCTGGACGGCGAGGTCGGTGAGGCCGGTGTCGACGAGCGAGACGCGGAGTTTGGCGACGGTCGCCCGGTGGAGTGCCGCCGACCGCTTCTCCAGCCGCTCCCGTACGCGGCCGACGGCACCGGCCGCGCGCAGGGTGGCCATGCCCTGCAGAGCCTCCAGGTAGTCGGCGGCGAGGGTCTCGTAGGAGTCCCAGTGCTCCTTGCCGCGCCGGGCGAGCAGCCGGTCCCACCAGCGCGGTCCGAAGAGCGCGAGCACCAGGGCGAGGCCCAGGGCGAGGGCCGCGTACGGCTCGATCAGCGCGACGGCGACGAGCAGCAGCGGGGGGACGGCGGCGGTGATCAGCGCCTGGGGGAGGTAGCGGGAGACGTACGCGTCCACCCCCTCGACGCCGTCCACGAGCGTGGCGCGTACGGCTCCGGCCCGCGCGCCGGTGACCGCGGTGGGGCCGAGTCCGCCCAGGCGGACCAGCAGGGTGTCGCGGAGCCGGACGCGGACGGTGGCGCCTGCCGTGACTGCCGTCAGCCGCTGGGCACGGCCGAGTCCGGCGCGGACGAGGACCACGGCCGGCACCGCGAGGAGCAGCGGTCCGAGGTCGGCCGTCTCACCTCGGGCGATCCGGGAGAGGACCACGGCCAGCAGGACGGCCTGGGCCAGATGGGTGAGGGTGACGGCGGCGAGCAGCACGGCGGCCAGGCCGAGGGGACGGCGGGCGGTCCGGGCGGCGCGCAGGAGTTCGGGGTGGAGCATCATGGGCGTTCTTCCTTGCCCGACGGGGTCGGTGGGACGGTGCGGGGCGGGCGCGGGTGCGGGAGTGCCGGGGAGTTGGCGGTTGCCGGAGGTGCGGCCAGGGCCAGGCCGTGGACGATCCAGTCCTGGCCGGGGGCATCACCGAGCGCGGCGCCCAGGTCGGCCTGTTGCCAGGAGCCGATGGGGCGGGAGCGGAGCCCGAGGGCGGTGGCGTGGGCCTGGGCGACACCGGCGGCGTACCCGGCGGCGAGGTGGCTGCCGCGGACCAGGGCCGGTGGGGCATCCGCCGGGCAGCCGTGGGCCAGGAGCACCGCACCCGCCGTGGCGATCCACCTCTGGCCCGCCGCCCAGCGGGCGAGGGTGGGACGCGCGTCACCGGAGGCGAGGGGGCCTGCGGGGCTGCGGAGTCCCGGCGATGCGCCGCCGGTCGCCGCCGCCCACGCGGGACCGTCCGGCCGGGCGGCCTGCGCGGTCACCAGGACCTGGACGAGCAGCTCCGGGGCGGGCGGGCGCGTCAGGTCGTCGGGGGCCGCGCTCCTTCGCGTACGGAGGGCGTCGTCGGTCACCGGGGCGGGGCGACGGGCAGGGTGCCAGGTGGCGGTGGATGCTTCCGCGCGGTGGCCCAACACGCTTTGTGCAGCGGCGAGTTCAGGGGGCGGCGCGGCCAGGTCGCGCGGCTGGGGCAGGGGCTCGGCCCCAGGGGGGCAGGGGTGGGCGGACCACTCGGCCAGCGGGTCGTGTGCGTCCGCGGGTGGCCGAGTGGGCGGCAACCACACGGCCGCGAGAGGGATTTCGGCTTCCACGCCGGGCCACCGGGCCTCCCACTCGGCCGCGCGGGGCAAACCGGCCGCTGCGGCGAGGTCGGCGCCGTCCGCGTCGAGCGAGACCCGTACGTCACCGGGAGCGGCGGCCAGCGCCAGGGCGGCCGCCGCGTGGCCGGCGTCCAGCAGGAGCAGCGGCCAGGCGCGGTGCCCGTAGTGCGCGACGGTCCGGGAGGCGATGACGGTGAGGACGGCCACGGCTCCCGGGGGCGCGGCGGCGGGGGCCGGGCCGCGCGGGTGGGCGCGATGGGTGCGCGGGTCGTAGGCGTACCGCCCGGGCGGCAGGGAGCAGCCGGGGCCGACGAGCAGGTGCGCCCGTACAGGATGGAGCGCGCCCGCCGAGGGGACGGGCCGCAACCGGCCGCCCGCCTTGTGGGGTGCGGCGAGCGAGAGGCGCAGGACGCGGTCCAGATCCACCGCCTTCCCAGGCCTGCCCAGGGGCAGCCCCGGGCCACCCCAGGGGAAGGCCGGCTCCGGCACATAGGGAACCGTGCGCGGCACGCGGGGCGATCTGGCGTCGGCCAGGGCGCGGCGCAGGGACTCGAAGGCCGCCGGAGGAGCCTGGGTCATCGGGGCACGCTCCTTCACATGTGCGGCGGCGGTGCGAGGGTGAAGTCCGCCGGTACGGTGGGGGGTTGGATGCGCCAGCCCCGGGCGAGCGCCGCTTCGGTGAACCGCGGGCAGCCCAGGTAGGCGAAGGCCGCGGGGGCGTTGGGGATGAGGCCGGAGACCAGGACGCGGGCGACCCGCAGCGGGGTCTCGGCGATGTCCTCGGTGGTCAGGTCGGCGGTGATCACACGGTGGCCGCCGGCGGCGAGGGCGGCGTCCAGAGCGGAGCGGCTGCCGGGTGCGATCTCGGTGACGGGGACGACACCGGCGGCCGGTTCGGTGAAGCGCCGGGCCAGCGGAGCCATCCGGTCGTCCAGCCACACCTGCACATGGGCGCCCAGGTCCCGCACGGCCGCGAACTCCGGTCCGCAGTCGTCGAGATAGCGGCGGTCGGCCCGGTGGTCCAGGTAGAGCCCCCGGGCGAAGAGGCCGGCCTCCACCGAGCGGTGGACCCAGCCGTCGGCGTCCACCGCGCCCTGGGTGAACACCCAGGTGTGCACGGCCTCCAGCACGGCCTTGCGGGCCGCCTCCGCCGGGTCGTACCGGCAGGCGAACCCGGCTGCATGGATGCCGCGCCGGGGGTCGTGGACCAGGGCGGCCACGCAGGGGGCGAACTCGGAGGGCATCTCCACGATGTGGACGTCGAGTTCAGCTCCGGCCAGGTCCTCCGTGAGGCCGGGTACGCTCGCCGGGTCGATACCCCGGGTGGGGCCGTCCAGGTGCCACCACAGCTCCAGGGCGTCGCGCTCGACGACTTCGAGCAGCCCTCGCTCCACGGCGTCGTCGAAGCCCTGACCGGTGGCTATGCCCGCGTAGTTGAGGTGGTGGGTGCGCGGGAGGGAACGCAGGTCGCCCTGGCGCCAGTTGAGGTGGGTGAGAGCGACGGGCGCCCAGCAGGGCTCCCCGTTCTCGGTGGCCGGGGTCCACAGTGCCGGTGTGTGGGGGGTGAGTTCGGCGTACGGGAAGCGGGGACGCTCGTACTGCCAGGAGGCGTAGCGGGGCAGCGCGCCGGGCCCGTACAACCGCAGCCCCTCCGCGGCCAGTTCGGCGGCCGTGGCCCGGCGGGGTGCGGCGGGGTGGCCGGGCGGCGGGACGCGGTTGCCGCAGTAGCGTTCCACGGCCTCGGCCACGGCGGCGATCCAGGCGCCTTGAGGGTCCCCGAAGGTGGTGCCGAGCGAGACCCGGTCGGCGGGCCAGGCCCCCAGGCGCCGGGCGTCGGAGACCTCGGCGGTCATCGCGGTGTAGCGGGGCGGCGCTCCCGCGGGGTGCTCGACGGGCTCGACGCCACGGATCAGCCCGCAGACGGGATCGACCAGGGCTTCGACGGGCAGGGTGCTGGTCAACGGCATATCTCCGGTACGGGCTCGACGTAGTGGCGCCGGGCGACGACGGTCAGGTGCAGGGCGCTTCCCCGGGCCGTGACGGCTCTGCGGGAGGGGGCGAGGCGGGTGGCGGTCACCGGGTTCTCGCCGGTGTGCGGGTTGCGGGCGTGGGCGGGGAAGTGGTGCCCGGCGATCTCCGCGCGCAGGCGGGTCCCGGCGGGCAGTCGGCGGCCCAGGGTGCCGAGCGGCACGGTGACCTCCACCGTGCGCCCGGGCGGGTCGGCCCGCCGGACGATGCCGAAGGCGAGCGGGTCCGCGCGGCCGGCCGGGTCGAGTGCGGTGACGCGGACGGCCCAGTCGGCGGCGGGGGTGTCCGCGGTGGCGTGGAACCGGGCGGTGGCGGGTCCGGCGAGGTCGAGTGGGCGGGACAGGGGCGGGGACAGGAGGAGGCAGCGGTCGGCGGGGGCGCCGTCGGCGGGGACGGGGACGGTCAGGTCGTCGGAGCGGACCGGGCGGGCCGGGTCGGCGGTGAACTCGGCTCCGTGCAGCGGCCGGAGGCCGGTGGGCGTGTCGAAGGCCCAGGTGGCGGTCCGCGTCGAGGCGCCCCCCGGCGCCCGGGGGCCTCTTTCGCGTATGCGGTGCCAACGCCCGCTTCCGCTGAGGGAGATGACTCCGTGCCGCTCGGGGTCCAGCCGTCCGGCGAGGGCGGCGCGGGCCCACCGGACGTACAGCGCACCGAGGTTGATGCGGTCGGCGGCGATCTCGGGCCGGTCGGCGGTGAGGCGGTGGCCCCAGGGGCCGAGCAGCAGACGGGCGGGTCCGCCCCAGCCCCGCCACAGTGCGACGGTGTCCTCGGCGAAGGGGTCGCGGGTGCCGCCGACGGCGAGGAGCGGAAGGTGGGAGGCGGAGCCGCGCGCGACGATCCTGCCGCGGACGCAGTCGTCCCAGAGTCCGGGCCAGGACGGCAGGGGGCGGCCCAGGCGCTCGGGCAGCCGGGTGAGCGGGAGGTGTTCCAGCAGCCGGGGGTCGTCGGTGAGCGCGCGGGCCAGGGCGTCGGGGGCCGAGTCGGGGCGGTCGCCGTGGGCGGCCCACCAGCCGGCGCGCGCCCCGAGGCGTTCGGGGCCCGCGGGTTCGCGGGCGGTCTCGACGAGGCCGAGTGCGGGGACGGCGGCGATGACGGCGTCGGGGCGGCCGACGCCCGGGGCGCCGAGCGCGGTGACCAGGGCGCAGTGGGCGCCGTAGGAGGAGCCGACCGCGACGACCGGCCCGCCGCCGCTCCACTCCTGCTCACGCACCCACGCCACGGTCGCGGCGCCGTCGCTCTCCTCGTGGTCCCGGTAGGGACGCCAGGGACCCGTTGAGCCGTGTCGGCCGCGCACGTCCTGCGCGAGGGCGGCGAACCCGTGGGCCGCCCAGCCGCGCAGCTCGGCGCGGTGGGCGGTGCGGCCGTAGGGGGTGCGGATCACCACGGCGGGGTGGGGGCCGGGTGTGTCCGGCAGGCAGAGGTCGGTGGCGAGGAGGGTGCCGTCGGGGGCGGGGATGTGCAGGGTGGCGGGGTTCGTGTGCGTGCCCCCGCGGGCAGCGGTGGTCGCGCGCTCACCCTCGCGGGAAGCGGGGGTCATGCCTTCGCCCGGGTTGCGGGGGCGGGCAGCGGGGCGACGTCCGGTACCGGGAGCACGGGGTGTTCGGTGACGGCCAGGTCGCGCAGGTCGATCCGGCGCAGTCGGCGGCGGGCGGGGAGGGTGGCCCCCTGGCGGTGCCCGTCGCCCGCCCAGGCGATCAGGTCGGCGGTGAGCAGCGCGGCGATCAGCGCGGCCGACGCCTCGGTGGGGTGCGGTCCGGTGTCGGGGGTGCGGTGGCCGGTCCAGTAGGCGGCGAGTTCGCGATGGGCGGCGGTCGCCGCGAGTCTGCGCAGCCGTACGTGGGCGGAGGTGACGTCGCCCGGCGCGCAGGCGAGGGGCTCGATCCAGGCGTGGGCGCCCTCGCGGTGGCAGCGGAGCCAGGCGGTGTGCCGGGCGGGCAGCCCGTCGGCCTCGGCCCAGAGCCCTTCGGGTACGGGCGAGTCGAGGCACCAGACGACGGCGGTGCCCCGCCGCCCCGCGAGCCCGGCCAGGGCGTCGGCGGTGGCGGGGTGGACCTCGGCGCCTTCCGCCGCGGCGTACCGGGAGAGCGGTCCGGTCAGCACGGGGTCGCCCAGGAGGTGGACGGTCCGCCCGGTGAGCGGTGGGCGGCGGGGTTCGGTCACCGCGTGCCCGGCCTCCTCGAACGCCGTCACCAGACGGTCGAGCTCCTCCGACGACGCCTCGCGCTCCCGCGCCACCAGCCGGGCCACCAGCGCCTCCGGGTCGACGCTCCCCGTGTCGATGCGGAGGAACTCCCCGTCGGCGGTGCGGAGCACGGGCCGGTCGCCGGGGACGGTGACGATCCCGGTGCCGGGAGCGAGTCGACTGGGGTTCACGGGGGCCTCCGAGGAGCGTGCCGGTACGGGAGGGGGCGGGTGGTGCGTCACGGGGACGGGCCCGTCCGGGGATTGACCGGACGGGCCCGCCACGCGAGGAGCGGGAGCCTGCCTCAGCGGCAGGTGCCGCTTACTTCTCGTCCGCGGTGTCGGCCTCGACCGCGTCGTCGAAGGGGTTCTCGACGAGGGCGTTCGAGTGGGTGGCGGAGAGGTGGGCGAGCTGGCCCTGGTCGGCGATCGGGCTGAACACCTTGTTCTGCTCCATGAGTTGGATCCTCCATGTCGATGAATCGGGTGATGGTCGCGACGTCGTTCCTTGCCGCACCACAGACACTAATGAATATGATTTTCATTCCGCAATAGCTGGGGCGAATCGAGAGGGTGATCTGGGTAACAGACGGGCCAGCCGCCTTCTGCATCGATCCCCACCCGCCCCCGCACGCCCAGGACTTCGGCCAGCAGCCGCTCCGTGACGACCTCCCCGGGCGGACCGTCGGCGGCGATGCGCCCCTCGCGCAGCGCGACGATCCGGTCCGCGAACCGCGCGGCGTGGTTGAGGTCATGGAGCACCATCACCACCGTGAGCCGTCGCTCGGCGCGCAGCCGTACGACGGTCTGGAGCACCTCCAGCTGGTGCCGCAGGTCGAGATAGGTGGTGGGCTCGTCCAGGAAGAGGAGCGGGGCGTCCTGGGCCAACGCCATCGCGAGGCGCACCCGTTGGCGCTCCCCGCCCGAGAGCGCGTCCACCGGGCGGTCCGCCCAGCCGGTCACACCGACATCGGCGAGGGCCCGGGCCACCACCTCGTCGTCACCGTCCCGCAGCATGCCGAGCGGCCCCCGGGCGGCGTACCGGCCCTGGCGTACCAACTGCCGTACGGTCAGAGCCGGTACGGCCGGTGCGGACTGGTGCAGCAGCGCCACACGGCGGGCGGCGGCCCGCCTGGGCAGGCCCGCCACATCGTCGCCGTCGAGCAGGACCCGGCCCTCGCCGGGGACGAGCAGCCCGGCGGCCAGCTTGAGGAAGGTGCTCTTGCCGCAGCCGTTGAGGCCGATGAGGGCGACGAGTTCGCCGGCTCCGATACTCAGGTCGACCCCGCGCAGCACCTCGCGCCCCGGATAGCCGAAGCCGAGCCCCTCCGCCCGGATCGCGGCGGGCGCTTCCACGCCCCGGTCCCGCCCGTCCGGTGGATCCGCCGTGCCGTTCGTCCCCGCTTCGTCGTTCGCGCCCACCGTCATGCCTCTCGTGCGTGCGGCCATGTCCGGCCTCCTGCCTGTCATCGTTCGTCCGCCCGTCGCCGTGCCACGACCAGCAGCAGCCCGGCCCCGACGAAGGTGGTCAGCGCGCCGACCGGCAGGGTCAGCCGGTCCGCGTCGAGCGCCACCACCAGGAGCCGGGAGAGCAGTTGGGCCGCCGCGTCCGCCCCGCACACCACCGCCGCGCCGAGCAGCGCGGCCCCGGGCAGGGTGATGCGCAGATCGGCGCCGAGGACGGCCAGCGCCAGATGCGGCACCAGCAGGCCCACGAAGCCGAGCGCCCCCACGGCCGAGACCGCCCCCGCCGTCAGGGCCACCGCGCACACGAGCGCGGCGGCCCGGCCCCGCCCTGCGTCCAGCCCGGCGGCAAAGGCCTGTTCGTCGCCGCAGCGCAGCAGGGTCAGTGGCGCGGCGAGCAGCCAGGCCGCCGCTCCCCACACCGCCGCCCACGGCCACAGCAGGTGCCAGTGCTGCCAGACCCGGCCCTCGGTGGAACCGATCAACCACTGGACGACACTGCCGAGTTCGCCCGGGGCCACCAGCAGCACGACGGCGGTGAGACCGGCCAGGACCGCCGACACCAGCACCCCGTACACGGCGGTCTGCTCGGGGTCGCCCTTCTCCCGTCCCGCGAGCAGCCACAGCAGCCCTGCCCCCGCGAACCCGCCGAGGCAGGCGGCCACGACGACCGCCGTCGGGGAGTCCCAGCCGGCCAGGCCGAGACCGGTGGCGGCGACCGCACCGAGGACCGCTCCAGGGGTGACCCCGGTGACCTCGGGCCCGGCCAGCGGATTGCGCAGGGCCGACTGGAGGACGAGCCCGGCGACGCCCAGGCTCGCCCCGGCGACCAGGGCCACCAGGAGTCGGGGCAGACGGAGTTGGAGGACGATGTGCTGGGCCATGGGGTCTTGGCCGCCCAGGAGCACGGCCCGTACTCCCCCGGGCGTGACACCCCGCCCGGCGAACAGGTCCGCACAGGCGACGACTGCCACGAGCACCACCAGGGCGCCCAGCCGCACACCCGGTGAACGCCATGTCCGCCGGGCCGTTCCGGGAGCCGCTTCGGACACGCTCATCGCTCCGCCTTCCGCAGAAGAGGTACGGGCTCCGCGCCCGGCACAGGCTCTTCGGCCTGCCCTGGCAGGGACGCACCGGATGCGGGCACCCGGTCGCGCCGGCCCGCCACGCGCCGCCCCCGCTTCAGCAGCACCACCCCGACCGGCACCCCGACCAGGGCGGTCCACGCCCCGACGGGCGTCTCGACCGGGGCGAGCGCCAACCGGGCGGGCTGGTCGGCGCAGAGCACCACCACCGCCCCGCACAGGGCTGAGCGCACGAGCCACCCTGCCGCCCCGCCGTCCGGCTTCAGCCGTCGGGCGAGGTGGGGGGCGAGGAAGCCCACCCAGGCCACCGGGCCGCAGACCGCCACCACGGGGGCGATCAGGACGACGGCGATGCCGAGCGCGGCGACCCGGGCGCGTTCGACGCGTACGCCGAGGGCGCGGGCGTCGTCGTCACCGAGCCGCAGCACCCCGAGCACCGGCACGCAGAGCACGAGCGCGGGGACGGCGACGGCCAGCCAGGGCAGCAGTCCGGTGACGTCGTCCCAGGTGCGGGCGGAGAGACTGCCCAGGAGGTAGCGGTAGATGAGCTGGAGGTCCAGTTGGTCGGCCATCACCATGAGCACCAGCAGTCCGGCCTGGAGCGCGGCGGCGACGGCGGCCCCGGTGAGCAGCACGGACGACGGGCTGCGGCCGAACCCGGCGGCGACCAGCGTCAGCAGTCCGCCGAGCGCCGCCCCGGCCAGGGCCAGAAAGGGCTGGAGGCCGAGGGGCACGGAGAGGGCGAGCACCAGCGGTGCCGCCACGCCGAGCGCCGCCCCGGAGGAGACACCGAGCATCTCCGGAACGGCGAGCGGATTGCGCAGCGCCTCCTGGAGCACCAGTCCCGCCGCCCCCAGACAGGCACCCGCCACCAGCGCCAGCACCATGCGGGGCAGCCGCAGTTCGGTGACGACGATCCCCGCGAGGCCGTCGGCTCCGAGTGTGGCGGGGAGCCGGGCGGGGGACACGTACGGCGTACCGAGGCTCAGCGCACACACCGCGCCCGCCAGCGCGACGACCGTCAGCGCGATCGGCACCACACGCGACCGCGCCACCGGACGGCGGCGACCGCCCAGCGCACCGCGCTTCACCACCGCACGGCGGTCACCCGCCCCGCCACCCTGCGCCGCAGGACGGCCGACGCTCGCCGCACCGCCCCCCACAGCGCCACAACCACCCTCTTGCGAAAGGTCGTTCACCGCAGTGCGGCCGTCGCCTCGTCGAGGACGATGCCCAGGGACCGGGTGCCACGGCCCTTGGCCCAGACCTCGGAGTCGACCTCGATGACCTTGCCGTTCTTCACCGCCGGGATGCGCGACCAGAGCGGGTTCTTGGCGAGCTTGTCGGAAAGCTTGCCGTCCGGTGCGCCGAAGGAGAGCGTCTCCACGAAGAGGACGTCGACGTCCCGGGCGAGGATCTCCTCCAGGCTGTAGGAGCCGTCGACTCCCCTGCTCTTCCAGGGGTAGTGGGAGATCTTCGGGAAGAGTCCGGCGGCCACGTCGGTCTCCGGGGTGGCCACGCCGAAGTTCTCGTCGCTGCCGAAGATGATCAGCGAGGTCTTCTCGCTCCGGCTCTGCTCGGCCTCGGCCAACCGGGTGCGGAACGTCTTCTCGGCCTTCTCCCCCTGTTCCGTGCGGCCGGTGAGCGCGGCCAGGTTCCGCAGGTAGCCGACGCTGTCCTGCCAGGAGCCGGGCTGCACGGGCCAGAAGGTGGTGGCGCCCTTCAGGGCGGGGGCGAGCTTGCCGTGGGTGTCCTCCAGGCCGATCACCAGGTCGGGCCGGTGGGAGAGGATCGCCTCGACCTCGGGACTGAGGAAGCCGCCGGGCACGGCCGGGACCTTCGCGGCCTTCTCCTTGCCGAGGAATTCGGGGTGGGCGAGGACGGCGGAGTTGGTGGCGGTGGGGACCATGCCCAGCTCGACGAGGATGTCGTCGCAGAGGGCGACCAGGCAGACGATCTTCTGCGGGGGCTTCTCCAGCGAGACGGTGACGCCCTTGGCGTCGGTGATCCGGGTGGCTGCCTCGATGGGCCGCACCTCGGTGCTGGTGCGGGCCTTGTCCCCGGCCGCCGCCGGTCCGGCGGCGGCCGGGGAGGTGTCCTCGGTCGTGCCGCAGCCGGCCAGCAGCCCTCCCAGTACGGCGATCGCGGCCCAGCGGCGGACTCTCAGTGCGGTACGTGGCATCGGCTGTCTCTCAGATTCTGTACGGCCCCGGGAGGAGTCAGGTGCCGCGGCGGGGCCCGGGGGCCGTCCCCACCGCAGACCGGAACCTTACACATGATTATCATTTCCACTAAAGCGGGCCAAGGCTTCCCGCCGCATTACCGGATCCCACCGGCCGACCCCAGGAGACCCCCATGCCGCATCGCCCCCACCTGCCGCCGCGCCTTCTGGTCGCCGACCAAGTCGCCGGGCGGGTCAGCCTGTTGGACCTTCCGGACGGTGCCGAGGTGGCGGCGCTCGACCACCGGCACCCCGCCGAGCACGCGGGGTTCCTCGCCCTTCCGGGCGATCTGGTCGCCTGCGTGGACGACCGGGCGGGCGAGCTGCTGGTCCTCGATCCGTACGGCCCCGACACGGACCGGCCCCTGGTCCGGCGGCGGATACCGGTCGCCGTTCCGGCCGAGCACCTGGCGGCCGCACCGGACGGGCGGCGCCTCGCGGTGACCACCGGCCTCGGGCGCAACGAGGAGGCCTGGACCGGGCTGCTGACCGCCGTCGACCTGGACGCCCCGGACGGGGCCGTCGCCGTACGCACCCGGGGGCGGATCGGGGAACCCGGCGCGACAGTCCTCGGCGGGCCCTCACCGCTCGTGGTGCTGCGCCACCGGGAGCCCGGCGAACTCCTGGTCCACCGGCACCGCGACCTGATGGCCGCACCCCCTTCCTGTCCACCGGTGGAGCCCGTCCAGCGCATCGAACTGCCGGACGCGGACGGGCACGGGGATGCCCACGACCCGGTCACCGGGCGGGTGTTCGCGGCGGCGGGCTCGGGTGTGCACCGGGCGCACCACGAGGGCGAACGGATCACACCGGAGCCGCCGCTGCCCTGGGACGCCGACGGGCGGACCGGCGGGCGAGGCTACTACCTGCGCCTCGACCCCGTACGGCGCACACTCTGGTCCTGCGTACGCGGGGGGCCCTCCGCGCCGGGACAGTGGCCGGAATGGACCAACGACGCCTGGTGGCACGGGCTCGACACCGGCACCACGGGGCGGCTGGAGCTGGGGCCCGGCCTGGTGTTCCGGCTCGCGGTGACCGCCCGGCACATCGCGTACTCGCGCATCCACCCGGACGGCGACGAACTGATCCTGCTCGCCGCGCCCACCACGCCCGGCGCCCGACCGCACATCGCCGCGCGCCTCCCGCTGCCCGCGATGACGGGTGCGCCCCGGCGCGGCGGCACCCCGTGGGACGGCGTCCAACGGCGGGCGATCGCCGCCTCCCCCGGCGCCGGCCTGGTGGCGGTCAGCCGGGGCGGCCACGGCGAGGTCCATGTCTTCGACGCCGACCGGGCGGAACAGATCACCACCCTCACCCTGCCCACCCCGCTCGACGACGGCGGCCACCTGGCGCTGGTCAGCCCCGGCGACGGCGCGCATGCCGACCCGGTGGGGCGGTGACCGGCAGCTCTCCGCATCACGACCGGGCAACCCTCCTCGCAATATGGAAACGATAGTCATTTCCCTATATGGTCGACATCACCGACCGGCCCCCACCACCCTCAGGAGAGACCCATGGCAGTTCCGAAGCGGAAGATGTCCCGCAGCAACACCCGCCACCGGCGCGCCCAGTGGAAGGCCGCGACGCCCCAGCTGGTGCCGGTGACGATCGACGGCGCGGTCCACCAGGTGCCGCAGCGGCTGGTGAAGGCGTACGAGCGCGGGCTGCTGCGCCCGGAGAGCTGAGCACGTACACCGCGAAGGGCGGGTGGCAGCGCGGCTCGATCGCCGCGCCACCACCCGCCCTTCGCACGCTCAGGCCGGTGTCACCAGGAGGACTTGGTCACCCCGGGCAGGAATCCGGCGTGCGCCTGCTCGCGCATCCGGACCCGGGAGAGGCCGAAGGTCCGCAGATAGCCGCGGGGCCGACCGTCCACGCTGTCGCGATTGCGGACCCGCGTGGCACTGGCGTCGCGCGGCTGGCGGCGCAACTCCTCGACCGCCGCCGCCCGTTCGGCCGCCGACGTGGCCGGGCGGCGGATGACCTCCTTCAGCTCGGCCCGACGGGCCGCATACCGCTCGACGATCGCCTTGCGCTTCTCGTTCTGCGCGATCTTGCTCTTCTTGGCCATCAGACCTTCCCCCCTCGGGCGCGGATGCGCGCGACCGCGGCCTCGATACCGATGACGTCGATCGTCTTGATCGCGCGGGCACTGAGGGTCAGCCTCACATGGCGCCCCTCACTGGGGAGCCAGTACCGCTTGCGCTGGACGTTCGGGTCGAACCGGCGTGACGTGCGGCGGTGCGAGTGGGAGATGGAGTTGCCGAATCCCGGCTGCGAGCCGGTCAGTTGGCAGTGGGCGGACACGGGCGTTACCTGCCTCTCATCGATGGGTCCATTATTGGAAATGGAAACCATTGCCATATAGTAGCGCCCATGGCTCGCAACGACGTACGCCCGGTCATCAAGCTCCGCTCCACCGCGGGGACCGGCTACACCTATGTCACCCGTAAGAACCGCCGTAACAACCCCGACCGGATGGTGCTGCGCAAGTACGACCCGGTCGCCCGTCGGCATGTCGACTTCCGCGAGGAGCGCTGAGATCTCGCTCCCCGCCCCGCAGCCACCTCCAACCGCTAGGACCCCCTCATGAAGCCCGGAATCCACCCCGCCTACGGCCCCGTCGTCTTCCGCGACAAGGCCGCCGACTTCGCCTTCCTCACCCGCTCCACCCTGACCAGCGACAAGACCGTCGAGTGGGAGGACGGGCACACCTACCCGGTCGTGGACGTGGAGATCTCCTCCGCGAGCCACCCCTTCTACACCGGCACCGCCCGCGTCCTGGACACCGCGGGCCGCGTCGAGCGCTTCGAGCGCCGCTACGGACGCGGTGAGGCCCGGTGACGGAGGAAGGGCGCCGGAAGCTGCCCGTCGTCATCGTCTGCGGGCTGCACTCCGAGGCCCGCCGCCAGGTGGTGGACGGGCTGCTCGCCACGGTCCCGCACAGCGTCGCGCTCCACCACGACCTGTCCACGGCGACCGGCGGCACGGTGCGCCGCATCCTGCGGGACGCCACCGGGGAACTGTCCACGGGCGAGACGCCCCTGGTCAACGACTGCGCGTGCTGTGCGCTGCGGGAGGACCTGGTCCCCGAACTGGGACGGCTGGCCGACGGCGGGCTGACCCGGCTCGCCGTCCTGGAGCTCTGGGACTCCGTCGAGCCGAAGTCGATGGCCGAGGTCATCGCGGCCCACGGGGCCGACGGCTTCGAGGTCACCAACGTCGTCACCGCGATCGACCCCGCGCTCGTCCTGCCGTGCCTCACCAACGGCGACGACCTGGCGGAGGCCGGTCTCGCGGCAGCCCCCGCCGACCAGCGGACCATCGGGGACACCTGGGCCCGGCAGGTGGAGTACGCGCCCGTCCTCGCCCTCGTCGACAGTCCGGCGGCGGACGACGAGGACCGTGCGCTGCTCCGGCAGATCAATCCCATGGCTCGTCGGATTGCCGCCGATGACGCCGAGTTGGCCCGGCTCGCGGTCGCCGGGTTCGACGTGGGGGCGGCGGCCGCGGGGCAGCATCCGGCCTGCGCCCTCCTGCCCCAGGAGGCCGAGGAGGCCGGGGTCTCCACGCTCGTCTGGCGGCGCCACCGCCCCTTCCACCCCGAGCGGCTGTACCACGCACTGGAGGACCTGTGCTGTGCGGCGGCCCGCAGCCGGGGGCGGTTCTGGCTGGCGGACCGGCCCGACACGCTGCTCTCCTGGGACGCGGCGGGCGGCGCGCTCTGCGTGGAGAACACCGGCCCCTGGCTCGCCTCCCTCCCGGACGCGGCCTGGGCCATGGTGGAGCCCTACCGGCGGGCCGCCGCCGCGCTGGACTGGCACGCGGAGCACGGCGACCGCTGCCAGCACCTGGTCTTCGTCTCCCCTGGCCTCGACCGCGACGGGCTGACCGGGCTGCTGGAGTCGTGCCTGCTCACGGACGAGGAGTACCAGGCGGGCCGGGAGGCGTGGAAGAACCTGCCGGCCGCCTTCGACGCGCTCCTCGACCCGGTGTGAACCGGGAATCCGCCCCCATACCCCGACCACTCGGACAAGGAACCACGATGGCACGCAAGCACGACCCCCGTAAGCCGCTCAAGACCCGCCCCAACCCGCTGGACGCGGCGGGGATCACGTACATCGACTACAAGGACACCGATCTGCTGCGCAAGTTCATCTCCGACCGCGGCAAGATCCGCAGCCGCAGGGTGAGCCGGGTCAGCGCCCAGCAGCAGCGGCAGCTCGCCGCGGCGATCAAGAACGCCCGGGAGATGGCGCTACTGCCGTACTCCGGCTCCGGGAGGTAGCCCCGCGCCACGGGGGCGGGGGCGCCTCGGGAGGCAGTGCCGCGGCAGGCCGCGCACCACGAACGTACGGGCACAGACGCCTCCAAGGGGATGGCCCTGATGCGGAGTGCCGATGGCCTTCATCGGCCGGACGACCGCGAGGCCGCCGCTCCCGACACCCTTCGGCCCGGGGACCTGCTGCGGAACGGCGAACCGTCCGGCCCTCGCGCCCCCCTTCGCGCTGCGCCACCCGGGGGCCCGGGTGGCGCAGGTTCCCCGGAGGGGCCGACCGGGCTCAGAAGGAGTAGACGGCGCTCTCGCTCATGCTGCCGGCCAGCTCGCAGGCATTGCCGTACGTGGTCGAGAACGCGACGCGCTGACCGTGCCAGACGCCGTGGGCGGTGATCACGACCGGGTCCCACTGCCGGGTGCACATGCGGTCCGGGGAGGTCCGGGCGAGCGCGGTGAACCGACCGCCCACCGACTCCAGTTCGGCACAGGCGGCCTCGGGGTCCGGGTGGGTGCCCTGGGCACCGGGGGCACAGGTGAGCGTGACCGCCCGCTTGACCGTCGCGGTGAGCGGGTCCTCGCCCTGCGCCACGGTGAGGACGAGGGCGGAGGGCGCGTAGAGGCTCGCGGGCTTCGCCGGTGCCGCGTGGGCGGAGGTGGCGGCGAGACCGCCGAGAGCCAGTGCGCTTGCGGCGACCGTTGCAAAGATTGCGTGACGGTTGTGTCGCATGGGTGAAAACTCCTCGCTCGGGTGCTGATTGCGGTCAGGAGTCTTACGCATGCGGAAAGTAGGCGCACATCGACAGCCCGCTTCCAGCCGCAGACATTCGTTCGAACCGACCGGATGGTCGTTCGGGCAGCTCACACGGGGCGCGAGGGCCGTCCAACATATGGACACCCTCCGGCCGTTCAACGGAGAACGACCCTCTGACCTGCGGTGATATCCAGGCGGCCAGAAACCCCCGCAAGCCGCTTCGACCGGAAAGCAACGCCCTGCGGACCTGTTCACACCCTCGGTGGGCGGGCCGGCGCGGCCTCCGGTGTCCCGCCGTGCTCCGGGCGCGGCCGTCGGGCGGGCGCGCCTCAGCTCATGGCCGCGGCCCGTCCGCCCTCCCCCGATCGTCGACGATGCCGGATCAGCGCGGTCCGCCGTACCGCTGTTCGAAACCGGCGAACGCCGCTTCCTGGCGCCACTGGATTGCCGCCTTCGGGTTCTCGTCCAGGTGGCGGGCGCAGGCCGGAGCGGGCGGGGCGATGCCCGGCCGGGCTCCGGTGCAGGCGCGCACGGGGCGGTAGGCGGTGCGGTCGGGCCGGGTGGCCCACAGGCCGGACCCGTCGACGAAGGCGTACTCGAGCGAGGCGCGGGCCAGGTCCTTCAGCTCGGGGTAGGTCAGGCCGTAGGTCTCCCGGGCGTACTGGTACTCGTGGCTGATGTCGATGCGCGAGACGCCGGGGTCGTCGGTGGCCAGGACGACGGGGACGCCGTAGCGGCGGTAGGTGTTGAAGGGGTGGTCGTCGCCGGTCACGCCCAGGATCTGCTTGTTGCTGCTGAACGGCACCTCGACGGCGACGCGCCGCTCGGCCATCGTCCGGGCGAGCCCGCGCCAGTCGTCCTCGTGGACCAGGTCGACGCCGTGGCCGATGCGTTCGGCCCCGGCGACGAGCACCGCCTCGCGGATGTGGAAGGTGAGGTCCTCGGGCTTGACCAGGCCGGGGGTCAGCTCACCGGCGTGCAGGGTGAGCCGGACGTCCGGGTACTGGGTGCGCAGGTACTGGAGCATCCGCATCTGGAGGCTGTAGTTGCGCAGCGCGCTCTCCCCGTCCTCCGGCTGGACGAGGTTGACCGCGACGAACCGCGGGTCGCGCTCGGCGAGTCGCAGGCCGACGGCCATCTGGGTGAAGACCCGTTCCGGCGAACTGCCCCGGGAGACCTGGGAGATCCACCGCACGGGCAGTCGGCAGCCCGGGGCGGGGCGGGCGGTGTCGCACCGCGCGGCCTCGCGGAACTGGGCGTCGGCGGCGTCGGCCTCGGTGACGGCCTCCGCGACGACCCTGTCGAGCTTGCCGCCGGCGACGAGCTTGCGGTGGAGGGCGGCGAGGTCGGCGTCGTAGCCCACGGACTCGGCGAGCTTGCGCGCGCTGTCGGAGGCGGGGGTGACCAGGGTCTCCAGATAGAACTGGTTCTGTTCCACCACGGTGTCGGCGACATTCGCGAGGAGCTTCCCGCGATCGCGCGTCGCCTCCCCGAACTTGCCGAAGGTGTCGAAGAAGTGGTCGTGACCCGACTGGTCGGCGGGGAAGTCCTGCATCGACCAGGCGCGGACGATGCGTTGGCGGAACTCGGCGTCGTCACGGGCGTCGGCGGCCGGCCGTGTCCCGGGCCCGCAGGGCGGCAGGACGGCGGTGTCCGTCGCGTCGATGCAGAGCCCCCGCTCGCCCGCGAGCTGGATCAGGTACTCGGTGGTGACCGCGCCCGACAGGTGGTTGTGCAGGTCGGCGCCCTTGGGCAGTGCGGCGAAGAACCCCCTCAGCCCGGCGGGATCGCCTTGCAGGGCGTCGAGTTGGGCGGAGGTCCGACGCTCGGCCGGGGTCAGGGGGCGGTACGCCACGGGCCCGGCCGCCGGGGCGACCGGCTCCTGCGCGGGTGCGGCGGTGGCCGGGACGGCGGGCAGCACCGCGAGGAGGGCGAGTGCGCCGATCCCGGCCGGGACAAGGGACTTGGGACGGCGTCGTGCCGTCCGGTTCGAGGAGATCACCGCCGAATGATCGCGTCGCCCGCGCCCTTCCCGTACGGAATCGCATGGACAGGCGGCAAGATCCACCCGATCGAGTGGGGGCACCGCTTTGCGGGTCGCTCCCCTCGTCCGCGGGGCTCATCCCTGCCGCGACCGTCCCGGCACCGCGGCGGATGGCGGGGGCGGGCTCTTCGGTACGGGGGGTTCCGCGAGTGAGCGGAACAGCAGCCAGCTGAGGGCGGGCATGGCGATCAGGGGCGTCAGGGCGGTCTGCAGCGAGGTGGCGTCGGCCAGGCGGCCGATCAGGGGGCTGAGCAGACCGCCGATGCTGATCGTGAGCCCCAGGGTGATGCCGCTCGCGGTGCCGACCCGGCTGGGCAGGTAGTCCTGGGCCAGGGTCACCTGGAGCGAGAAGGGCGCGTAGAGGCCCACCGAGGCCAGGGCGAGGCAGAGGTAGAGGGCCGGCCCCGGGACAAGAACGACCCCCGCCACCGCGGCCACGGAGAGCAGGTAGGACCGGCGCACCACGGTGACACGGTCCCGGCGCTCGGCGAGACTGCCGCCCAGGACCGTGCCGACCGCGCCGCCGAGATAGAGCACGACCAGGGCCGCGGCCCCCGCCGCCGCGCCTTGGCCCGTGCGCTCGCGCACGTAGAAGGAGATGAACGTGCTCAGGCCGATGAAGACGACCGAGCGGCAGACCACCGCCAGGGCGAGTCTCACGAACGAGGCCACGTCGTCGGGGGCCAAGGGGGCCGTGTCCGTTGTCGGGGCGGCCGATGTACCGCGCTCCAGGCCGCGCAGGACGGGCAGGGTGAGCAGGCTTCCGACGAGGGCGGGGATCACGAGGAGCGGGGTGAGCCCCAGCCCGCCCGCCCCGACGACCACGGCCACGAGGACGGGCGCGAGGGCGAAGCCGAGGTTGCCGCCGAGGGAGAACCAGCCCATGGCCGTGTGGCTGCCGCCACTGGCGACGCGGGCGATGCGGGCGGACTCCGGGTGGTACGCGGCCACGCCGATCCCGCCGATGCCCACGAACAGCAGGGTCAGCGCGTAGGAGTGGTGCAGCCCGCTCAGGGCGATGCCCAGGCCGCCGACGAGCGTGCTCACGGGGAGCAGCCAGGGGGTGGCCCGGCGGTCGGTCGCCATGCCGAACAGGGGTTGTGCCACGGAGGAGAGCAGCGACGCGGCGAGCACGATGCCGGAGGCCGCCGCGTAGGTATAGGCACGTTCGGCGACGAAATAGGGGACGAGGGCGGCCACGGCCCCCTGGTAGACGTCGACGCAGGCATGCCCGATGGACAGCAGGGTGATGGGTCGGTTCTTCGCCACTCGGCCATCGTCGCCACCCACGGACCGGCGGACTTCCGATATAACGACAGTCAATGACCGGTATCCGCCATGAGCCGTCCGCCCCGACCCGCGTCCAGTGGCTGGCGCCCGGGTCGGACATCGACGCCCACCGCCACGACGACCACCAGATCGTCTACGCGGCACGCGGTGTGCTGGCCGTCACCACCGAAGCCGGTACGTGGATCGTTCCGGGGAACCGGGCCGTCTGGGTGCCGGCCGGAACCGTGCACGCCCACCGGGCCCACGGTTCCCTCGAGTTGCGGTTGGTCGGCCTGTCCGCGGCGGAGAACCCGCTGGGGCTGGACGCGCCGGCCGCGCTGACCGTGGGGCCGCTGCTGCGGGAGCTGATCATCGCCCACACCGCGGCCGCCAGGGACGACGACAGCCCGGAGCACCGCCGCCTCCGTGCCGTACTGCTGGACCGGCTGGTGGCCTCCGGGCAGCAGCCGGTCCGGCTGCCGACGCCCTCCGATCCGCGGCTCCGGCGGATCCACGACCTCCTGGACGCCGACCCCGCGGACGGGCGCACCCTGGCCGCGCTGGGCCGGGAGGCGGGTGCGAGCGCGCGCACGCTGTCACGGCTCTGCGCCGCCGAGCTGGGTATGACGTTCCCCCAGTGGCGCACCCAGCTGCGCCTGCACCGGGCCCTGGTGCTGCTGGCCGAGGACACTCCGGTGACCACGGTGGCCCACCGCTGCGGCTGGGCGTCCGCCAGTGCGTTCATCGATGTCTTCCGCCGCGCCTACGGCCACACCCCGGGCCGGCACCGGCACGGCTGACGGTCCAGGGCGGGGCCTCCCGACCGGATCCCCGTCGGGAGGTCCCGCCCGCCGTCACCGCTTCATCCGGCAGTCGGCCGTGGGGCCGGGGTCAGAAGCGGTCCGGGGCTCGCTGCGGGAGCGGAGAGCCGGGGACGGTGTCCGGCCGCTGGTTCTCGCGGGCCTCCGCGTTCGATTCGGCGGTGGCCCGGCAGGCGACGTCCTTGGCCGGGAGCTTGCCGGTGAGCAGATAGCGGGTGACCGTGCCGTCCGTGCAGGAGTTGCCGCTCGGGTAGACGCCGTGGCCCTCGCCGCCGAGGACGGTGACCATCTTCGAGCGCTTCATGACGGTGTGCAGGGCCTGGGCGCTGGGCAGCGGGGTCTGGGAGTCCCACTCGTTCTGGACGATGAGGGAGCCGACCCTGTTGTCCACCTCGGTGGCCGGCTCCACGGACGTGTTCCAGAAGGCGCACGGCTTGATGCTGGAGGCGAAGTCGCCGAAGAGCGGGTAGCGGACCTTGTCGGCGATGGCGTCCTGCCGGTAGCGCTCGGGGTTCCGGGGCCACGCGGCCGAGTTGTCACCGCACACCACGGCCCAGAAGCTCGCCGTCATGTTGTCGTCCGGCACCCCGGCGGTCCTGCGCGCCGGCTCCGTGGACCCGGTGAGGGCCGAGGCCTTCTCGGCGGTGGCGGGCTGGCCGTCCGCGGCCTTCTTCACCTCGACGAACGCCTCGGTCGCGGACTTCGGGCTGAACACCGCCCCGCGCATGCCGCCACGGATGTCGTCGCCGGTGAGCTTCATCCCGTCGAACTCGATGGGCTTCCGGTCGGCGCGCGCGATCAGCTCCCAGAAGGTCCGGTCGACCTTCTTCGGCGTGTTCCCGAGGCCGTACGTCTCCGAGCGCGCGGCGGCCCACTCGGTCCACCGGTCGAAGGCGGGCTCGGCGCCCTCCGCCCACCACTGGACCATTCCCCGCCAGGCGCGCGCCGGGTCGACCGCGCTGTCCAGCACGAACCGGTCGACGCGGCCGGGGAAGAGCTGGGCGTAGACCGCGCCCAGGTAGGTGCCGTACGAGTAGCCGACGTACGAGAGCTTCTTCTCGCCGAGGACCGCCCGGAGCACGTCCAGGTCGCGGGCGGTGTTGCGCGTCGTGATGTGCGGGAGGACGCCGCCCGACCGGGCCCGGCACTTGTCCGCCACCTTGCGTGCCCAGGCGACGTCCCTGGTGAACGTCTCCTTCTTGTACGGGCGGAGCCAGTCCTCCTCGTCCGGGGTCAGGTCGCAGCTCACCGGGGAGCTCTCGCCCACTCCGCGCGGGTCGAAGCCGATGAGGTCGTACTTCCGCGTCACGGACGCGGGCAGTTCCTCCCGCAACGCGAGCGGCATGAAGATGCCCGGACCGCCGGGGCCGCCGGGGTTGGAGAGCAGGACGCCCTGGCGCTTGCCGGGCGCGGTGCTCTTGATCCGGGATATGGCCAGGTCGATCCGCTTGCCGCCGGGGGCCCGGTAGTCCAGCGGGACCTGGATGGTGGCGCACTGGAACTCCGCCGGGGCGGTGGCTTCGCACCGCTTCCACGTCGGTTTCTGCTGGGTGTACCGGTCCAGCGCGCCCGTGGCCGCGGCCGGGGACGCGGTGGACGACGGGGCGGAGGCCGGGGCCGCGGTGGCCGCGGTGGTGGCGAGTGCGGGAGCCAGCAGGGCCGTGATGCTCACGGCCATGAGGGGCGCGAGACGTCGTCTGCGCACGATATCGGTCCTTCCGGTCACAGAGTGGGACGGAGAAGATCATTCAGGAGCGCGGCGTCTTGGCGGATCCCTCGCCGGGGCCGCACTTCCCTCCACCTTGGGAATGACGCAACAGGCTTGCGTGATACCGGAGTTGTAGGACGCGGAGCGCGCCGCCCCCGGCGCCCGGCGCGGGTGGCGGTCACAGCGGGGGCGAGCGTGGCGTGCGACCGGGTTTACCTGCACCACCCCCAGGTGTGACAAGGCGGTAATGCGGTCTTCCTACGATCTCGGGCAGCGGAGCCCCCCACCCCTGCCGGACCTCATCGCCGCACCTCACCCGGTGTACGCGGGGCGGAGAGAGTGGGTCGGGAGAGAGGGAAGGAAGTCTCGTTGACGGCGTCGGGCGCGAAGGCGGAGCCAGGGGCGGACCCGTCGAGGCCGGAGGCAGGCGCGGAGGCGGCACCGGCGGCGGAGCCCGCGGCGGCGAGCGTGCGGACGGTCTGCTCGTACTGCGGCGTCGGCTGCGGGATCCTCCTCGACATCGGCCGTGACGCCACCAGCGGCAGGCGCGTCGTCAAGAAGGCCACCGGCGACCGGAGCCATCCGGCGAACGTGGGACGGCTCTGCACGAAGGGGGCGACCAGCGCCGACATGACGGCCGCCCCGGGACGGGCGGCGAGGGCTCTGGTCCGCGCAGAGCGGGGCGCCGATCCGGTGGAGGCGGACGTGGACACGGCGATCACGGCCGTGGCCGGGCGGCTGCGCGCGATCGTGGACGAGCACGGACCGGACGCGCTCGCCCTCTATGTCTCCGGGCAGATGTCCCTGGAGGCGCAGTACCTGGCGAACAAGCTCGCCAAGGGCTTCGTACGGACGAGCCGGATCGAGTCCAACTCACGTCTGTGCATGGCGAGTGCGGGCTCCGGATACAAGCTGTCGCTGGGCGCGGACGGTCCGCCCGGCTCGTACGGGGACTTCGACCGGGCCGACACCTTCTTCGTCATCGGCGCGAACATGGCCGACTGCCACCCGATCCTCTTCCTCCGGATGATGGACCGGATCAGAGCGGCCGGGGCGAAGCTGATCGTCGTCGACCCCCGGCGCAACGCCACCGCGGAGAAGGCCGACCTCTTCCTCCCGATCAGGCCGGGCACGGACCTCGCTCTGCTCAACGGCATCCTGCATCTCCTGGTGGAGAACGGACACACCGACGAGGCGTTCATCGCGGAGTTCACCGAGGGGTGGGAGGAGATGCCCGCCTTCCTCGCCACGTACACCCCGGCCCGGGTCGCGGAGATCACCGGCCTGCCCGAGGCGGACATCCGGCGGGCCGCGCGGTGGATCGGGGAGTCGGGCGAGTGGATGAGCTGCTGGACGATGGGGCTCAACCAGTCCACCCACGGCACCTGGAACACCAACGCCCTGGTCAATCTGCATCTCGCCACCGGGGCGATCTGCCGCCCCGGCTCCGGCCCCCTCTCGCTGACCGGCCAGCCGAACGCGATGGGCGGGCGCGAGATGGGGTACATGGGCCCGGGGCTGCCCGGCCAGCGGTCGGTCCTGGTGGCCGAGGAGCGGGCCTTCGTCGAGGAGCTGTGGGGCGTGGCGCCGGGCACGCTGCGCACGGAGAGCGGGCGCGGCACGGTCGAGATGTTCGAGGAGATGGCGGCCGGGACCATCAAGGCGTGCTGGATCATCTGCACCAACCCGGTCGCCTCGGTCGCCAACCGCCGGACCGTCATCGCCGGTCTGGAGGCGGCCGAACTCGTCATCACCCAGGACGTGTTCGCGGAGACGGAGACGAACGCCTACGCCGATGTCGTCCTGCCCGCCACGCTGTGGGCGGAGTCCGACGGTGTGATGGTCAACTCGGAGCGGAACCTCACACTCGTCCAGGGCGTCGTCGACCCGCCCGGCCAGGCGCTGCCGGACTGGCAGCTGATCGCCCGGGTGGCCTGCGCGATGGGGTACGCCGACGCCTTCACGTACACGAGCGCGGAGGAGGTCTTCGACGAGCTGAAGCGCGCCTGGAACCCGCAGACCGGCTGGGATCTGCGGGGCGTCACCTACCGGCGGCTGCGCGAGACCCCGGTGCAGTGGCCCGCCGCCTCCCCGGAGGGTTCCGGCCGCCACCCGATCCGCTATCTCAACGACGGCCGGAGCCAGCGGCTGCTGGAACGCCCGGACGGGAGCCGCCCCCGGCTCGCGTTCCCCACCCCCTCCGGCAGGGCCCGGTTCTTCGCCCGCCCGTACCTGCCCGCCGCGGAACTCCCCGACGACGACTACCCGTTCGTCCTCAACACCGGACGCGTGCAACACCAGTGGCACACCCTCACGAAGACCGGCAAGGTCGCGAAGCTGAACAAGCTCGACCCGGGACCGTTCGTCGAACTCCATCCGGACGACGCGGCCGCCCTGGGAGCCCGGGACGGCGACCCGGTGGAGGTGGCCTCCCGGCGCGGCCGGGCCGTCCTGCCCGCCTTGGCCACCGACCGCGTACGCCCAGGCAACTGCTTCGCGCCGTTCCACTGGAACGATCTGTTCGGGGAGTACCTGAGCATCAACGCGGTCACCAGCGACGCCGTCGATCCGATCTCGTTCCAGCCCGAGTTCAAGGTCTGCGCCGTGGCAGTGCGGGTGGTGACCGCACCGCAAGGCCAGGAGGCCGACCCGCTGCCGGGCCGGCAGCCGCAGGAGGGTCCGGCGGCCGATGAGCCGACCGGCGTACGAGGAGGAGCGGAGGGAGCCGACGCCGCCCTGCCCGTCCCCGTCCCGGCTCTCGCCGCTCTCTTCGGCCTGCCCGGGCCCGCCGGGCTCCCCGGGCCGACGCTACGGGAGTCGGAACGGCAGTACCTGTCCGGTTTCCTGGCCGGTCTCGCGCAGGCGCCGCCGGGCGGGGTGCCCGTCCTGCCCGCGGCCGCGCCCCTCGACCCGGCGACGGCGCTGTGGGTGGACGGTGTGCTGGCGGGGGTGTTCTCCCGTGCCGCTCCCGGTCCCGAAACCCTCGCTCCTGCCTCACCGGGCCGCGCTCCCGTCCCGGCCGGTGACGCCGACGCGGCCCCCGCACCCCGGCGGCTGATCGTGCTGTGGGCCTCGCAGACCGGGAACGCGGAGGAGTTCGCCGCCGCCACGGCCGCCGGTCTCACCCGGGCGGGGCGGGCCCCGGCGCTGCTCGCCATGGCCGACGCCACGCCCGGCCGGTTCACCGCCGACACCGACCTGCTCGTCGTCACCAGCACCTTCGGGGACGGTGACAGCCCGGACAACGGTGCCGGGTTCTGGCAGGCCCTCTCCGCCCCCGACGCGCCCCGGCTGGAGGGCCTGCGCTACTCCGTCCTGGCCTTCGGGGACTCCGGCTACCACGATTTCTGCGGCCACGGCCGCCGCCTGGACGAACGTCTCGCGGAACTCGGCGCCACCCGTCTGCACCCGCGTACGGAGTGCGAACCCGACTACGAGGAGGCCGCCGCCCACTGGCTCGCCCAGGTCACCGCCGCCCTCTCCACGGCGGCCGACCCGCGGCCCGCGACGGTCCCGCCGTCGGCAAGGACCGCGACAGCCGGAGCGGGCGACGGGAGCGGCGCGGCGACACCGCCGACGACCCCGGCACCTCGGGCACCGCATACACCACCGACAGCTCAGGCACCATCAGCGGCCCAGGTGCCACTGCCATCGCACACCGCCGTACCCACCACATCCCCCGCATGCGCCCCGTCCTTCGCATCCGCCCCGCCGCCCGCATCCGCCGCTTACTCCAAGGCGTCCCCCTTCTCCACCCTGCTGGTGGGCAATCGGCTGCTCAGCCTGGCCGGATCGCAGAAGGAGGTCCGGCAGTTCGCCTTCGACACCCGGGGCGGAGAACTCGCGTACGAGGCCGGGGACGCGCTCGGCATATGGCCGGCCAACGGCTCCGCGCTGGTGGCCGAATGGCTCGCCCTCACCGGCCTTGACCCCGAGGGGCGCATCGCCCTCCCCGACGGCACCGACATGCCGCTCCGCGAAGCCCTGCGGACCCGGTTCGACCTGGCCCGCATCACCCCGGACCTCCTCGGGTTCGTCGTCGCACGGACCGGCGACCGCCACCTCCAGCAGCTCCTGCGCCCGGACAACAAGGGCGAGCTGGCCAAGTGGAGCTGGGGCCGGCAGGCGGCCGACGTGGTGGGTGCCCACCCCGTACGGGCCTCGGCGGCCGAGTGGGCCGGGGTCCTCAAACGGCTCCAGCCCCGGCTGTACTCCATCTCCTCCAGCCCCCTGGCCCACCCCACCGAGGTGCGTCTGACGGTCTCGGTCGTGCGCTACACCAACGACCTGGGCCGGGACCGCAAGGGGGTGTGCTCCACCTATCTGGCGGACTGCGCCGACGACGGTCCCGTCCAGGTGTTCGTCCGGCGCTCGCCGCACTTCCGCCCGCCGTCCGAGGCCACCACCCCGATGGTCATGATCGGCCCCGGCACCGGCGTCGCACCGTTCATCGGCTTCCTGGAGGACCGCCGGGCCCGGGGGCACACGGGCCCCAACTGGCTCTTCTCCGGCGGGCAGCGCGAGGCCACCGACTTCTACTACCGCCAGGAGCTGGAGGCCTTCGCCTCCACGGGCCACCTGGACCGCCTCGACCTCGCCTTCTCACGCGACCAGCGCAACAAGATCTACGTCCAGGACCGGATGCGCGAGCACGGCCCACGGCTGTGGCGATGGCTGGAGGACGGCGCCCACCTGTACGTGTGCGGCGACGCCACCCGCATGGCCGAGGACGTCGACCGTGCCCTGCGGGAGATCGTCTCCGCACACGGCGGCCTGGACACGGACTCGGCGGCCGCCTACGTCGGGCGGTTGGCCGACGACCGGCGCTATGTCCGTGACATCTACTGAAGGGGCGGCCGGGACACGTGCCCGCGGGCTGCCCCCGAGCGGAGGCGCGCCCCGGTCCGTGGTCCCGGGGCCACGTCAGCCCCGCGGCCCCGGTCAGGCCCGGCGGGTCTCCAGGATGCGCAGGTCGTCACTGACCGGGACCGTGCGCACCACGCGCAGGCCCGCCCGCTCGGCCAGGGCCCGGTAGTCCGACTCCGGCCGGTCCTGGCCACCCACCAGAACGGTCAGCAGCAGCCCTCGGAACAGGGCCTCCTGGTCGGACTCCTCGTCCACCACCCCCTCGATGACCAGCAGGGCGGAGTCCGGCCGCATCGCCGCCTTGATCTGCTCCAGGATGCGGACGATGGTGTCGTCGTCCCAGTCGTGCAGGGCACGCTTGATCGTGTAGAGGTCGGCACCGGCCGGCACCTGTTCGAAGAAGTCCCCGGCGACGACCTCGTACCGCCCGGCGACATCGGCCGCCTCCAGGTGCGCCTGGGCGAGCGGCACGATCTCGGGGCGCTCGAGGATCGTGCCGACGACCTCGGGGTGTTCGGTGAGTATCGCGGCCAGGAGACTACCGAGCCCGCCCGCGACGTCGACCACCGTCCGGGCCCGGGAGAAGTCGTACGCCCTGGCGACCCCGGTGGCCTCCTGCCGCGACACCGCGTTCATGGCCGCGTTGAACCGCTCCTTGGCGTCGGGGTCGTTCTTGGTCAGCTCCCAGAACGACACCCCGTCGTTGGCCACCTCGAAGGAGGAGCCGCCGGTGCGCACCGAGTGCAGGAGGTCGCCCCACGCGGCCCAGTGCCAGTTCGCCGCCATGAACCGCGCGTCGGTGGACTCGGGGTTGCCGGGTTCGGAGACAAGCACGGCCGACAGCGGTGACTGGGAGTAGGTCCGGCCGTCCGGGTGCCGCCGGAAGACCCCGAAGACCGACAGCGCGCGCAGCAGGCGGCCGAGGGTCGGGGCGTGGGTGCCGGTGAGCTCGGCCAGTTCGGGCACGGTGCGCTCGCCCTGCTCCAGCAGGTCCGGCAGGCCCAGTTCGACGGCGACGTGGATGGCGCGCGCCCGCCACGCTCCCTGGAGCAGCTCCACCATCTGCTTGTCGGGGCCCTTGTCCGCTGTGTCGATGTGCTCGTTCATCCGTCTCTCCGTCATCACTCGGCTGGCTGGGTCGGCTGGTGAGCACAGGAGATGCACCCGCGGGCGGTTCCCGGGTGTCGCTGGAACCGCCCTGGGAGATGGGAGGGCTACACCTCTGTGGAAACCGGCGGGATGTTGTGGTTGGCGCGGAACATGTTGCGGGGGTCCCACGTGGTCTTGAGGGCGCGCAGTCTCGCGTACGTCTGCGGAGTGAACGCCCGGCTGACACTCTCGGCGTCGGCGTGGGCGACGCCTGCCATGAAGTTGAGCATGCGGGTGCCGTTGTCCCACGGCGCGAAGCGCTCCACGACCCGGTCCTGATCAGCCAGTACGGCATCGTCCTCGCCGATGCCCAGGACCCCGGCCGCGTACACCTGGAAGGGGGCGTCGACGTGGGCGACGGCGTTGGGCACCTGGGGCGGGCGGGCCAGCGCTCCGCCGAGCTGGCGGACCTCCAGGCCCACGGCGCTCTGCTCGCCCGGCCCGACCTGGGCGAGGACGGCGTCCACCACGTCGTGGTCGAAGCGGCTGAGCTGGAAGGTGTTGATGTGGTAACGGCCGGGCGTGGGAGGGTCGTTGTGGATGGTTCCGACCTCGGTGTACGGCATGTCGGCCACCGTGTCGAGCAGGGTGGGGGCGAGGTCGCGCAGCGGCCGGATGAGCCGCTCGCCCTCCTCGGGCGAACCGAGGTAGCACAGCCGCAGGTGCAGGGCGAACTTCCCGCGCAGCTCCGGCGGCACCCCGTCGACGTCGGGCCAGTCGAGCATGAAGAACGAGGAGCTCATCTCCTCGGGCATGTCGGCGGCCCACTCGCTGTAGAAGTGCAGCGCCTCGCCGGCGGACTCGGCGGGGAAGAAGAGGCCGCCGCCGTAGATCCGCGCCACCTCGAACAGCTCGACCTCGATGGCCGTCACGACGCCGAAGTTGCCCTTGCCGCCGCGCAGCGCCCAGAAGAGGTCCGGGTTCTCCTCCTGGGTGGCGACCCGCAGTTCACCGTCCGCGGTGACGACCTCGATGCGCCGTACGTGGTCGGCCGCGTACCCGTGGCGCCGGGACAGGACGCCGATGCCGCCGCCCAGCGTGTAGGAGACGGCGCCGACGAAGGGGGCCGAGCCGTTGAGCGGGGCGAGGCCGTGCTCGGCCGCGGCCGGCAGGACCTCCTCCCACAGCACCCCCGCCTCCAGCCGCGCCACGCGCCGCCCGGGGTCCACCTCCACCCCGTTCATCCCGCGGGTCGCCAGGAACACGGTGTTCTCGTCGGCGGGCACGGCCGCGCCGTGGCCGGTGGCCTGGACGGCGACCGCCCAGTCTCGGTCGCGCGCGAAGCGGACCGCCGCCACGACGTCCCGCGCCTCGGCCACGGCCACGGCCACCGCCGGGCGGTGCTCGACGGCTCGGTCGAAGCCGTCCACGTGCTCCGTGTATCCGGGCTGGTCCGGCAGGAAGACCTCCCCCGCCACACGGTCGGCGAGTTGGCGCACCTCTTCGGGGGACAGTCCCGCCTTGTCCGACCCGCTCCTGTGCTCGCTCACTTGTCGCCCTTCTTTTCCGCTGTGCTGTTCATGTGTTCCACGACCCGCCCCTCCGGCCCCGGTTGGACAGGTCTACGGCGAGCAGCGCGTCTGCGCGACAGTACTGAAGCCACGGGGACCACCGGCCGGAACGAGCCACACCGCACCCCTCCCCCTTCACGCGAGTTCGCACCGCTCCAGCAGGTTCATCAGGTCCCTCACCGACTCCTCGGTGCTCTGCCGGTAGGCAGGAAGGGTGAGGTCGCACCGGTCCGACGCCCTGTGCGGGTCCTCGGCGTCCTCGGTCCCGGCGGCGAGGTGCACCTCCAGGCAGAGGGTGGCCGACCGGAGGTGGCGACGTCGGACGGCGTCCGTCTGTGTCGCGTCGGCGGTGGTCACCGGCACCAGGGCGAGGACGCCGTTGCGGGCCAGTACCTCGGCGACCAGGCCGACGTGCCGGACATCGGCGGCACACCGCGTGCGGCCGGGTTCGGGGCCGGGGCCGGACAGGGCGGGCTGATCGTCCCGGTCCAGCACGTGCACACGCCGGCCGACCGCCTCCAGGCGTCGGGCGAGTCCCGTCACCACGTTCGTCTTGCCCGCGCCCGGCGCTCCGGTGAGCCACAGGGTGGCACCGGGCCGGCAGGTGCAGAAGGAGCGGGGGGATGCCATGGGTCACTCCGGAGTGTCAGCGATGAGGGTGCGGCGCGGGCCGGGAGCGGGCGGCGATGCCGCGCACCGCCGATGCCAGCCCACGGTGGCGCCGGGCATCGGGCACGGGTTCGGCCGACTCGGTGCGCCAGGCCACGAAGCCGTCGGGGCGGACCAGCACGGCGCCTCGGGGCCCCGTACCGCAGGACCGGGCGAAGTCGGCGGGCTGGGCGGGGTCGGCCAGGACGGTGTGGGCGGCCACCGGGACACCGAGCTCGGCCGCCACCCCGGCGGCCGTGCGCGCCCACCGGCCGTCGGTGGCGAGCAGGGTGAGGCGGGGGCCGTCCGGGCCCGGCGCGCACAGGTCGAGGGTGGAGACCGGCGCCGCCCCCGCTGCGTGCGCGAGCCGTACCGGCACGTGCGGCAGCCGGGTGCCGGGCGCTCCCGACAGGTCGAAGGCGGGCGGAAAGGCTCCGCCGGGCTCCGCCTCCGAGCCGGGCACGGCCGTTGAGCGATAGCGGTAGCCCATGATGATGAGGCGGGGGTCGCAGGGGACCGCGCCGTCGAGCCGTTCGGGGGGCACCCCGTCGAGGAGGAGGGTCTGCTGGGCGGTGGCGGAGCCGACCGGCCGCCGTTCGGTGTCATAGGTGTCCAGGAGGCCGGGGGCCGCCCAGCCGCGCAGGACGGCCGCGATCTTCCAGGCCAGGTTGTGGGCGTCCTGCATCCCCATGTTCGAGCCGTAGCCACCGGCAGGGGGGTGCAGGTGCGCGGAGTCCCCGACGAGGAAGACGGGTCCGCGGCGGTACCGTTCGGCGACCTTGTGCCGTGCCTGCCAGCGCAGGGTCCCGGTGGCCTCCACGGCGACCGACGGGTCGCCGATCGCGGCGCGCACCAGGCTCAGGCACCGGTCCGGGTCCGGCGGGCCCTCGCCGACGGCCCGGCTCTCCACGGCGGCCGCCCAGCTGTGTGCCCCTCCCAGTTGCATCACCGCCCCGCTGAACTCCGGGTTCTCGATCATGCTCATGAAGAACCGGCGCCCCTTCACCAGGTGGCGGAGGTCCGCACGGAAGAAGATGCTGGTGCGGGAGGCCACCGTGCCCAGCCCCGTGGCGGCGATGCCCACCCGCTCCGCGATCGTGCCGTGGGCCCCGTCGGCGGCGATCAGGTACCGGGCGCCGAGCGTGTCCGTCCCCCCGTCCGGGCGGCGCACCCGGGCCCGCACCTCGTCCTCGCGGACCGTCAGCCCGACGAGTTCGTGTCCGAAGCGCACGTCCGCGCCCTCCCGTAGAGCGGCCTCTCTCAGCAGCGGCTCCATGCGGTCCTGGCCACACCAGTAGGGCGGGCAGGGGCCGGGGACCGCGAGCTCCTCCGCGCCGGTCTCCAGCACCTCGGCACCGTCCAGCTCGCTGAGCGAGCGGACGGCGACGACCGTGCGGGGCAGGACCCGCTCGGGCTGGGTCTCGACGCGCGGGTCGTGGCCCGTGACGACCTCGAAACCGGCCTCGGCGAGCGCGTCCTGGAGTCCCGCCTCGCGCAGCAGCTCGGCGGTGCGCCGGGTGACGTGGGTGGCTCGGGGCAGGGTGGACGTGGAGGCCCTGCGGTCGACGAGGACGACCGGGACGCCGACGCGTGCCAGGAAGACGGCGGACGACAGCCCCGCCGGTCCGCCGCCGACGACCAGTACGGACATGGGGCAGCCCCTCCGCTCAGCCCTTGCTCACCAGTTGGTCGCCGACGACGAGGTGGTCCAGGTTCATGGACGCGAAGGCCGCGAGAGCTTCCTCGGGGGTCTCGACGATGGGCTGACCGGCGACGTTGAAGGAGGTGTTGAGGATCACCGGACACCCGGTGATCCGCTCGAACTCACCCAACAGGCGGTGGACGGCCGGGTTCTGGCGCTGTTCCAGCGTCTGGTGCCGGGCCGTGCCGTCCACGTGGGTGGCGGAGGGGATGGCATCCGGCCGGGTCACCTTCGTGACGATGAGCATGTAGGGGGAGGGCTGGTCGAGGTCGAAGAAGTCCGCGCTGCGCTCGGCGCGGATGACCGGGGCGTAGGGGCGGAACCACTCGCGGAACTTGACGTGGTCGTTGAGGTGGTCGCGTACCGAGGCGGGAAAGGGAGCGGCGAAGATGCTGCGGTGGCCCAGTGCCCGGGGCCCGAACTCGCTGCGCCCGTCCCACCAGCCGACGATCCTGCCGTCCGCCAGCAGCCCGGCGACCGTCTGTGGCAGGTCCTGGGGGCTCCGGGCGGGGAGCCCGGAGGCGGCGACGGCCCGCTGGGCCCGGTCGCGCGGGTAGGCAGGCCCCAGGTAGGCGTCGCGCAGAGCCGGCAGGCGGTCCAGGGGAACGCCTTCGAGTTCGTGCAGTCCGTAGTAGGCGCAGCCGAGGCTGACGCCGTTGTCGCCTGCGGCGGGGACCACGAAGATCCGCTCGAAGGGGGTCTCCTTCAGGATGCGGCCGTTGGCGACGCTGTTGAGGGCCACTCCCCCGGCCAGGCACAGGTCGGTCAGTCCGGTCCGCTCGTGCAGGGCCCGGGCACAGTGCACCAGGGCACGTTCCAGCACGTCCTGGGCCGCCCGGGCGATCGCCGCCTTCGTGTCGAAGTCGGCGTTCCTGGCGAGCCGGGACAGGACGTGTGCGCACTTGCTCGCCGAGATGCTGATCCCGCCTCCGGGCAACAGCGTCACCAGCTCCGACAGTTCGTCGACGAAGCGCTCGTCGCCGTAAGGGGCGAGCCCCATCGTCTTGCCGTCCTCGCTGACCGGGAACGAGGTCTTGGGCCCCGTGTAGGCGAGCCCTATGGCGATGCTCGCCGTGCGGTAGAAGTGGCCGAGCGAGTTGTCGGTCTCGCCGGGCTGGTAGTAGGCACTCTCCGAGCCCGCGTCCACCAGGTGGGTGCCGCTGACGCGGTCGAGCAGCCGGATCCCTCTCCCGTCGGCCACGTACGAGCTGATGGTCTCGGCCTCGCGGACACCGGAACCGGCCTTGTCGCCTGTGGTCAGGCTGCCGGAGTTGTCGCACACCAGCACGGCGGCCCGACTCATGCCCGAGGCGCCGAACGCGCTGTAGGCGTGGGCGAGGTGGTGGTTGATCACCCGCACCCGGCGGCGGAAGGAATGGTAGAAGGGGCGCGGCACCAGTTCGCAGGCGACCACGTGCTCCACGTCGGCCCCGGTGGTACCCAGCTGCTCCAGGCACGCGCGGCGGCTGGCGCCGGCCAGCAGGTCCGCGCCCAGACCGTACTTGCTGCGCATCAGGCGTTCCTCGTCGACCGCGACGAGACGCTCGCCGTCGGTGGCGCACGCCGCCCAGTCATGACCTGATCCGCCGAGGCCCAGCACGGACATGGCGCGTCCTTTCCTTGGAGGGAGACCGATCCCCTTGGCGGACATCGATCGACACATGCCGCAGCCCTGGCCCGGTGTGAGGGAACGGACGGCGAAGTGCCGCGCACGGCGGGGGCACGCGTGCCCCGCGCCTCGGCGAACGAGCTGAAGCGGAACGGGGGCGGGAGGCGCTCTGAGAAGCGACAGACGTCGTAACGGATCTCTGAGGAGCAGGAGTTCAGGAAACCGGAGCGGTGGGCAACTCTAGCCAACCGGCCGCGCGCACTGTCAAGGACGGGGCGCTCCTGCACGGCCGGTTGTCCGAAACGCCATCACCACCCGGCCGTGTTCGCGTTCCGTCACACTCCGGCGGGGGCACCGGACCCACAGGTGGTGCGCGGCGCCGCACCACGGGTCCGCACACCGCCCGGCGCGTGGCCTGCCGCAGCTTTCGGTCATCGTCGGCCGGAGACGGGCGGGAGAGAACCCGAGCATGTACGGTCGCACTTGTGCTGGGGGACGCTCTTCCACGTCCCGCGATCGCGCCCGTCCCATCGGCGTGACCCCCCGCGTCCCGCGGACACCTCCGCCGGAACGCGGCGCACCACCGACATCCCGTACATGGCATGCCTGTATCCCCGGACCGCCGGACGAGGGAGTGCTGGGTGGCAAAGCAGCGACGCACGATCGTCATCATCACGGAGGGCGCGGCGCCCGCCCTGCTGGATCGCTGGTGTGCCTCCGGCCTCCTGCCGGGATACGCCCGGCTCCGAACCGAGGGTTCCCACGGAGCGCTCCGCGCAGAGGGAACTCCCTACGAGCCTCCGGGGCTGTTGAGTGTCCTCACCGGTCAACGCGCCGCCGACCACGGGTTCTTCTCCTACTGGACGTGTCACGACCCCGAATACGTGCCGCAGGTGCTGGGCTCCGCCGACCGCCGGCATCCGCTGCTGTGGCAGCAGGATTCCTTCGCGGGTCTGCGCTTCGCGTCCATCGGCCTGTTCGGCACCCACCCCGTCGAGCCCATGGACGGGGCGGTGATCAGCTATCCGATGCACGCGACCCTGCACGCCTGCCACCCCCGCGACCTCCAGCGCCGGCTGGCCCGGCAGGGCATCCGCCCGGTGCACGACGTCTCGATCTTCTGGACCGGCCAGCCCCGCGAGCAACTGCTGCCGCGGCTGCTGGAGGCGGACCGCCACCGGGGCAGGGCGGCCCTCGCTCTGCTCCCCGAGTCGAACGTGGTGATCGTCAACCTCACCAGCATCGACCGCACCTCGCACATCTACTGGCAGGAACTGGAGCACGGTCCCGAACACGAGCAGGAGAGCGCGGTGTTCGCCGCGTACCGCACCTGCGACCAGATCATCCAGGACGCCCTCGCGCTGGCCGACGACCACACGGACGTCCTGGCGTTCTCCGAGATCGGATTCGGGCCGCTGCGCGACTACTGCTCCGTCAACGACGATCTCGAACGGGCAGGTCTGCTGGCCAGGACCCCGGACGGGCAGATCGACCGGGCCCGCACGACGGCCTTCGAGGCGGTGCAGGGCACCCACGGGGTGAACATCAACGTCCGCGACCGCTACAAGCACGGCACGGTCCGCGAGCAGGACTACGAGCGGGTGCGCGCCGAGGTCGGCGCGGCGCTCGGGGAGATCCTCAACCCCCGGACGGGCCACCTCCTCCTCGACGCGGTGCACACCCGTGAAGAGGTGTACCCGGGCACCGCCACGGCCGGTGCCCCCGATCTGGTCATGGAGCCGGCGGACTGGCGCTACCTGCCGCTGGGCGACCCCCGCTGGGCCACGCATGTGCACCGGACCTGGCAGAGCGGCTGGCACCGCCGGGAGTCGTACTGGGCGGGGCTCGGCCCCGGCTTCGCCGCCGGCCACACCGACGCGGCCGCGGCCTCGCCGGTGGACATCCCGGTCACCCTGAGCCGACTGCACGGACGTGCCACCCCAGGGAGCTGGCCGGGCCGCGCCCTCGCGACAGCCGCCTGACCTCGCCCTTCCACCACCGCCTGCCCCTGACTTCCCGTACTCCCTCCCCGTCCGCACTCTCACACTCTGTGGAGGTCCTCCGTGCCCGAGGTACGTGCACCCGAACGACGGCGCGAACAGCGCAGGTCCGTGACCGAGCCGGGCACGGAGGCGAACCGGCGCGAGCTGGCCGGGGCCGCCCGGTTCACCGAGTGGCGGCCCGCCACGGCGGACGCGCTCTCCTGGGAGGGGACCCCGGAGCAGGCTCCCGCCGAGCTGCTGAGCGCGGCGCTGCTGGAGGGGCTGCTCGGCCACCCCTGGGACCACGGCTTCCCCCGGTACGCGTGGCACCGGGACGGCGACATCGTCCAGGAGTTCCGGCTGACCGGGCGGGCGCCCGGCGAGTACACCGGCTACACCCTGCACCCGAGCGAATGGCCGGAGGGCATCGCGTGACGACACTTCCCGACCTGTCGCTCAGCTGGAAGTGGCAGCCGCCGCCCGCCGGGACCGAGGGCGAGACCGGCGCCACCTGGGCCGAATTCGAGATGTCCGTCGGTGGCCTTCCGCCGCTGACGACGGTGGAGGACCCGCGGGCGGGCACCCTACGGCCGTACACGGTGGGCTCGCTCTACCCGCTCGCCGAGTGGATCGCCTTCAACTGGTGGTCGCTGCTGGCCGACGCGCGTCCCGGCACCCAGATCTCGCAGCTGCGGTTCGCCTACCGCAACGGCGTCGGCGACCCCCGCGGCTCCTGGTGGTCGCGGTCCCGGCGGCACATCCTGCGCGCCGCCTGCGACGGCTTCCGCTGGCCCGACGTGCTGTTCGTCCCCGAGGGCCACCAGACGCGGATCGTGTGGATGCCCGACGGGGGCCCGGACCCGCGCGGGGGCACCCGCTTCACCGGCCGGGGCAACACCGTCGTCGGCAGCGCCTCCCTCGCCGAGACGCTGCGCGGCTTCGTCGACGCCGTCGTCGCCCGGCTGGTCGAACGCGAGGTCGAGGGCACACCTCTGCAACAGGAGTGGGCCGCGATCGGGGCGACCGGGGAGGAGGAGGCGGAGTTCTGCCGCTGCGCCGCCCGCCTGGGACTCGATCCGTACACGGAGTCCGCCCCCTACGCACCGGCCATCGCCCGGGCCCGCGGGGAACTGCCCGAGGTGATGGGCCTCGACTTCTTCAACTCCGTCAGCCCGGACCGGATCGCCGACCAGCTCCAGTGGATCGAGCGGGCCCGCCGGGTGGCCGGTGACGCGCCGCCCGGCCGTCCCCTGGACCCGGCGATCGCGGAGCTGCGGGAGGTCTGCGCGGACGTGAGGGAGCTGTTCTACGACCCCGACCGCCTTGAGAACCCCTGGCACCTGGGGTACGAGCTGGCCCACCGGGTCCGTGCCTGGGCCGGAGTGGCGGACACCGAGCGCTTCGACCCGGACGCCCTGCTCACGTACTACACGGAGCCGGTGCCGTACGTCGACCGCGGGCTCGTGGCGTACGGCAGCCGGAACGCGGCGGCCGGCCCGGCCCTCGTCTCCAGCCGCCGCTACACCGAGCGCCCCCGGCGGTTCCTCCAGGCGCGCGCCCTGTGCCACTTCCTCTTCGACGAGGACGAGAACTTCCTCATCGTCGCCTCGCACACGCACCGCCAGCACCTGGCCCGGGGCTTCGCACTGGAGGTCCTGGCGCCCGCCCAGGGCATCGCCACCCTGCTGGGTCGGCCGACGGGCCTGGTGACCGCCGAGGACGTGGAGCAGATCGCCGAGGACTACGGCGCCGGCACCATCGTGGTGGAGCACCAGCTCGACAACCGGGTGCTGGCCCAGGACTTCCCCTTCGAGCCGGTGGCGCCCTCCGTGCGCAGGGCCGGGGCCTACCCGCGAGGGTCGGGCCGGTGAGCACGTCGGCGGACGACGTGTTCCCCTATCCAGCGGGGCCGGACGGCACCGTCCCGCCCCGGTACGGGCGGCTGCTCGCCGAGGAGCCCGTCTCCCGGGTACGCCTGGCCGACGGGGGCGAGCTGTATCTCGTCACCCGGCACAGCGACGTGCGGACCGTCCTGACCGACCCGGTCTTCAGCCGGTACGCGGCGGCGGTACTGCCCGGCAAGGGCTTCGGCCGGGGGCAGGGCGCCGGGATCGTCGACCTCGACCCGCCGCAGCACACCGTGCTCCGCACGCCGGTCGTCTCGGCGTTCGGCCCGGCCCGGGTGGCACGCCTGCGCCCGCGCGTCGAGGCGATCGCGGGCGAGCTGCTGTCCGGGCTGGGCGGCGAGACGGGCCCGGTGGACCTCGTGCGGTCCTACACCGCGCCGTTCGCGGGCCGCGTCATCGTCGAGCTGCTGGGATTCGAGGGGGAGCGATGGCAGGGCGTCACCGGTGACGTCGAGGCGCTGCTGATGTCCGGGGATGCCGAGAACCCGCGGGCCGCTGCCTGCCGGGACCGGCTGCAGGACGCCTTCACCACGCTGCTGAAGGCGCGTGACCGGGAACCGGGCGACGACGTCGCCACCGTGCTGCTCGGCCACGACGACCCCGCGGCCGGTGGCGGAGCGCTCACCGGGACCCAGCGGATCACGCTCCTGCACGGACTCGTCATCTCCGGCTACATCGGTATCCGTGACCTGCTGGCACGCCACCTGTACGGGGTGCTCGCCCGGCCGGGGGTCCGGGACCGGCTGGTGGCACGGCCCGAGCTGGTGCCCGGCGCCGTCGAGGAGTTGCTGCGCTTCTACCCGTCCAGCAACGACGGCCTGCTGCGGCTGGCCACCCGGGACGTGGAGCTGTCCGGGCACACCGTGCCGGCGGGCAGCCCGGTGCTCCCCCTGGTCTCGGCGGCCTGCCGCGACCCGCGTCTCGTGGAGCGGCCCGACGAGCTGCTGGTGGACCGTGCCCCGACGCCGACGCTCGCCTTCGGCGCCGGGCCTCACCAGTGCCCGGCGGCCGACCTCGCCAGAGTCCAGCTGGCCACCGGCATCGGGCGGCTGCTCGCCGCCCACCCCGGTGTCCGCCTGGCGGTCCCGGCGGCGGACGTCGAGCACACCTCCCAGCTGCTGCCGCTCGGCATCGCCGAGCTGCCCGTCCTCCTCCACTCCCCGGCATGAGCGCCGCGCCCGCCCACGTACGCCTGTGGTGCGTGTCCACTCAGGCCACGGCACCGGTGACGGCACACGCCCGGGAGCTGCTGCCGGTCCAGGACCGCGAGCGGATGGCCCGGCTCCGGGCGGCCGCGGACCGGGACCGGTTCGCGCTCAGCCATGCCGTTCTGGCCCGCTGTCTGGGCTCGCTGACCGGGGTCGCCCCGACCGCGCTGCGCTTCGCCCAAGGCGGTGACGGCAAGCCCGAGCTGGTCGGGCGGGGGTCCGGTGCCCGGCCCGCCTTCAGCCTCTCGCACACGGCGGGGCTGACCCTGCTCGCGGTGACGTGGGGCAGCGCGGTGGGGGCCGACGTGGAGCGGGTGCGGCCGGTAGCCGCGGCGAAGATCGCGCGGCGGTACTTCCCTGCCGAGGAGGCGGCGGCGGTGGCGGCCCGCCCCGCGTCCACCGCGCCGGAGCTCTTCTTCCGGCTGTGGGTACGCAAGGAGGCCGGCGTCAAGGCGTGGGGCGGGCGACTCGTCCAGGGGCTGCGCACACCCGTCTGCCCGACGGCCCACGGGCGGCCCGGCGACTTCACCACCCTGGGCGCCGACGGGCGCTCCTGGCGGGTGCGGGACCTGCCCGGGGTGGCGGGGCCCTACCTCGCGGCGGTGGCGGTGGCCGGGGAGGAGGCACGGGGGCGGATCGAGGTGCGCACGCTGACCGTGGAGGAGTTCCTCCGGCGGGGGCCGTCCGCCGGCCGTGCCCTTCGCGAGTGACCTGCCCGGCGCGCCGTGCGGGCGGCAGCCCGGCGGCGGGCCGGGTGAGCCGGACCCGGCGACCATGACCGACCTGGAGTCAGGAGGGCCCGATGGGCGAGCACTTCCCGAGGTACGTGGACGGCCGGCCGGCACCGGCAGCGGACGGTGCGACCTTCCGGTCGTTCGAGCCGGCGACCCGGCGCCACCTCACCGACGTGCCGCGCTGCGGCGAGAGTGACGTACGCGCGGCCGTAGCCGCGGCGCGCCGTGCGTTCGACGAAGGCCCGTGGCCCCGGATGGAGCCCCACGAGCGGGCCGCCGTACTGCGGCGGGTCGCCGAACGCCTCACCGAGGAGTCCGGGCGCCTGGCCGAACTGGAGGTGCGCGACAACGGCACGACGCTGCGCAAGGCGCTGGGTGCGGACGTGCCCGGCGCCCGCGCGGCCTTCGCCTGGAGCGCCTGGTGGGCCGAGCAGCTGCCCGACCGGCTGGCCCAGGGGCACGGTGTGGCGGACGCGCGGTATCTGCGCTGGCATCCGCTGGGCGTGGTGGCCGCGATCGTCCCCTGGAACCTGCCGCTGCTGCTGTCCTCGTGGCGCGTCGCGCCCGCCATCGCGGCGGGCAACACCTGTGTGATCAAGCCTGCTTCGTTCACCTCGGTCACCGCGCTCGAACTGGTCCGGCTGCTGCACGAGTGCGGGCTGCCGCCCGGGGTGGTGAACGTGGTCACCGGGCCCGGCGGCACGACCGGTGACAGTCTGGTACGGGCCCCCGGTGTGGACCTGGTGGCCTTCACGGGCTCGGACGCGGTGGGCGAGAGCATCCGGCTCGGCTCCTCGGGCACAGGAGCCGCGCCCCGGCTGGACCTGGGCGGCAAGTCGCCGAACGTGGTGCTCCGGGATGCCGACCTCGATCGGGCTGCCGCGGGGGTGGCCTGGAGCATCTTCCTGCACAACGGGCAGGTCTGCATGGCCGGTTCACGCGCGGTGGTCCACACGGCGGTGTACGAGGACTTCGTGGAGCGGGTGCGCGGACTGGCCGGGCGGCTGCGCCTGGGCGACCCGCTGAGCCTGGAGACGGATCTCGGCCCGCTGGTCTCGCGCCACCAGGCCCGCACCGCCCAGCACTTCGTCCGCGTCGGGGTGTCGCAGGGGGCGGAGGTGGTGTGCGGCGGGGGCCCTCCTGACGCCGACGTGCTGCCTGAGGGGCTGGACCCGGGCGCGTTCTTCCTGCCGACCGTCCTCAGTCACGTCGACCCCGGCAGCACGGTGGCCCAGCAGGAGATCTTCGGCCCCGTCCTGTCGGTGATCAGAGCAGACGACGACGCGGAGGCCGTGCGCATCGCCAACGGGACGCGGTACGGGCTGAGCGCCGGGGTCTGGTCGGCCGACGCGGAGCACGCGCGCTCGGTGGCGGAGGCCCTGCGTGCCGAGCAGGTGTGGGTGAACGACTACCGGCTGGTCGACCTCGAACTCCCGCCCGAGAGCACGACCACGGCCGATGCCGTCTGGACGCGGCTGACCTGCGAACTCGACGGCTACCGCCGCCGCCAGTGCGTCGCCGACGTCTCCTACGGCCGGGCGGCGCACGCCGTGACCCCCTACGGGCTGCTGGGGCTGTGACGGTGCCCGCCCCGCCTCTCCTCCTGCGCTGCGGAGTCCTTCCATGAAGATCGGTATCGCGTTCCCCAACACCGTCCCCGGCGCCTCCGGGAAGCTCCAGGTCGACTGGGCCGTCCGCGCCGAGAGCCGGGGCTTCTCCACCGTCGCCGCGACCCAGCGCCTGTGCTACCCGGGGCACGAGCCGCTGGCGGTGCTGGCCGCCGCCGCCGCGGTGACCTCGCGGATCACGCTGGCGACCAACATCCTGGTGGCTCCCCTCACCACGACGGCGGTGCTCGCCAAGGAGGCGGCGACGGTGTCCTCGCTCGCGGGCGGCCGGTTCCTGCTGGGGCTCGGCCCCGGCGTGCGGGCGGACGACTTCGAGGCGGCGCGGCGCGACTTCGCGTCCCGGGGCGCTGCCTTCGACCGGCAGTTGGCGGAGCTGGCCCGGCTGCGCGAGCACCACGACCCGGGCACACTCCCCGGCCCCGTACCGCCGTTGCTCGTCGGAGGGCTCAGCCCCGCCGCGGTACGGCGCACCGTGCGCTGGGCGGAGGGCTGGACCGCGCCGGGGCTGGCACCCGACCGGATCGCGCCGACCGCCGAGCTGGTGCGCGAGGCCTGGACGGCCGCGGGCAGGGAGGGCGGACCGCGCCTGGTCGCGCTCTCCCGGTTCTGGCTGGGCGAGGAGGTGGCGTCCGAGGCCGCCGCTTTCGTGCGGGAGTACTTCGGCGTCCTCGGCCGCGAGGCGGACGCCTTCGTGGCCAGTACCCCCTGTACCCCGGAGCAGGTGCGTGATCAGGTCGCGGCACTGTCCGCCGCCGGTTTCGACGAGGTGGTGTTCCATCCGACGGCGGCCCACCTGTCCCAAGTGGACCGGCTGGCCGACGTCCTGATTTCCTGAACGGCTTTCACCGGCTGCTGTCCTTCTTACGCCCCGTAGCACGCGCTGATAAAATCTCCTCATGTATGCGACCGTGACAGGAAGCAAGCAGAAGGCCTTGAAGGATCTTCAAGAATTCGGTTATTGCATTCTTGACTCCCCCTTGTCCAAGCAGCGGTTCAAGCTGCTCAGCGCCCGTCTCACCGAGGTTGCGGCACAGGAGCGCGAGGACGGCACCGCCTTTCTCTACGACGGCGGAAACCAGCGGGTCTTCAGCCTTCTCAACAAGGGCGAAGAGTTCGAGCACTGCGTGCAGGAGCCGTCGGTCCTCGCCGTGATGGAGGAAGTGCTGGGCTTCAATTTCCTGCTCTCCAGCACCCACGCGAACATCGCGGGCCCCGGTGGCTCCCCGATGAACGTGCACGCCGACCAGACGTTCGCCCGGCCGCCCTGGCCCCCCTACGCGCTCGTGGCCAACAGCATGTGGATGCTCGACGACTTCACGGCGGAGAACGGCGCGACCCGTGTGGTGCCGGGCAGCCATCTCCTGGGGCGTCAGCCGGACTACGACCGGGGCGAGGGGGATGTCGAGACGGTTCCGGTCTGTGGCCCGGCCGGCAGTGTCATGATCTTCGACGGGCGGCTCTGGCACCAGACCGGGGCCAATGTGACCGGGCGGGCGCGGCACGGCATCCTCAACTACTACTGCCGCGGTTACGTGCGTCAGCAGCAGAACTTCTTCAACGGCCTGAAGCCGGAGGTCGTCGAGCGCAGCGGGCCCAGGATGCGCAGGCTGCTGGGGTTCGAGAACTACTTCGCGCTCGGGCTCGCGGACGGACTGTCGTGAGCACCACCCCCTTCGACACCCGCCAGGTGCTGCGGGCCCCGGGGCCGCGGCCCGTGCTCAGCCTCGTGGTGGCCGACCCGGCGGGTGTCGTCGGCGGCCCGCTGCTGCGGGAGTTCGCCCCGGAGCTGAGCGTGTCCAGGGTCGGGCCCGGAGCTTCCCTGGCTCCCCCGGCGACCACGGTCCCCGCCCTGCCCTGGGCGCTGCTCGTGCTGGCGGACGGGGCTCCGGGGGCGGGCGCCGCCGTCCTGGCCCGCGCCGTGCGCGCGGCGCGGACCGGGCCGCCGCCGGTTCATCTGCTGCTCGGCGCCGGGCCGTTCCGGGGGCCGACCGGACACCACGGGTTCACCACGGAGGCCGTGCTCGGGGACGTGGACGCCCCCCTGCCCTGCCCGGTCACGGTGCTGCTCTCGGAGGAGCTGCCGTCGGGCGGGCGCACGGGGTTCCCGGGCATCGCCGCCTCCTGGCTGCGGCTCTCCCCGGACGCGTTCACTGTGCGGCTGCTGGGTCCCGGCGCCTTCGGCCCGGGTCCGGACGGCACCGTCACCGCGCGGATCGTCAAGGAGGAGCTACGCGTCTCGCCCGCGTGAGGCCCCGCTCTCCCCCGGACCCTCGTGGGCGCGCCCTCGGAACGGTCAGGCGGCGAAGGTGCCGTACAGCTCCAGGGGGCTGGAGCGGCGCAGATCGATGTCGGGGGGCAGGTCCAGGCCCAGCTCCTCCTCCAGCACGATGGCCAGCTCGATCATGCGGGCGGAGTCCACGGAGAGCTGAACGCCCAGCGGCACGTGCGGGTCCAGCTCCGTGCCCTGCGCCCCCAGGCCGTCGACGACGGCGGAGAGGAACTCCGCCAGGCTCAGCCGGTGCTTCGGCGGTTCGCTGATGGCCCGTACCTCCCTTCGTGCGGGGACCGGCCGCACCAGGCGCACCGAGGCTCTCGGGGCGCGCAGGGGCAGGTCCTGGTCGTATTCGAGCCCCAGCCGCAGAGCGGTCTCGGCCTTGGTCAGCTCACCGCCGAGGTAGCCGGCGTGCGAGGGCTCATGGATCACCCGGGCGTTCAGCAGGCCGAGCAGCATGGACTCGGCCCGTGTTCCGGTCATCTCGTGCCGGGGCGTGAGGTCGTTGTCGTAGTGGCGCAGGACGATGAGCCGGGCCCGCCGGTCGAGGCTGATGACCACGAAGCCGTTCAGCGAGCCGCTGATGCCGGACCGCCGCCCGCCCGCCCGCAATCTCCTGAAGCCGTTCTGGTCGCCGTGCGCGGGCTGCGGCGGCCGTGCGGCGGCCCGCTCCCGGCCGGCCGGGCCCACGCCGGCGTGCTCGGGCGGGCTCAGCTTGGCCACCAGCTCGCGCAGCACCGAGGGATCGCACTCCCCCACCGCGTCCACCAGCTCCACCCGTGAACGCACCCGCTCCACATCGGCCAGCGAGACGGTGGGCAGCACCGGGAGGTAGCCCGCGGCGCCCCGGATGCGCCGGCAGTCGGCGTCCACGCCGCGGCGGAAGAGGGCCAGGAGGCTCTGCCCCGCATGGAAGCGCGGCGAGTCGCGGCCGCAGACGAGCAGGGTCCGGATCGCGGGCCGGCGCGCCAGGGTGCGCACCAGCTCCTCGATGCCGAGGTTGGCGGTCATCAGCGTCCCCACCAGGGCCACGCCCGGCAGTTCCGAGAGCGGCTCCAGCAGCTCCCGGCTGCTGAGGCTGCACACCGCGATCCGCTCTCCCCCGGCGGCCGGAGGTTCACCAGGTGGCACCGGACCCCTCCCCGGTGTAGTTGCGGGGCAGGCCGCCCGGAAGGACGGGCGGCAGGGTGGAGCTGATCTCCGTGACCCTGGCCCCCAGCCTGGCCAGCCGCTTGCCCACCCGCAGCTGCTCCGAGCGCAGCCGGTCGAGCCGGTCACGGAAGTACTCCTCCACCTCGACGACCTGACGGGCCTGCTTCTCGGTGTCGAGGGCGTCGTTCATCACGGCATCCAGATTCGCCATGAAGAAGTTGTAGTTGAACTGGCCCATCTCCTGGCGCACTTCGTGGACGATGTCCTTGAAGTCCTCCATCACCTCGTTGACGCCGGGGAGCGGCGCGAAGCGGCGTTGCAGCCGCGAGATGAAGGTCTGGAGCACGACGTTGTACGTCTCGAACTCGAAGACCGCCGACTGATCGGTGATCACCCCGTGGCGGTGGTAGTCCTCGTTGTTGTAGAGCTGGGCGAAGTGCCTGGCGAGCCTGCCGACCCGTTCGTCGGCGAACTCGTAGCCGTAGGGGTCCAGATCCTCCTTGTACGTCGGCGACAGCAGCCCGTCGCCGTCCATACGGCGGGCGATGGAGGTGCCGGGGTAGATCTCCAGCCGTTCGGTCATCCGGCGCAGGTTGTGCCCGGCGTTGTCCCGCAGGAATTGCGCGTTGGCGATGAGCGTCTCCACGGTGGCGTACGGGTGGAAGGGGAGGAAGCCCATCGCCAGGTAGATGCCGTGCTCGCGGAGCATGCGGATGATGGTGACGTTGTCCTCGACCGTGGCGCGCTTCTCCCACAGCAGCAGTTCCTCGGCCGTGCCGGACTCGATGCCGACGTTGACCTTCTCCAGGCCGGAGCGGGTGAGCAGGTCGAGCAGGGCGTGGTCCTCGGGGGTGTCGCGCCAGTTCTCCGCCCGCATGCAGACGTTGTAGTAGATGTCGAGACCCCGGTCGAGGAGGCCCTGGGCTATCGCGCCCGCCCGTTTCTTGCCGACCCGGCCGCCGTCGGGGTCCTCGAAGGTGGAGTCGACGAAGTCGAAGGTACGGAACTGGTGGCGCTCGACGATCTGCGCCACCTCCTCCACGATCTGCTCCGGTCCGCGCCCGCGCCACGCCTTCCCCGCCTGCACCCGGTTCTTCAGATGCGGGGCCGAGCAGAAGGTGCAGTTGGCGACGCAGCCCCGGCTGGTGCTGACCCGTACGTACTCCAGCTTGTCGCCGTGCTGGCTGAGCTGGTCCCTGGCGGGGAAGGGCAGCGCCTCCAGGTCGTGGACCAGGGGGCGTGCGGGGTTCTGCCGCAGCTTGCCGTCGGCGTCGCGATAGCAGATCCCGGGGCAGTCGGCGAGGGGTTCGCGCAGATACAGCCGCTGGGCCAGGTCGAGGATGATGGGTTCGCCCTCGCCGACCGCGACGATGTCCGCGTAGGGGTTGTTGCGCAGGACGTCGAGGCCGGCGAAGGTCCCGGCCGGGCCGCCGCAGGCGATCGGGGTTTCGGGGCATGCCTCGCGCAGTCGGCGGCAGAAGCTGAGGCAGCTGGTCAGGTTGAGGCTCATCAGGGTGAAGCACACCAGGTCGGGCTGGTAGTCGCGCAGATGGTCGATGACGGAGGCGTGCGCCTCCTCGCCGTGCTCCACCTCGCGGATCTCGGCGGTGAAGCCCACGGCACGCAGGACGCTCGTCATGTACGCCACCCCGAGGTGCTCCGGGGACATCACGAGGTCGCCGTCCAGCAGGATCAGAAAACTGACCTTGAAGGACGCTGGATCGGTGATGCGGGGATCCAGGGCCAGCTCGAACTCGCCTGGCTTCTTCCGGGCTGTCGCCCGTTCGATGGTGATGTCTTCGATCATCGGCCCTCCTCGGGGGCGGCGCCCGCTCCGTCCCGGCCGGCGCCGCGCTCGAGGGCGAGCCGGGTCTCCCGAGGCTCGGGCGGCGACGGGCGTGAGCTGCTCAACCGGTCTGTTCGGCCAGGGGCTCGTCCTGCTTCATCCGGCTCCTGACGTAGTCGGCGAGGAGGCCGAGGTCGTCGATGAGCTTGATCGACAGGTCCTCGTCCGCGATCTCCACGCCGAACTCGCTCTCCACCCAGATGAGAAACTCGATGGTGTTGATGGAGTCCAGCCCCAACGCCTCCACAAGCCCCTGATCGGGAACGTCGGACGGCTCGATCGACAGTTCCAGGGAGTCCACCAGTACCTTGCGCAGCCGGGCCTTGATCGCCTCGGTCTCCTCCATGAACGTCTTCCCTTCCTCGGTGTCGCGGCGACTCAGAGGTATCCCATCTCACGGAGTCGGCTGCTCGTGTAGTCGTCCTCGTCCGCGGCCTCCGCCGCCGGCCCGGCCTCGGGCACCGACTCGTTGCGGGCCGTCACCCGGGGATCGAGGGCGGGGACCGGGTGGTCCTCGGTGAAGATCTCCGTGCGGGGGTTCCCGTCGATGTCCGTGGGCCAGGAGGCCCCCAGGTCCATCAGCAGGGTGGGCAGAGCGTCCACGAGGGGCACCGTGCCCGGGATGCGCCCGGGGCGCACCCGCGGTGAGCGCTGCGCCCAGATGCCCTGGTGCCGGTGGAGGCCCGTCTGGGCGCTGGGTGCCCAGAGTTCGCCGGTGAGGTCGGTGACCGGCAGGACGGACTCGTCGGCGGGCACCATGAGCAGGTCGGGGGCGCGGCCCCGGTGCTGTCCCGGATAGGCCTGGGCGCTGGGCAGGACGGCCTGGAACACCGGTTGGCCGGTGGGTCCTTCGAGGCCGCCGAGGAGGTCGGCGACCTCTGCCGTGACGCGGTCGCGGTCCCTCGGGGCTACCGTGCCCCGGGCCTGCCTCGCCCGGAGGTTGAGGTTGAGCCCGTAGCTTCCGGGGACCGGCATGTAGACCGCGGTGCGGGCGAAGTCGACGCGCCGGCCGCCGCCGACGAACCAACTGGCCTCGCCGGCCGCGGGCGCGTCGCCCGGCTCGGTCGCCAGCAGGCCGGCCTCCTCCAGCAGCCGGTGCACGGCCAGGGCATGACTGCCCCGGCCGAGGCCGTGGTCGGAGACGAGCGTGACCACCGTGTCCTCGTCCACCAGGGAGAGCAGTTCACCGACCGCGGTGTCGACGGCCTGGTAGGCCCGGGTGTTGGCCCGGTCCCAGCCGGAGCCCGCAGGGGCCTGCTCGTGGCGGGGGTGCCCGGTGTCCTCGTAGTGCCAGTAGTGGTGTCCGACGCGGTCCACCTCGGTGAGGACCACCATGACCACGTCGGTGGGCCGGGTGTCCATGAGGTGGCGTACGGAGCGGGTCCGGGCCTCGACGTTGCGTTCGGCCTGCTCCAGATAGCCCATGTCGCCGCGGAACATGGTGGCGAGATCGGACTGGAAATGGGCCTTGGCCGCCGCCAGTTCACGCAGCAGCGAGTCGGGGCGGCAGTGCCGCAGGGTGCGTTCGAGCGGCCAGGTGATCTGGTAGCCGGGCAGGTCGGCCGGTGGGTGGGACATCGGGATGTTGACCAGTCCGAGGGTGTACTCCTGCGCCGCCAGCCAGTCCCAGGCGTTGGTACGCCCCAGGTCGTCGGCCCGTGTCAGCCGTGCCCGGTAGGCGGGGTCCTGGGTGTCGTAGAACTGGTAGATGCCGTGGTTGCCGGGGTGGCCCGCGGTGACGAAGGTGCTCCATCCCGGGGCTGTGTGGGCCGGCCAGGTGCAGGTCGTCCTGCTACTGGCCGAGGACCGCAGCAAGCGGTCGATGTTGGGCAGCAGCCCACGAGCCGCCAGGGGATCGATGACATCGAATGTCCCCCCGTCTATACCGATGACGAGGGCGCGCGGTGAAGGTGGCATCAGTGTCTCCAACCGTGGACAACACCTGCGGCGGAAGGCGGCGCTAACACGGCCGTCGGCGATCCGGGCGACCGTATCACCGAACAAATATCCACCTCAACGGAATCAACGATTCGGATCTTGACACTGTCCAGAACAGGCACCTCACCTCTGCCGCACCCGCGCACCGCTCACCCGCTCAGCGTTTCCGCAACGCCCCTGCGCAGGGGATCCTTTACCACCGTTCGCACCTCGCCCGAATATCATTCACGGGCTCGGCAACGTGGCCGGAACATTTCGCTGATCCCGCAACGATCCCCACCGGGCGAAATCGATCACCGAAATCTCACGCGATCAAGAAAACGGTGTTGACTTGTCTCGCTTCGGTGGTGGAACCTCAAGTGGAAAGCCGTACGAGAGTGTCCTTGGCAGAAATCTGTCCTTTCTCGTCCGGCTCCTCTCATTTCCGGTGACGTCCCACGGTTCCTCACTTCGGGAACGGACGAGGAAATGCGAAGGGCAGCGCACATTCGCCCCGCTGATGGAGAGGCCGATCTCCGATGTCTCCGCCCTCGCCTGCCGCCCCCTCGACTCTGTCCGTCGTGGTCCCCACCCGGGGCGACCACGAGCGACTGCGGCTCACCCTCGCCTGCCTCGCGGCCCAGGCCGAAGCGCCGCCCCACGAGGTGGTCGTGGTCGACGACAACGCCCGCGACGGCGAGGACGCCCGGGCCCTGGCCGCCGTACTGGAGGAGGTGCGAGGGCTTCTGCCGGTGCGCACGGTGGCCGGGCCCGGACGCGGGCGGGCCGCCGCGCGCAACACCGGCGCGGCGGCCGCCGACGCCGCCTGGCTCGTCTTCCTCGACGCCGATGTGGTGGTGGGACCCGGATTCCTGCGCGCGCACGGGGACGCGGCCCGCCCCGGCCGCTTCCTGCACGGCCGGATGCGTGAACTCCCGTCGGCCAGAAGGCTGCTGGACCGAGTGCGGGGGGCGTCGATCGCCGAGGCGCAGGCAAGCGGGGCCGCGCTGCACGCCGCGCCCGGGGCGGGCGCCGAGCGCGGCCCGATGCGGCGCACGGTGGCCAACGCCCTGGAGCGGACGATCGAGGCGATGGCCGAGGGCGTGCTGCCGGACGTGGCCCCGTGGCTGGGGCTGGTGGGCGCCAACTCTGCGGTGGAGAAGGAGTCCTGGCGCCGGACGGGGGGGTTCGACGAAGGCTTCGGCCGGGTGTGGGGCTGCGAGGACCTCGAATTCGGGCTCCGACTGCACCAGGCGGGACCGCGTCGCCTCCTCGTGCCCCGCGCCCTGGGCATCCACCTCAGTCACGCCCGGCCCGACCGGTGGGAACAGCACGGGGTGAACATGGACCGCTTCACCGCCCTGCACCCCCTGCCGTCCGTGCGGGCGCTCCCCGCCCTGCTCGGCGCCGAGGGGAGCCCGGAGCGCTATGTGGCCGCCGTCCGGGCCGGGTCCCCGACGCCCGGCTTCGTGGAGACGCCGTGAGCGCGACGGACCGCGCCGAGGCGCACGTGGTGGTCTCCCCGCACCCGGACGACGCGGTCTGGTCCCTCGGGGGGCGGCTGGCCCGCTGGGTCGCCCGGGGTGTCCCGGTCACCGTCGTCACCGTCTTCGACGGCCCGGTGACGGCGGGTGCGCGGGGCGGCGGGATGCCCGACGCCGCGCACGGCCCGGACGCCTGGCGCTCGGTCGCGCGGCCCGCCCTCCGGCGCCGCGAGGACCGGGCGGCGCTGACCCTCCTGGGTGCCGCGCACGTCTCCCTCGGCTTCACCGACGCCGCCCTGCGCACCTCGCACGAGCGCTACCGCTACAGCTGCGCACCCCGCGTCCGCGGTCCCCGGCACGCCGACGACGCCCGCCTCGCCGACGAGTTGGGCGCCGCACTGCGCACCTGCTGCCCGGCCGGAGCACGCGTACACGGCCCGTTGGCGGCGGGCCGCCATGTGGACCACGTACTCGTCAGAGAGGCCGTGGAACGGCTGGGGCAGCCGGACACGGCGTGGTACGAGGACTTTCCCTACCCCCTGCGCCGCCGCGACCACGCGGGCATGGCGGTCGGCTTCGCGCCTCTCACGCCGGCCGAGATCGAGACCTGGCTGGCCGGGGCCGTGGAGTACGCGAGTCAGGCGCGGGCGCTCTTCGGCGGTACGGCCGAGCTGCGCGGGGGACTGCTCGCCCGCGCCCGTGCCCACGGCACCGCCGCGCGAGTTCCGTACGCCGAACGCTTCTGGCTGCGTTCCGCACACGCCGCGCCGGACGCGGGCCACCGGCCGCCCGGAGAGCCGCCACCACCACCGGACGAGAACCGTGCCCGCGCACCCTCGGACGACCGTGAAAGGAACCCATCGTGCCCCCCAACACCCCACTACCGCTGATCGGCAACGACCTCGTCATCAACGAGGACTCGTGCAACCTGAGTTGCACCTACTGCCTCACGGGACAGAGCAACCTCAAAGAGGGCCACTCGCTCCAGCTCATCTTCGATCCGCCCAAGCGTGACGACTACGGGCCGACCACGGAGCTGGGCAAACGCGTCAACACGGTGGCCGACCGGATCAACGGCCGTTTCGACCTGCCGCTGCTGAAGGTGACCGGCGGCGAGATCTTCCTGGTGCGCGGGATCATGGACTTCCTGGAAGAGCAGTCCCGCCAGTACGAGGTGCTGGTCCTCCAGACCAACGGCGTCCTGGTCACCGAGGAGCATCTGGCGCGGATGCGCTCCTGGGGCAACGTGGTGCTCCAGGTCTCGCTGGACAGCCACCTCTACCCGGGCAACAGCCACCGTGTGCAGTCCGAGTCGCTGCACGCAAAGGTGGTGCGCTCGATCACCCGGATACTCGACTCCGGTCTCCCCGTGGAGGTCTACGCCGTCCTCAACGAACGCAGCGTGGCTGAGGTGTCTCAGTTCGCGGGCTGGCTGAACGAGTTCCAGCACCCTTTGACGTTCTTCCCGTTCCCGGTACGCGGCCCGGACTCCGACAACTTCACGATCCGGCCCGATCAGATCGGTCACATCGAGGAACTGGTCGCACGCTACGACGAGTTCAGCGGCATCCTGCCGCCGCGCCCGTACTTCGACCGGCTGCTGAGCTTCTACCGCCTGGGCCGGCGGACCTTCCGCTGCCATCTGCCCCGGCTGGTCGTCTCCAGCTTCAGCGACGGCGTCATCACCCCCTGCCCGAACATCTGGTTCTCCGACATGGGCAACATGCTGGGCGACGACGCCGGCACGGTGCTGGACAAGCTCGGCAGCAGCGGGCTCTACCAGGCGCTGCTCGCTCCTAAGCCGCGGCTGAGCGCCTGCCACGGCTGCTTCACCCCCTGGGACACGCTGTCGATGTACTTCGAGGACGAGATCACCCTGGACGAGCTGTGCGCCGCGCCCACCTACGCCCCGCCGCGCATCCGCTCGATGATCGAGAACGCCAAGTCCGACTACCTGGCGGGCGCCGGTGCCTGAGGTGACCGCGTCCCCCGGCACACTCCTCGACGCCGTCCGCCGGCTCGACCCCGGGTACCCGGTGCTGGAGGGGCTGACGCGGGGCGAGCTGACGTCCAGGTCCCAGACGGTCGCCGAGGCCGTACGCGCCCACGACGCGGTCGGCGAGGCGGTGGTCCTGCGGATGCCCAACGGGCCCGGCTGGGTCGTCGCCTTCCTCGGGCTGCTGGCGGGCGGCGGACTGCCGCTCCCGGTGGCGCCGGACACCCCCGACGCCGAGGTGCGCCGACTGCTCGCGCTCGCGGGCGGCGGACGGGTGCTGGCCCGCCCGGGACGGCCCGGCGAGGAGATCGCGCTCACCGGGCCGCCCGGGGCGCGTGTCAGCGGCGGGCCGGGTGTTCTGCTCCCCACCTCCGGCTCGACCGGCTCGCCCAAGCTCGTACGGCGGGACGAGGCGAGCTGGCTGTCGGAGGCCCGCCGATACCGCGACGGCGTCGGCGTGAGCGAAGAGGACACCCTTCTCCTGCCGGTTCCCCTCTCCCACGCGTACGCGCTCGGCTGGCTGTGCGGCGGGCTGCTGTCCGGCGCGGCCCTGCGCCCCGTACCGCCCACGGCCCTCGGACAGACGGCGCGGGAGCTGGCCGAGGGAGCCACCGTCATCGCGCTGGTGCCCACCACGGCCCGGCTCCTGGCCACCCGGCAGCGGCTGCGCGCCCGGCGCGCACACCCCGGCTCCCCCGCGGCCCCGCGCCTGCGGGTCGCCATGGTCGGCGCCGGTCCCGTCGACTCCTCGCTCGACGCCCTGTTCACCGAGGCCTACGGGATCGGCGTGGCCCGCAACTACGGCTCCACCGAGCTGGGCGCGGTCCTCAGCGGCCCCGCGGGCCTTCCTCCGCTGTGTGTGGGCGCACCGCTGCCCGGCGTCGAGCACCGGCTGGTGGACCCCGTCACGCGAAGGCCCCGGTCCCAGGGCCCCGGGGTGCTCCAGATCCGCACCGACGCGGTACCCGACTGGCACGACACGGGTGACCTCGCGGTGCCCGAGGCGGGATCGTTGCGGATTCTGGGCCGCGAGGGCACCGCCGTGCGCCGGGGCGGACGCTGGGTCGCTCCGCTGGAGATCGAGGCGGTCCTCCGCGCCCACGAGGCCGTGCGGGAGGTCCGGGTCAGCGGCAGGCCCCGGGGCCACGAAGGCGAGGACGGGATCGAGGCCGAGGTGGTGGTCGCCCCGGGGGGCCCCGACGAGGGGGAGCTGCGCGCCCACGCGGCCCGCCATCTCGCGCCGTACAAGGTCCCGGACACCATCGTGCTGCGCAGCGCCCTGCCGAGGACCGCGAGCGGGAAGACGGCGGCCGCGACCCGGTACCGGCTCACGCCGCGCGCGATCGAGGCGACCCGCGCCTACAAGTCGGCCGAACTGCTCTTCGCCCTGCACGAGCTGGGTGCCCTCACCGCCCTGGCCGAGGGCACGGCCTCGGCCCCGCTCAGCACGGAACTGGGCTGCGACCCGCAGGCCCTGGAGATCCTGCTGGACACGGCGGCGTCGCTGGGCCTGCTGTCCACCGCGCCGGGGCACGAAGGCGTCGGCCGCGCCCACCTCGCCGAGCTGGACGCCTTCATCAGGCTGGAGGAGCGGCTCTCCCGCGACCTGGTGACCCGGGAGGCGCTCGCGGCCGTCGCCCGCTCGGGTCAGGCGCGACGGCCGTTCGAGCGCCGGCCGCGGGACGCGGACCACGCGGAGCTGGTGTCGGTGTACCAGGGGGCCATGTGCGGCCCCTCGGCGCTGGCCCGTACCGCCCTCGGTCTGCGCCTGCTGCGCCCGCGGCCCGGCGCCCGGCTCGTCGAGGTGACCGCGGGGCCGGGCCGCTATCTCGACCGGCTGCTTGCGAAGGACCCGACGGCGGGCGGCCACCTGTGGCAGACCGGCCGGCTCAGCGGCCGGGCGGCCGGCCGGGTGGACGAGGCCGTCACCGCCGGACGGGTGAGCACCGGCCCCGCCCTGCCGGTGGGGCGGGCCGACGTCTGCGTCATCTCCAACGCCGTGCACGACCCCGCGTCGGGCGCGCTGCTGTCCACCGTGCTGGCCGCCCTGAGACCGGGGGGCCTCCTGCTGGTGGACGACGTGTTCCTGCCGTCCGGCAAGCCGGGCGGTGGGGACACCGGACCCGCCGCGGGCGCCGAGCTGGCGCTGGACTGGCTCACCCACGGCGGCACCGCCTGGACCACCGTCGAGGCGCTCACCACCGGACTGGCCGAGGCAGGTGCCGACGTCGTGCGCCATCTGCCCTTCGATCCCTCTCCCTGTCATCTCGTCATCGCGAAGGAGGCCGACTGATGGGCGAACTCTCCGCCCGCATCGCGGAAAACATGGGCCAGCGTGGCCGGGTCGTGGTGGTCTCCGGCGCTTCCGGCGACATCGGCAGCGTCTGCGCCCGCCAACTGGCCGAGCTGGGTGCCACGGTGGTGGCGGGCTACCACCGGCGTGAGGAGAAGACGCAGAAGCTCGCCGCCGAGGTCCAGGCGGCCGGCGGGACCCTCGTGCCCGTGCGGGCGGACCTGTCGGCACCGGAGGGCCCCGCCCAGTTGGTGCGCGCGGCCGTCGAGCGCTTCGGCCGCGTCGACGGCCTGGTCGCCGCGGCCGGGCTCCGCACCCGGCGGCTGGCGATGGCCACCGACGCGGCGGCGCTGGACCGGCTCCTCCAGGTGAACCTGGCGGGGACCGTCAACCTCGCCAAGGCGTGCCTGCGCCCCATGATGCGCGCCAAGTACGGCCGTATCGTGCTCTTCGGCTCCCGGGCGGGCACCAGCGGCCTGCCCGGCCACGCCGCCTACGCGGCCACCAAGGGCGCCCTGCACCCCTGGGCGGCCTCCCTCGCCGGCGAGGTGGGCGGGCACGGCATCACCGTCAACGTCGTCGCGCCGGGGGCGATCCGGGCGGAGGTCATGGACTTCTCCCCCGAAGAACGCGACCTGGTCATGAAGTTCATCGGCGCGGGCCGACTGGGCGAGCCCGAGGAGGTCGCGGCGGCGGTCTCCTTCCTGCTCTCCCCCTCGGCCTCGTACGTCAGCGGCAACACCCTCGTGGTGGACGGCGGTGCGCGCTTTTGAGCCCCGGCGAACCGCCCCTGCGGATCGCGATCCTGGGCGCCGGCTGGGTGTCGCGCACCGTGTGGCAGCCGCTGCTGGAGGCGCACCCCGCCTTCGAGGTGGCGGCGGTCGTGGACACCGACCGGGCGGCGGCCCGACAGGTGGCGGCCGGGGGCCGACGGGTGGCGGCACTGAACCGGACGGCGGAGCTGGCGCAGCTGGAGCTGGACGCCGCGGTGATCGCGCTCCCCAACCACCTGCACGTACCCACCGCCTGCGAACTGCTGGGCCGGGGCGTGCCGGTGTTCGTCGAGAAGCCGGTGTGCCGCACGCGCGCCGAGGCCCGCGTCCTGGCCGATGCCGCACTCGGGGGCGGGGCGGTCCACGCCTGGAGTGCGGCCCGGCACCGCGGTGACGTCCGGGCGCTGGCCGGGCTGCTGCCCCGGCTCGGCGAGGTGCGGGCGCTCGGCCTGAACTGGACGCGCGCCTCCGGGGTGCCGCAGCGCGAGGGCTGGTTCGTCGACCGCGACCTGGCCGGCGGCGGCTCCCTGCTCGACCTGGGCTGGCATCTGCTGGACGTGGGGCTCGACCTGCTGGACTGGCCGCCGGTGACGCAGGCGCTGGGCACCCTGTCGCTCGACTGGATGGGCCGTGCCGAGGCGACCTCCGACTGGCGGGCCGGGACCGGCCGCACCGGGCCCGGTGCCGCGCGCGCCGCGCCCGTGGAAGACACCGCCCGCGGATTCCTGCTCACCGAAACGGGGGTCGCCATCTCGCTGGAGTCGCGCTGGGCCTCGCACCACGCCATGGACAGCACCACGCTCACCGTCGAGGGGACCGAGGGCGTCGCGGTGCTGCGCTGCACCTTCGGCTTCAGTCCGCACCGGGCGGACCGGCCCTCGCTGACCCTGCTGCGCCACGGCGAGGAGACCGAGGTGCCGCTGCCCGAGGAACGCGTCGGCGTCGAGTACGAACGCCAGGTCGCCGAACTGGCGGTGCGGCTCACCGGCTCGCGTGCCGACCGGGGCTCCGCCGAGGCGGACTCGCTGGCCGAGATCGTCTCGCTGGCCTCCTGCGTCGACCGTCTGTACGAGGCGGCCCGGATCCCCGGGCCCGCCGTGTCCCCCCGATCCCTGGAAACCACCCACCCTCGGCTCCGGAGCCTCTGATGGAATCCGCGTACTTCACCCATGTCTGGGGACGGGACGGCGTCACCGTCCGTGAACGTTACGAGCAGGTGTGGCAGGAGGTCGAGGCCGCCGACAGGCTGGGCTTCGACTACGCCTTCTCGGTGGAACACCACTGCACCCCGCACGAGAGCTGGATGCCCTCGCCCGCGGTGTTCTGCACCGGTGCCGCCCTGCGCACCGAGCGCATCCGGGTCGGCCCGATGGGCTGGGTGCCGCCGCTGCGGCACCCGCTGCACGTGGTGGAGGAGGTCGCCACCCTGGACCAGCTCCTCGGCGGGCGGTTGGAGGTGGGGCTGGCCTCCGGCGTCAGTGAGGAGCCCTTCCTCCCCTTCGGGGCGGACTTCGCCGGCCGCAAGCTGCTGAACACGGAGTGCGCGGACCTGCTGCGCACCGCGCTGACGGCCGACGGCCCCTTCGACTTCGACGGCCCGGTCCACCGGCTCAAGAACGTGGAACTGTCGTTCGGGGCCCTGCAGCGGCCGCATCCACCGCTGTGGATTCCCACGACGGACCGCAACACCCTGCGCTACCTCGCCCGCACCGGGGGGCACACCTCCTCGACGATGATCGTGCCGCGCGCGGCCATGGGCGTGGTCTACCGCCACTATCTCGACTGGTGGCGCCGGGAGGGGCAGCCGGGCCTGCCCCGCATCGGCTACTGGAGCCTGGTGCACGTGGCCGAGACGGACGCGCGGGCGGAGGCGCGCGCGGCCGGGCAGGTGACCGACACCTTCGTCGACGTCCTGCGCTACGGCTCGGTGAAGAGGTCGGGCACACCGGCGGCCCCCGCGAGTCGGCTGAGCACGCCCGACATCCTGGCCGGGAGCGGGGACTTCCGGTTCCTGATGGACCAGAACCTGGTGTTCGTCGGCTCCCCGAGCACCGTCGCCGAGCGCATCCGGGCAGCCGCGTCCGAAGGCCTCTTCAACACCGTCCTCGGCGAGTTCGCCTTCGGCGACATCGCGGGCGCGGAGTCGATCGCCTCGATGGAGCTGTTCTCCCGCGAAGTGATGCCCCTGCTGGCCGACTTCACCCCCTATCAGCCCGAACAGACGGACGAGCCGCACGCCTCCGTCTCCTGATCGACGGGAGTACACGTTCCATGACTGCACCGGAGAGTGTCCTCATCGGGTTCCCGGGCGGCGACGACGACGCCGGCCGTGCCCTCGCCCGGCAGCTGGCCGATGCCGTGATCAAGCGGGGTGTCCGGGCCACCGTGCTCAGCGGTGGGGCGGTGCCCGAAGGAGTACGGGCGGCCGCCTGTCCCCCCGAGGGCCGACCGGCCCTCGCCGTGGAGGTGACGGGCGGGCCCCGGGCGGACGAACCGCTGCTGGTCGGCCCGGCCGAGCCGGACCCGGTGGGCAGGGTGCTGGGCGAACTGGAGCGGCACGGGCTGCCGACGAGTGCCCCGGCGCCCTACAGCCCGACGGAGGAGGACGAGGTCGCCCGGCGCCTCGAAGCCCTCGGCTACATCGACTGACGACGGAGGTGCGTGATGGCGAGGTCCCTCGGCGGCGCGACCCGCGACTCCCCCGCCCCGGCCCCGGCCCTGCTCGGCGACCTCGTCCGGCAGCTGCGCCAGGTGCCGGACCGCCACCGCCGGTTCACGGTCACCGCAGCCGGGGTGCGCCGTCTGTACCGCATCCGGCCCGAGTTGCTCGACGGGCTGATCGGCGCGGGGCTGCCCTACATCGGCGAAGGCGCCGACCGGCTGTACGACGGGTACGACCTCGGCAACGCGGCCCTGCACCTGGGGCTCGTCTCGGTGCAGAGCCGCTCCATGCGGTCCTGGGCCAAGGCGCTGGAGACGGCGGCCGCGGGCGGCCCGCGCTACCGCATCGACGTCGTCTCCTCCTGCCCGGTGCCCGGGCACCGGGGGCCGTGCCCGTACTCGGTGCTGCTGCCGGACGGCACCCGGTCCGTCGAAGGGCCCGCCGCCGACGCCCGCCTGGCCGCCTTCGAGGTGTCCCCGCTCTCCCGCTGGCCCGCTCTGCCCGGGGCCGTACGGGAACTGCTGCACGAGGTGGACGGGATCGGGTTCTTCCTGCTGCCCGAAGCGGTGCGCTGGGACCTGGAGTTCATGTGGCGGACCCGGATGTCGGACTGCGGGGGCGCCGCCGCGTGGCTGGTCGCGGAGGGGACCCGCAGAGGGCTGACGGTCCGGTTCTCCTTCGGGCTGCTGGTGGCCAGGCCGTACTCCACCCCGCACTGCTGGGCCGAGTTCCTGGTCGACGGGGTGTGGGTGCCGGTCGATCCCCTGCTGGTGCGGGCCCTGAACCGGTGGGGCGGGCTCGATCCGGTCGCCTTCCCGCCCGACGGGCGGCCCGGGGCGCTCTTCCACCGGCTGACGGACCGCTTCACCAAAGTCGTCAGCCATGGCGGGATCTGGGCCCACGCGTCCCTGCCCACCGAGCCCGCGGACTGAGGCGGCTCTCCCGCCCCCAAGGGGGAGAAGGGCCATTTTCGGCCTTCCTGGTGGGGCGACCGTGGCACGGGCTCGGCCGCCCGGAACACGCCCTAGGGTGGTCCATGCCCCTGGAGCCCCGTAGGCCCAACCACTCCTTCGTCGACGAGAGGACGGGGATGACACCCCAAGAACTGGCGGACTACGCCTTGGAGTTGCCCGGCACCACGGACGACGAGGCTTTCGGCCCCGGCGCCACGGTGTTCAAGGTGGAGGGCAAGGTCTTCGCGATTCTCCAGGACGCCGCGCAGGAGAAGCCGGCGCAGGTCACTCTGAAGTGCGAGCCGAACCTGGCCCTGCATCTGCGCGACGAGTACCCGGCGGTGGGCCCGGGCTACCACGTCGACAAGCGCCACTGGAACACGGTCGTCCTCGACTCCACCGTTCCCGCGCCCGCCGTGCGCGAGATGGTGGACCACTCCTGGGACCGTGTGGTCTCGGGGATGAGGAAGGCCGACCGCGAGCGGCTGACACTCCAGCGCGGCTGAGGCCGTCGCGGCACGCCGCCCGCCCCGCACCACCCCCTTCCAAGAGAGAGAGCACCACTCATGGCAGTTCCCAGGCTGACCCTGTTCGCGATCGTGGCGAAGGACATGGCCGCTTCCCTGGCGTTCTACCGCCGGCTCGGGCTCGACATCCCGGCCGACGCCGACGCGGCCCCTCACGTCGAGACGGTGCTGCCGGGCGGCATCAAGCTCGCCTGGGACAGCGTCGAGACCGTCCGCAGCTACGACCCCGACTGGACCGCACCGACCGGCGGTCACCGCTCCGCCGTGGCCTTCGAGTACCCCGACCCGCAGGCCGTCGACACCGCGTACACGGAGTTGGTCGACGCCGGCTACGTCGGCCACATCAAGCCGTGGGACGCGGTCTGGGGCCAGCGCTACGCGATCGTCCTCGACCCCGACGGCATCGCGGTGGACCTCTACGCCCCCCTGCCCGCCTGAGAGGTAGCGGGCGGAACACGACCGGAGGGCGAAGCCGTTGTCGTACCTCGGCATCGACATAGGCGGTACGAAGACGGCGCTGCTCCTGGAGCGGCCCGGCAGCCCTCCGGCGTACGCCCGGTTCGACTGGCCCGCGGCGGCGGACACCGAGGCGGACCTGGCCGCCCTCGCCGGGGCCGTCCGCCGGCTCACGGGCGCGGACGGCCCGCGCACCGTACGGGCCGCGGGCATCGCTCTGCCGGCCACCGTCCGGGACGGGCTGATGGTCACCTGGCCCTCCCGTCCCTCCTGGACGGGGCTGCGGGTCGACGCCCTCCTGGAGCGGGTGCTGCCGGGCGTCCCGGTCGCCTACGAGGACGACGGCAGCCTGGCCGCCCTCGCCGAGGCGGCCGCGACCGGGGTGCGGGATCTCGCGTATCTGGGCGTGGGCACCGGCATCGGCGGCGGCCTGGTGCTCGGCGGCGCACTGCTCGGCGGACCCCGTGGCGGGGCCGCCGAGTTCGGCCACATGGTGGTGGACCCCGGCGGCCCCGTCTGCGTGTGCGGTCGCGTCGGCTGCCTCCAGGCCGTCGCTTCGGGCCCGGCGACCCTGGCGCGGGCCGCGGCCCTGCTCGGGGCGCCGGTCACCCCGGACGCCTTCCGCGCGGGCCTCGCGCGGGAGTGCGCCTGGGCCGGGGATGCCCTGCGGCCCACCGTCGCGGCCCTGTCGGTGGCGGTGGTCAACCTGGGCGAGCTGGTGCGGTGTGCCGACGTCCGGATCGGCGGCGGCTTCGGCCTCGGGGTGCCGGGGCTGGTCGCCGCGGTACGCGAACAGACCCGGCGGCTGGCCCGGCCGGGGGCCCCTCCCCCCGCGGTGCGCAAGGCCGCCGCCGGTCCACGCTCATCCCTGCGGGGCGCGCTCCTGCTGGCCCGCGCGACGGCGCCGTAGGCCTTGCGTCCCACTGCCGCCTGCCGTAGGGCGCCAGGCTGCGGCCACCGGCCCAGCCGGACACGCACGGAGCCGGGGCGCTTCCCGGTCGGCGGCCGGGGCCGTCGGCCGAGCGCACGGAGGCCCGCCCGGTCTCCCCTGGCTCAGCCGGGCAGTCGGCCGCCGCCCGGCAGGCCCAGCAGTTCGCGGAGGGCGGGAGCGACGTCGTACAGCGACAGGGCGCCGGCCGGGCCGGGGGCGAGGCCGGGGTGGCTGAGCATGAAGATCCCGGTGTCCCCGTGGTTGGCGTGGTCGGGGCCGGTGTCGTTCTCGGTGGTGTAGAGGCCCTGCCCCATACCGAGGGTGGCCAGCGCGCGCCAGCGCAGGTTGCCCACGTAGACCAGCAGGTCGGGGGCGATCCCGTTGACTTCCGGATAGAGCTGGTCGGGGCGCATGGCCCGGGTGCCCATCGGCTGCCCGACGTCGTCGTCCATGTCCTCCAAGGCCTTGGCGATCGTGTCGAGCGTGCTCTCGTACGCGTGGGCCGGCACGGTGCCCTGGGGCTCGCGGCCCTCCACGTTGAGGAAGACGCGGCCGTAGTAGCCGCCCTCCGCCCAGGCCGTGGTCCGCTTCCAGTCGACGTCGGCCTTGGCCATCGGGGTGGGGCCCGCGGGTTCCCTGGCGAGGACGAGCAGGCCCTGCTCGCGCAGCCACTCGTTGATGAACAGTCCGCCGACCATGGGCTGGGCCCCGTGGTCGGACACCACCATGACGGATGTGCCCTCGGGGAGACACTCCAGGAACTCCCCGATGTGGCGGTCCAGGGACCGGTAGTAGTCGCGGAAGAGGTTCTCGTACGGGTTGCCGGGCTCGTGGCGCGGGTGGGAGGGGTCGCAGTACTTCCAGAAGCCGTGGTGGAGCCGGTCGGGACCCATGTCGACGAAGGAGAAGAAGTCCCAGTCCTGCGTGGTGGCCAGGTGCCGGGCCACCTGGAAACGCTGCTCGCTCAGGTCGAAGATCTGCTGGGAGACCCGGTCCAGCTCGGGCGAGCGGAAGTTCTCCACGTCGAGCAGGTACCCGCCGGTCAGCTTCTCCAGGTCGTCGCGCAGACCTGGTGGTGAGGTGTACTGGGCGCGGGTGGACGGGGCCAGGAAACAGGAGACCATGGCACCGCGGATCGGCGTGGCCGGATAGGTGCCGGGCACACCGAGCACCACGCTCTCCCTCCCGGCGGCCGACATCTCGTCCCAGATCCGGGGTGCCTTGATGCTGTGCGAGGTGGCGAAGGCCAGGGGGCCGTAGTCGTGGGCCGCGCGGTCACGGAAGCCGTACACCCCCAGCTCGCCCGGGGTCCGGCCGGACATCATGCAGGACCAGGCGGGCATGGTGATGGGCGGGTCGACGCTGCGCATCGGCCCCCACAGCGAACGCTCCCGCAGGGCGGTGAGGACCGGCATGTCCTCGGCGAACCGGTCGAAGAGGAGTTGGGGGGTCGCCGAGTCCAGTCCGATCACGGCTACCCTGCCGGGCTGTGGCATCTGCTGCTCCCTCTCTCGTACGGGGCGGTGGTCAGGAGGCGGGCACGAGCCGCGTGAGCGCGCCGGCGGCCATGCGGTAGCCGAGCGCGCCCATTCCCATGACCACGCCGGCGGCGAGCGGTGCGGTGACGGACGTGTGACGGAACTCCTCCCGGGCCCAGACGTTGGTGAGGTGGACCTCGATCCAGGGCGGCGCGTAGTCGGCCAGGGCGTCCCGCAGTCCCCAGCCGGCGATCATCAGGGCACCGGGGTTGACGATCGCGCCGAGCGCGTCGCCGTGCTCCTGGAGCACGTCGATGAGCTCGCCCTCTCCGTTGCGCTGCTCGGACACCACCTTCCAGCCCCGGACGGCGATCTCCTGGGCCACCGTCTCCTCGATCGCCGCCAGGCCGGTGGTGCCGTAGATCTCCGGCTGCCGGGTGCCGAGCGTGCCGAGATTCGGTCCGTTGAGCAACAGCACATGGCTCATTCCCGACCCCCGTCCACGACGCCGAGGACGAGCTCCCCGTCCAGCCCCAGTGGCTGCACCCCGATCGAGGCCAGCACGGTCGGGGCCACGTCCACCATGTCCATGGGGGTGTCGCCGTCCGGAGCCGGTGCCGCGCGGCGGTAGAAGAGGGCGTTGTCGCGCGTGTGGGTGCCGGTGAGCATGGCGTCGGCCCGCACGACCCCGCTCCCTCCCCAGGCGCCACGCAGTTGGACGCCATCGGCCGGCAGGACCAGCAGGTCGGCGGCCTGGGAGAGCAGGGGGCCCTCGTACAGCTCCTCGGCCCGCAGCACCTGCGAGACCAGCAGCGGACCGTCCGCGTCGGCGCCCGCCCGCGCCCCGTCCGAGCGCAGCCGCAGCAGCTCGTCGGCGATCTCCTCCGCCATCTCCTCCGCCTCCCCGTCGGAGAGCCGGCCTCCGGGGAAGCGGCTCTTGCGGTTGAGGTAGATGCGGGCCGGGTCCAGTGCGAAGGCGGCGCTGCGGGAGTCGAGGCCGATGAGCTCCTTCGTGGAGTCGAGATCGGCCAGGTAGCCGGACTCCCGCAGCCAGGTGTTGACGTAGCACTGCCGGTCGGCGGGGCCGAACCCGTGGTCACTGACCATGAACAGTTCGTCGTCCGGGCGCAGCAGGGCGACCAGTCGGCCCACGCACTCGTCGACCAGCCGGTAGAAGCCCCGTACCGCCTGGTGCAGGGGGTCCTCGGGGTCGGCCACGGCCCGCCACAGGAAGTGGTGCACGCGGTCGGTCTCGGTGAAGACCGCCACGCCCAGCTCCCAGGACTCGTGGGTGAGCAGGTGCTCGATGGCATCGGTGCGGGCGCGCAGGGCCCGGATCGCGCGGGTGAGGAAGCCCTGCGGGTCGGCGACGACGTCACCCACCTCGACGTCCAGTTCGTAGCCGAAGCTGCGCAGTCGGGGCAGGACCCGGGCGGGGGTGACCGCGTTTTCGAAGCTGGGGGCGACGAATCCGGCGACCAGGACACTGTCCATGGGGACGGCCGGATAGGTGCCCGGTACGTTGACGCACACCGTTCGCCGTCCCGCAGCCGCGGCCAGCGCCCAGAGGGCGGGTTCACGCAGGTGGAGGAGGTTGGGGAAGTGCACCCGGTACCCCTCACCGGGGACCAGGTCGGTGAAGCCGAAGATCCCGTGGCGGGCGGGATTGGTGCCGGTGAGGAAGGTGGCCCAGGACGTGGAGCTGATTTCCGGTACAGGGGCCCGTAGTTCTCCGCAGACCCCCTCGGCCAGCAGACCCGCGACATGGGGCAGCGTCCCCTCGGCGGCGAGCTGGGCGAGCAGAGAGCGGGGCATACCGTCGAGCCCGATGATCAGGGCACGCTCTGCCATGGCCGGTCTCCTCTCGTCAGGCGTTCGGGATGCCGGCGGGGACAATTCGCTGGTCGACATAGTCGGCGAGGAGACCGAGATCGTCGATCAGCTTGATCGACAAATCCTCGTCCGCGATCTCCACGCCGAACTCGCTCTCCACCCAGATGAGAAACTCGATGGTGTTGATGGAATCCAGCCCCAACGCCTCCACAAGCCCCTGGTCGGGAACGTCGGACGGCTCGATCGACAGTTCCAGGGAGTCCACCAGCACCTTGCGCAGCCGGGCCTTGGTCTCATCCACAGTGCAACGTCCTTTCACGAGGCCGAACGAGCCGAAAGGGTGACGGAATCCCTGGCCATACAGGATGCGGGCGACGCGAGGCGGCGGCAGGACCCGGAGGGCGCGGAAGAGTACCGGAAATAGGGAGTGATCGGGTGCCGCATGAGCGAAAATCCGGTGCCGTACGAACGGCGCACGAACATCAATGCATTGCCGACGCCGATTCAGAGTAGAGCCACATGAGGTCACCCGGGGGGTGCCCTTCTGGCCATTTCCGCTTCACAATGTGGTGTTGACGCACTTCTCGGGGCTTGGTAAATCTGGTTCCCCATAGCGGCGAGCGGCACTTCCTGCCGCCGTTCTCGCACAGGACCGCGCGCCACGGCCCGGACCACCGGGTCTCCACATCCAGCACCACGGTCGGCCGATCCCGGGGCCCCCGCCTGCGCGCCCCCCGTTCTCCCGACCGGACCGAACGCATGTCGTCCTTCAGCGCCCGGCCCCGCCCGCCCACGACCGAGAGGCACGTCTATGTCATCCACCCGGGTCGACGAGGTTCTGACGTTCCCCGCGTGGCCGCAGCACGGCCCAGAGGAGCGCACGGGTCTGCTGCGGGCACTGGACCAGGAGGGGTGGTGGCGCAACGGAGGCAGTGAAGTCGACCTCCTGGAGGAGGAGTTCGCCGCGGCACACGGGGCGCCGCGGGCGCTCGCGACCACCAACGGCACGCACGCCCTGGAGCTGGCCCTGTCGGTGCTGGGCGCCGGGCCGGGCGACGAGGTCATCGTCCCCGCCTTCACTTTCATCTCCTGCTCGCTCGCCGTGCAGCGCACCGGCGCCGTGCCCGTCCCCGTCGACGTGCGGCCGGACACCTACTGCCTCGACGTCGACGCGGCGGCCCGCGCTCTCACCCCGCGGACGAAGGTCGTCATGCCGGTGCACATGGCCGGGCAGTTCGCCGACATGGACGCGCTGGCCGAGCTGAGTTCGGCCACCGGTGTGAGCGTCCTTCAGGACGCGGCACACGCGCACGGGGCCCGCTGGCGAGGCCGGCGGGTCGGCGAGTTGGGCTCGATCGCCGCCTTCAGCTTCCAGAACGGCAAGCTGATGACGGCGGGCGAGGGCGGGGCCCTGCTGCTGCCGGACGAGGAGGGCTACCAGGAGGCGTATCTGCGCCACGGCTGCGGCCGGCCGGCGAAGGACCGGCTCTACGAGCACCGCACCCAGGGCTCCAACTACCGCATGAACGAGTTCTCTGCCGCGGTGCTGCGTGCGCAGCTCTCCCGGCTGGAGGAGCAGATCGCCGTGCGCGAGGAGCGCTCGCGCCATCTCATGGCGGCCCTGGCGCGCATCCCCGGCGTGGTCCCGCAGGGCAGGGACGAGCGCGGTGAGGTCAAGTCGCACTACATGGCCATGGTCCGGCTGCCCGGCACGACGCCGGAGCGCCGGTTGGCGCTGGTGGACCGGCTGACAGCGCACGGCGTCCCGGCGTGCGTCGCCTTCCCTCCGGTCTACCGCACCAGTGGCTTCTGGCAGGGCCCGCACACCGGCGACGCCGACGACCTCGCCAAACGCTGCCCGGTGGCCGAGGAGATCGGCAGCGACTGCGTCTGGCTGCACCACCGGGTCCTGCTGGCCGATGTCCCGGTCCTGGACCGGCTCGCGGAGGTGTTCGCCTCGGCCGTGGCGGCCTGCTGAGGGTCCGGGCAGGGCGCTGCGGCCCCTGCCCGCACGCTGTTCCCCCCGCTCTCCGCGCACTCCTCCCCGCCCGTACCCCCTCTCGCCCGACGCGGGAACACGCAGGGGCCTCCTGTAAGGAATCGTGAGTACATGACGGCGCATCATGGGTACCGCACCGTGGTCTTCGATCTGGACGGCGTGCTCATCGACAGCTTCCAGGTGATGCGCGAGGCGTTCGCCCTCGCCTATCGCGAGGTCGTGGGCGAGGGGGAGCCGCCCTTCGACGAGTACCGCACCCACCAGGGTCGCTACTTCCCCGACATCATGCGGCTGATGGGGCTCCCCCTGTCGATGGAGAAGCCCTTCGTCGAGGCGAGCCGGAGCCTCGTCACGGAGGTGAAGGTCTACGAGGGCGTCCCGTGGTTGCTGGAACGGCTGCGCGCGTCGGGGGTCGGCACGGCCATCGCCACCGGGAAGTCCGGTGAGCGGGCACGCCATGTGCTCGACGTGGTGGGCCTGCTGCCGCTGCTCGACACCGTCGTCGGCAGCGACGAGGTGCCCCGCCCCAAACCCGCCCCCGACATCGTCCTGAAGGGCCTGAGCCGACTGGACGCGGAGCCCCGGCACGCGGTCATGGTGGGCGACGCGGTCATCGATCTCCAGGCGGGCCGGGCCGCGGGCACGGCCACCGCGGCGGCCCTGTGGGGCGAGACCAGCGCGGGACCGCTGCACGACGAGCGGCCCGACCATGTGCTGAAGGAGCCGGCGGAGCTGCTGCCCGCCGTACTCCCCGGGGCCTCCCGGTGAACGGCCGGGCGGCCGGGCCGCGTCGCAGCGTCATCGCACCCCAGGGCGCCCGGCTGGAGCTGACCGGGCTCGGCGGGGCGCGGGCGTGGCGCACCCTGGTCGAGACGGCCGAGCTGGCGCGGGCGTCGGGGTATGACGCGCTGTGGCTGGAGGACCGGACGGACACCGGGCCGCGCCGTGAGCCGCAGCCCGTCGTCGAGGGGTGGACCGCCGCCGGCGCCCTCGCGGCGAGCGTCGCCGACATCGGCCTCGGGCTGCTGAGCGCCCTGCCGCCGCACCGCAGTGCCGTCGTCCTCGCCAAGCAGGCGGCGTCGGTCGACATCGTGTCCGGCGGACGGTTCCGGCTGGGCCTGCCCACCGCCGACCATCTCCCCGAACACGTCGCGGCGGGGAGCACTCTGCTGGGCGCCGACACCGCGTCCGCTCTCACCGAGACGGTGGAGGCGTTGCGGACGCTGTGGTCCGGCGTCCCCGCCGTCGTCGACGGTGACGTGGTGAAGCTCGCCCGTGCGCATGCGGTGCCCGTTCCCTCGCAGTCCCCGCTGCCCCTGGCGGTCCGCGCGGACGCGGCGCACCCGGACGCGGTCGCCCGGCTGCCTCAAGCCGTGGTCCGCGCCTGCTCGTCCGTGCAGTGGCAGGGCGAGCCGGAGGAAGTCGCCCACGCGGTGAGGGAGTTCGGGCGCCGCCGTGAGTCCTTGCGGCTGGACCCCGCAGGCGTGCGGCACGCCGTGGTCGCGGAGTGCCGTGTCTTCGACGACCTGCTCGGGCTGGAGCGCTGGCTGTCGAGCCCGCATGTGGTGGTGTTCTGGAGCCATCACCCCGACCTGCTGGCCCGGCGCAGTCTGTACGGGACCGCGGAGCGGCTCACCGAACGTGCGGGGCAGTACACCGCGAGCGGGATCGAGGAGTTCGTCCTCTGGTTCCGCGACTACCCCTCGACCGAGAGCCTGCGCCGCTTCGCCGAGGAGATAGCGCCCCGAGTACCCGCCGCCCAACCCGCGGAGGTGTGAGCGATGGGGTACGGCACCTCGACCGCGACCCGCGCCTTCCTCTCCGCCGACTGGCTGGCCGCCGCCGGACGGCTGCCCGCTCCCGACCCGGCGCCGCGCAGTACGGTCGCCTACCGGCTGACGGTCACCGACCCGCCACCGGGCACGGAGCCCGTCACGGACGTCCTCGTGGACCTGGCGGGCGGACGGGTGGGGGTGAGCCGGGCGGAGGGGGAGCCACCCGGCCTGCTGATAGCCGCGCCGTACACCGCCGCGTACGACCTGTTGCTGGGCCCCGCCAGGGCCAGGGTGGAGACGCTGGAACGCGGTGACCTGCGGATCGTCGGCAACTTCAGTCTGCTGTTCTTCGTCGACGCCGCCCTGGAACGCGACCTCGCGGGGCAGGTCGCGGCCCTGCGCGCGGTCACCGCCGTGCCGCCCGGGGCCGTACGCGCATCCGGGGCGCGGGACGCGGTGCGGGGGCACGGCGACGGCGCGGTGGATCCCCGCTCGGCCGCCCGGGCGGTGGAGCTGGCGGCGCAGAGCCTGCCGAGGACGGTGCGCGAACTGCGCCGCGAGGTGGGCGGCTCGACGCCCGGGGCGCAGTTCTACGTGTCGCTGGACGGCAGGACCGTGGCCGACGCCGGACTGGGCGCGGCCCGCCCCGGCGTCGCCATGACGGCCGACTCCCTGCCGCTGTGGTACTGCTGCGCCAAACCCCTGCTGTCCGTAGCGCTGGGCCGGCTCTGGGAGCGGGGGGACTTCGACCCCTACCTGCCGGTGGCCCACTACCTGCCCGAGTTCGCGCCCGGCGGCAAGGACGCGATCACCTCCATGGAACTGCTCACCCACACCGCGCCTGTCCCGACCGGCCGGGACCCGCTGCACGGTGTGGTGGGCGCGGCGGACGGGGTACGGCTGCGGCGGGCGTTCGAGACGGCTGTGCCGAAGCGGACGCCGGGGGCCCCGGCCGGTATCAACTACAGCCAGTGGTGGGCCTGGTTCGTGCTGGCGCGTCTGCTGCCGGTGCTCGACGGACGCGACTACGGCACCTATGTCGCGGAGGAGATCCTGCGTCCCTGCGGGATGGAGCGCACCCGGGTGCACCTGACGCCTGAGGAGTACGACGCGTACGGAGATCGGCTCCCGCTGATCCATGTGAGCAACCTGGGCGGCGATCCGCAGCCCACCTGGTTCTGGTCGACCCCGGGGGCCACCACACGCTGCATCCCCGGTGTGAACACCCGGGGGCCGCTCAGCGACCTGGGCCGGTTCCTGGAGATGCTGCTCGCCGCGGGGGCCGCGCCCGGCGGGCGCGTCCTCTCCCCGACGGGCGTGGCCGCGCTGACCGCCCGGCACCGCACCGGGGTGCGCGACCGGTACGGCAACGCCGACTGGGGCTTCGGCCTGCGCCTGGAGTGCGCCTCGATGGGAGAGGAGTTCATCAGTTTCTCCCGGCACGCCTCGCCGCGCGCCTACGGCCACGACGGGCTGTGGACCGCCACCGCCTTCGCCGACCCGGACACGCGCCTCGCCGTGGCCATCCACCTCAACGGCAAGGTGGAGCACGAGCGGCACCGGGAGCGCATGTTCCGCATCACCGACGCCGTCCACCAGGACCTGGGACTCGTCTGACCACTTCCCTGCCGCCCCGCCCGGCTCCGGGCGTCGGCGTACCGCGCACGAGAAAGGCGCCCGATGGCACAGCAGCCCGCTCCTCCCGCTCTCCCCGTACCCGCCGAGGTCGGCCGACTCTACGACCGTTACACCGACCTGGGCAGTGCCACCCTGGGGGAGAACCTGCACTTCGGCTACTGGGACAGCCCGGACAGCACCGCGCCGCTGCATGAGGCGACGGACCGGCTGACCGACCTGATGACCGACCGGCTGCGGATCGGGCCGGGCTCCCGCGTCCTCGACCTCGGCTGCGGCACCGGTGCCCCCGGCACCCGGATCGCCCGGCGCACCGGCGCCGACGTCACCGGTGTCTCGGTGAGCCAACGGCAGGTGGAGCTGGCCAACAAGCACGCCGCCTCGCTGGACCTGGCGGACCGGGTGCGCTTCGAGCGCGCCGACGCGATGGACCTGCCGTACGCCGACGGCTCCTTCGACGGCGTCATCGCGCTGGAGTCGCTGATCCACATGCCGGACCGGGCGCGGGTGCTCGGCCATGTCGCCCGAGTGCTGCGCCCCGGCGGCAAACTGGTGCTCACCGACTTCTTCGAGCGCGCCCCGATCCCCGACTCGGGGCGCCCGGCCGTCGAACGCTATCTGCGCGAGTTCATGATGACCATGGTCCAGGCGGAGGACTACCCGCCGCTGCTGCGCGGGGCCGGTCTGTGGTTCGAGGAGCTGACGGACATCAGCGAGCCCACCCTGCGCCGCACCTTCGTCGAGCTGTCCGCCCGCCTGACCGGCTCGGCCCCCGCGCTGTCCGCCGACTACGGCAGCGAGCTGGTCGAACAGTTCAACCCGGGCGACCTCGTCGACGTGACGGAGTTCGGCCATCTGCTCGTCGTCGCGCAGCGACCCGGTGCCTGAGGTGCCGGGGCCCGGGAGCGGTGTCGGCGACCTCTACGACCGGGTCAACGACGCGATGGCCGAGGCCATGGGCGGCTTTCTGCACGGCGGTTACTGGAGGGGGGCGGACGACCCCGGTGCCGTGGAGGAGGCGGGCGTCCGGCTGACCGACTTCGTCTCCGACCGGCTGCGGCTGGTCCCCGGGGACCGGGTCCTGGACGTGGGTTCGGGCAACGGCAAGGCGACGGCGCACATCGCGCGCCGCCACGGGGTGAAGATCACCGGCATCACGCTCAGCCCCTACCAGGCCCGGCAGGCGACCCGGCTGGCCGAGGAGTCCCGCCTCACCGGCTCCGTGGAGTTCCAGGTCCACGACATGCTCGACATGTCCTTCCCGGACGCGTCCTTCGACGCGGCGTACGCCATCGAGACGGTGTGCCACGCCCAGGACCGTACCGACGTCTTCTCCGGGCTGGCCCGGGTGCTGCGGCCGGGCGGGCTCGTGACCGTGACCGACTTCCTGCTGGTGCGGCCGCTGGAGAGCGAGGAGCACCGCTCGCTCGTCGAGGACGCCATGAAGAACTACCAGCAGGGCCCCATGCTCACCCGGAGCGCGTACGAGGAGTGCGTGCGCGCGGCCGGTCTCGAGGTCGTCGAGTTCCTCGACATCGGTGAGTTCGTGCGGCCCTCGTACCGGATCGTCGGCGCCGCGCTGGCCCGGTCCGGAGAGGCGCTGCGCAAGCTCGTGACCGAGGAGGAGTTCCGGTACATGGTGAACGACCTCAGCCGCTTCGGGGACATCACCGAGTTGGGTTACGCCGTCGTGACCGCCCGCAGGCCCTAGGGAGGCGTCTTGTCGATCAGGCCGGGTCGAGGAGAAGGGACCGGTGCCGCGCGGCACGAGGCGGAGGAGAGAGCGACGACAACGCCGCACGGTGCGCCGCCGGGGCACGCGGTCCCGGCACGACCGGCGCGACACACCCGGGCCGCGGCCACCGACAGAAGGAGCTGAGCCATGCCCGGTCCCGAGACCAGGCCCGCCCCCGCGGGCCGGTGGTCCGCGGCGTCCGCACCCGGCCGACTGCCGCTGCTGGGGCATCTGGTCCCGATGCGGCGGCGCCCGCTGGAGTTCCTGACCTCCCTCCAGTACGAGGCCGACGTGGTCCGGCTGGAGATGAGGGGGCGGCCGATGTACATGGTCTGCCACCCCGAACTCATCGACCGGGTCCTCAAGGAACCCCGGATCTTCGACCGGGGCGGCCCCTTCTACGAGAAGACCCAGCTGCTCATGGGCAACAGCCTGGGCAACTGCCCCTACGCCGACCACCGGCGCCAACGGCGCCTGGTACAGCCCGCGTTCCGGCGTGAGCGCATCGCCTCCTACCCGGAGGTGATGCGCGAGGAGGTGGAGGCGGAGACAGCCCGCTGGCGGCCGGGCGGGACGATCGACGCCAACGCGCGGATGCATGCGGTCACCGCCCGCATAGGCGCGCGCGTCCTGCTGTCCACCGACATCGGCAGGGACCACGTCGAGCGGATCGTGCGCTGCCTGCCCGTCGTCCTGGCGGGGATCTACCGGCGGATGGTCGCGCCGTTCGATCTGCTGTACCGGCTCCCCGGTCCCGAGCGCCGCGGCTTCGAGGGTGCCCTGAAGGAACTGCGCGTCCTCATCGACACGGTCATCCGCGACTACCGGGCCGCCGGGGTCGACCACGGGGACCTGCTGTCCGGGCTGCTCGCGGCCCGCTACGACGACGGAGACCGGCTCTTGGACCAGGAGATCCACGACCAGGTGATGAACTTCCTCACCGCCGCCACGGAGACCACCGCGACCGCCCTGGCGTGGGCCCTGCAACTGCTGGGCCGGGAGCCGGAGCACGAGCGGAGGCTCCAGGACGAGGCGGATGCCTGGGCGGCACGGGAGCGGCCGCGGGGACAGGGCCCAGACGAGCTGCCGTACACCGGGCGGGTGATCACCGAGGTGTTGCGGATGTATCCACCGGGCTGGTTCGTGACGCGGGTCGTCTCCCGGGACACCGAACTCGGGGGGCACCCGCTGCGGGCGGGAACGGTGGTCTTCTACAGTTCCTACGCCCTGCACCGCCACCGCTCCCTCTTCCCGCACCCGGAGCGCTTCGACCCGGACCGGTGGGCGCCGGAGCGCTCGGGAGAGGTGCCACGCGGCGCGATGATCCCGTTCGGCGCCGGCAGCCGCAAGTGCATCGGGGACGACTACGCGATGGCGGAGACGAGCGTCGCGCTGGCCACGATCGCCTCCCGCTGGCGGCTGCGGCCCGTTTCCACGACCGAGGTGCACCCGACTCCGCGTGCCCTGGTGGGTATGGGGCCGCTGCCCATGGTGACGCAGCCGCGCGCCTGAACGGCGGTGTGCGGTGCCCCCTCCCCGTGAACACCGCACACCGCGGCGCCACATGCGCGGGCGGCGTCGTCTACCCGATGTCGAGGACCCGTTCGGGCACGAGACGGACGAACACCAGGTCCTCGTCGGCGGGGGCGCTCCCGCCGAGGAACTCCGCGTGCGACAGCCCCGTGTACTTGCGGGAGATCTCATCCATCAACCCGGCGTGCCGCTCGTGCGGTTCGAGTTCCGCCGCACCCCACAGCGACACATAGCTGTACGGGGTCCCCGGCGGGAGCAGGAGGACACCGGCCCGTCCCGAGCGCCTCAACTCGCGCTCCTTCCGGCTGCCGCGCTCGATGCCGAACAGCGGATGCGAGCCGTCACGGGTGACCCAGACCACGGACTGGTGCGGCGTTCCGTCCGGCCCCACGGTGGCCACGACCGCGAAGACCGGCGCGTCCAGCAGGGCCCTGGCCCGGTCCGTCAGAGGGACGCCGGTCACCGTGGCTCCGGGCCGCGCATCGGGCGCCGGCGCAGGCCGGGGTCCAACAGCACGCGCGGTACGTAGTGATGGTCCGCCCGATTCAGGTCGGTGCCGGGCGGCACGACGGCGTCCAGCCGGTCCAGGACGTCGTCGTCCAGCACCACATCCGCACCGGCCAGCAGGTCCGTCAGCTGTTCGGGGGTGCGGGGGCCGAGGATGACGGCGGTGACGGCGGGGTGGGCACGGACGAAAGCCAGAGCCAGATGGGTGAGCGAGACACCGGCCTCCGCCGCGACCCTCCTGAACGCCGCCACCGCCCGTGCCTTCGCCGCGTTCTCCGGCACCGACAGGTCGAACCTGCGTGCTTCCAGCACCGCGCGGCCCACCCCTGGCCGGATGTCCTTGCCGGTCAGCCAGCCCGCGCCCAGCGGCCCCCAGGCCAGCACGCCCATCCCGTGCCGTCGAGCGGCGGGCAGGACGTCCCTCTCCGCCCCGCGGGCGAGGAGCGAGTACTGCGGCTGCTCGCTGCGGAAGCGGACGTGGCCGCGGCGCTCGGCGGTCCAGTGCGCCTCGACGAGTTGGTCGGCCGGGAAGTTCGACGTGCCGATGGCGAGGACCTTTCCCGACCGGACGAGGTCGGACAGGGCGGAGAGCGTCTCGTCGATGTCGGTGTCCGGGTCCACCCGGTGCACCTGGTAGAGGTCGATGCGGTCGGTGCCGAGTCGGCGCAGCGACCCCTCGACGGCGCGCATGATCCAACGACGCGAGTTCCCCTGGTGGTTGGGGTCCTCGCCCATGGGGCTGTGGAACTTGGAGCAGAGCACGATGTCATCCCTGCGCCCCTTGACCGCCCTGCCGACCATACGTTCGGAACCCCCCTCTCCGTAGATGTCGGCCGTGTCGACCACATTGATGCCCGCGTCCAGGGCGAGCCCGACGACCCGGGCGGCCTCGGCCTCGTCGGTGTTGCCCCAGGAGCCGAACATCATGGTGCCCAGGGCGAATTCGCTCACCGAGATGCCGCTTCCGCCCAATATCCTTCGCCGCATACGACGTACGCCTCCCTGTCGGCCAACCGGTGGGCCATGGTCGTATCACTGTGCCCACCGCCCCCCGGTCGCGCCAGGGCGCCTGCCCGGTACGGCCTGTCCGCCCGTACGCGGCGCGCGTCGCGTGCCGCTCCGTCAGGTGCGTCGCCCGGCGGCCGTGGCCGGCCACGGCGCCGACCGCACAGATCCACCACACGAGGTATCCATGTCTGCATCGCCCAGCGTCATCGACCGTGCGGAGCGGTTCATCTGGCTGTCCGCCCGAGTCCTGGAACAGCACCGATTCTCCTACCACTTCCTCGGTGGCGGGGCGGACGCCGTGGAACGGTCCCTGGCGGCCTACGCCCGACCCGACGGCGGCTACGGCTACGCGCTGGAGGCGGACGTGCGCGGTCCCGCCGCACAGCCGCTGCATGCCGCGGCGGCCCTGGGCGTCCTGGACGAGATCGGGCGCTGCGACCCGGCGCACACCGCCCCGCTCCTCGACCACCTCCCCTCGCTCACCTCGCCGGACGGCGGTGTCCCCGCGATCCACCCCGAAGGGGCCGGGTACCCGTCGGCCTCCGTACTGCCGCTGCAAGACGACCCGCCGGGGGCCCTTCTGTCCACCGGCGTGATCGCGGGGATCCTGCACCGCAACCGCATCACGCACCCGTGGCTGGAGGCGGCCACCGCGTTCTGCTGGGAGGCGATCGACTCGCTGGAGGCCTCCCATCCGTACGAGGTGGAGGCGGCGGTCACCTTCCTCGACGGGGTCGCCGGCCGGGACCGCGGGCGCGCCACCGCGGCGGCCGGGCGACTGGGGGCGCTCGTGCGTGACGAACGGCTCGTGGTGACCGCCCCGGAGCGCGCCGCGGAGTTCCCCGTGCACCCCTCGTACACGCCGGGCGAGTACCACTACGTGTACGACGTCGCGCGCACCCCCGGCTCCCTGGCCCGCCGCTGGTTCTCCGACCGAGAGGTCGACCAGGCGCTGGAGCACCTGCGCGCCTCGCAGCAGGACGACGGGGGCTGGCCCGTGCTCTGGAGGGCGTGGGCGCCCGGCACGCTCGCCGAGTGGCGCCCCATCGTGACGCTGAACGCCGTGCGCACGCTCCGCGCGTACGGCCGGATCTGAACGCACCGCTCGTCCGTGGGCGTCCCTGCTCCGCTCGCTCCCCCGGCCCCGCCCTTCTCGTCCCCTGCTCCGCGCACGGCCCTCACCTCCGCTCGCGCTCCATCTCCGCGAGGGTGGACACGACCACGCTCTCGGGGACGTCCTCGACCCGTTCCACGCCGGAGGGGCCGTCGAGTACGAACGTCAGGCCCGCCGTCGCCTTCTTGTCCTGGCGCATGAGGGAGACCAGTTCGGCCGTCCGCACGTCGGCGGGAAGCCTCTCGCGCAGGCCGTAGGCGCGTACGGTCTCCAGGTGCTCGGCCACCCGGGCCGGGCCGATCCGTCCCAGGGCGCCCGCCAGCCGGCCGGCGAACACCGTGCCGATCGCGACGCCCTCGCCGTGGCGCAGCGTGAAGTCGGTGGCGCGTTCCAGCGCATGGCCCAGGGTGTGCCCGTAGTTGAGGATGTGGCGCGGCCCGGCATCCCGTTCGTCGGCGGCCACGACGGAGGCCTTGAGTGCGACGCTCGCGGCGATCTGCTCGTGCACCGGCAGGCCCCGGAGGTCGCCGGCGCCGATGAAATGGCAGCGGGCGATCTCACCGTACCCATTGGCCCACTCCTCCCGGGGGAGGGTGCGCAGCAGATCGGTGTCGCACAGGACCGCCCGGGGTTGCCAGTAGGCACCTACCAGGTTCTTGCCCTCGGGCAGGTTCACCGCCGTCTTGCCGCCGACCGCCGCGTCGACCTGGGCGAGGAGGGTGGTCGGCAGGTGCACGACGGCGACCCCCCGGTGGTAGAGGGAGGCGGCCAGCCCCACGACGTCCGTGGTGGTGCCACCGCCGCAGGAGATGACGAGATCGGTCCGGGTGAGGCCGAACTCGGCGAAGGCGCGGCACAGTTCGTGGACCGTGGCGAGCGTCTTGTGGTGCTCCCCGTCCCGGGCCGGGATCACCTGGTGCGCCACCCCCGGGTCCGGTACGGTCCCGGGGGGCCGTGCGGACACCACGACCGCCCGCGCCGCGCGGGTGCGTGCCACGACCCCGGGGAGCAGCGAGCGCGCCCCGGGGCCGATGTGCACGGAATAGGAACGCTCACCCAGCTGTACGTCGATTCGGCGCGCAGTCGTCATGCGGACAGTCTGCGGACCCGGTCGCCCGCCGAACAGACCGCCACCGGCCAGGCGGTCCACCGGCCCCGCGGCCGGGTCATCCCGCCGCGGCGCGCTGCTTCCTGGGCAGGAGCGCCATCATGAACGTGCTGGCCAGGATGATCAGTCCGGCCACCAGGAAGGCACGCCCGTACCCGGAGGCGAGCGCCTGGGCGCCCTCGCCCGCCTGGGCCGCGCGGCTGGTGGAGACCGACGCCAGCAACGAGAGGCCGACGGCCCCGCCGATGGTGCGTGTGGTGTTGACGAGTCCGGCCGCCAGGCCCGCCTGGCTCAGGTCCACCCCCTCGGTCGCCGACACCGCCAGCAGGGTCATCATGAGTCCCGCGCCGAAGGACAGGAGGATGCCGGGTCCCAGCAGGGTGCCCAGGAAGGTGCCGTCGGGGCCCATGAAGCTCTGCCAGAGGAAGCCGCCCGAGGTGAGCAGACCGGCCAGCACGAGCAGGGAGCGGCTGTCGATCCAGCGCAGCAGACGGGGTGCGAACTGTGACGCGATGATGATGGAGAGGGTGTGCGGCAGGAGGGCGAGCCCGGTCTCCACAGCCGTGTAGCCGAGGACGTTCTGCATGTAGAGCGACAGGAAGTACCACATCGCGTAGAACCCGGTGCCGCTCACGAGCGTGATGGCGTTGGCCACCGAGACGGATCGGACGCGGAACAGTCCGAGCGGCACGATCGGTTCACTCGCGCGCGACTCCACCACGACGAAGGCCACGAGCCCCACGCACCCGGCCAGCAGCCACACCAGGGTCTCTGCGGCCGTCCAGCCCTTCACCTCGATCCGTGAGATGCCGTAGGTCAGGCTCCCCACGCCGATGGTGACCAGCAGGGCGCCCGGTACGTCGATACGCCGGCTCTCCGGCCGATGGCGGTCCTTCAGCCACACCGCCGCCATGACGAGCCCGACGACGCCCAGCGGCACATTGATCAGGAGCACCCAGCGCCACGAGAAGTGGTCGGTGAGCAGCCCGCCCACGAGGCCGCCGAGCGCTCCGCCTCCGGTGCCCACGGCCGTCCACACGGCGACGGCCCGCACGCGTTGCGGACCCTCGGTGAAGGTGGTGGTGAGGATGGTGAGCGTGGCGGGCGACAGCAGGGCCGCCCCGACGCCCTGGAGCGCCCGCGCCGCGATGAGAACCCACGCCTCTTCGGCCCGCCCGCCCAGCAGGCTCGCCAGCGTGAACACCCCGAGGCCGACGACGAAGGCCTTCTTGTAGCCGAACAGGTCGGAGGCCCGGCCGCCGAGCATGAGGAGTCCGGCGAAGGTGATGACGTAGGCGTTCACCACCCACTGCAGGCCGCCCTCGTCGATGCCGAGGTCGGAACGCATCGACGGCAGGGCGACGTTGATGACGGAGATGTCGAGCACGACGACGAACTGCCCCACGCACGCGGCCAGGACGGCCACCCACAGGGGGCCGCGGCTACGTCGCGACTTCTCTTCACACGCTGCCTTCGCAGTTGCTTCTTCCACGTCCGGCGTCTCCTCAGTTCGTCCCTGGCGGTCAGGGAAGCACCGGCGAACTCGGCCCGGCACGCGGGGGGTCGCGGCGGCGCACGGTCGGGCACTACCCGATCACCGAGCGTATCCACGATGCGGGTCGGGTCAGAAATAGCCGTCACGCTTACGGTCTTCCATCGCGGCCCCGGAGAGCTGGTCGTCGGCGCGGGTGGCTCCCCGCTCCGACACCCGGGACGCGGCGATCTCGGCGATGACCTTCTCGACGGTGTCGGCCGCCGACTCGATCGCGCCCGTGCAGGACATGTCGCCGACCGTGCGGTAGCGCACCCGGCGCTTCTCCAGGCGCTCCCCCCGCACGGGCCCGCCCCACTCGCCGGACGCCAGCCACATGCCGCTCCTGGCGAACACCTCGCGCTCATGTGCGTAGTAGATGGCGGGCAGTTCGATCTCCTCGTGCCGGATGTACTGCCAGACGTCCAGTTCGGTCCAGTTGGAGAGCGGGAAGACCCGGACGTGCTCACCGGGCGAGTGACGGCCGTTGTACAGGTGCCACAGCTCGGGGCGCTGGCGTCTGGGGTCCCAGCCGCCGAACTCCTCGCGCAGGGAGAAGATCCGCTCCTTGGCCCGCGCCTTCTCCTCGTCCCGGCGCGCGCCACCGAGCACGGCGTCGAAGCCGTTGCGGTCGATGGCGGCCAGCAGCGGCAGGGTCTGAAGGGGGTTGCGCGTCCCGTCGGGCCGCTCCAGGAGTTCCCCGCGGTCGATGAACTCCTGCACCAGGGCCACGTGCAGGCGCAGCCCGTGGCGGGCGACGGTGCGGTCCCGGTACTCCAGCACTTCGGGGAAGTTGTGCCCGGTGTCGACATGGAGCAGCGGGAAGGGCACGGCCGCCGGCGCGAAGGCCTTCAGCGCCAGGTGCAGCATCACGATGGAGTCCTTGCCACCGGAGAAGAGGATCACCGGCCGTTCGAACTCACCGGCCACTTCCCGCAGGATGTGGACGGCCTCCGACTCCAGCAGTTCGAGAGGGGACAGGACCGGGTCCGTGCTCAACAGCGTCCTCCACGAGGTCCAAGCGGCTCCGGAACATCGCGTGCCGGGGCATGGGGCGGTCGGTGACACCGCCGCCCGGCCCCGCGGTCCTGGGCGTCGGTGCGGTACGTCGCGGGGCGGCCCGGGAAGGACCGTGCGCGTCCCCCATGGCGGCAGACCACCCGGCCGCGCGGCCACGTGGCGCGGCGCGGAGAAAGGTGTGCGGGACCCGGGGTTTGGACCATTAGACTGTGGCAACCCCCCTACGTCACAGTCAAGTTGGCCTCCGGCCGCCGCGCCGATGTGACCGAAAGTCCCCCTGTCGGCCGCTCCTTGGTCCGACTCCCGGCCATACGGTGGTGGCCCCTGGCTGGGCCCGCAGCCCACTGTTAGGTTGACGCTGCACGCAACCGGGCCCCCGCACCCAGGGGCCGTTCGCAACGCGGCAAGGGGAGCGAGTGGACGAGACGACGGCACCCTCCATCAGCGGCACCACGCGACTGTTCGCGGTCATCGGCGACCCCGTCGCCCAGGTCAAGGCCCCCGCCCTGCTCAATCCGCTCTTCGCCCGCCTGGGCCTGGACGCGGTCCTCTTCCCGGTGCACGCCGAGCCACAGCACTTCGCACAGGTGATCACGGGGTTGCAGCGCACCACGAACGTCGACGGGCTGCTCATCACGGTCCCCCACAAGATCAGCGCGTGTGCGTTCGCGGACGAACTCGGACACGCCGCCGCACTGACGGGCAGCGCGAACGCGATGCGCCGCGACGGGAAGGGCCGGTGGCTGGCGGAGAACTTCGACGGGCAGGGCTTCGTCGCGGGGCTGAGCCACCACGGCCACGCACCGAAGGGGAAGGTCGTCCGCCTCGTGGGCGCCGGGGGCGCGGGGCGCGCCATCGCGGCGGCCGTCCTTCAGGCCGAGGCGGCGCATCTGCTGGTGCACGACCCGGACCAGGAGGGGCGCGAGGCGCTGCGCGGCCGCCTGGAGGAGCACTGGCCCGGCAGGATCACCGTGCTCGGCCCGGCGGAGGGGGCGCTCGACTGCGACATCGCCGTCAACGCCACCCCTCTCGGTATGCGCCCGGGGGACCCGCTGCCCTTCGACCCGGGGTCCCTGGGCGGGTCCACCGTGGTCGCGGACATCATCATGGAGCCGCGCGACACGCCCCTGCTCCTGGCGGCGTCCGCACTCGGCCTCCCGATCCTTCGCGGACACCACATGCTCGACCACCAACTAAGCCTCTACCGGACGTTCTTCGGGCTCAGGAAGGCTTGAGGCGAGCGCAGGCCTCCGGTGCGGTCGGAGGTGGGCCGGCGCGACGGAGGCGGGCCGGCGCGACGGCCGCCCGGTCGGCAGTCCCGCGAGTCGATACAGCCACGCCATGCGCCCGGGCCCGCACGGCGTGGCGCGTACGGCGTGGCGGGCGGGCCTCAGAGGCCGCTTCTGCCCGTCGCCCAGTGCACCTGCGTGCGCACCGCGTAGCGCGGCCAGGCCCGTTCGCCGCACAGGTGACGCACGATGGCACGGCAGGTCGCCGCCTCGCCCGCGACATAGGCGATGCCCGGCGCGGCCGGCAGCTCCAGCCGCCGCACCCTGTCCACCAGCAGGCGAGAGGCCACGGCGGACGCGCGGCCTCGGTGCACCCAGGGCAACGAGCGGGTGCCGTAGGGGGCCGAGAACTCCTCCTTCGGCCCGGTGGTCTCCAGCGCCCCGTGGGCCTCGGCCCCCTCCGGCAGCGCGGCCAGCATGGCCAACAGGGGTACGGCGCCCGTCTCTTCGCCGACGAAGACGTGATAGCGCGCCTTGGGGTCCAGCGAGATCTTGTTCCTCGGCGCGCCCACCCTGGTCCGGGCCCCCGCCTCGACGGAGCCGGCCCACCGGCTGCCCGGCCCGCCCGGCCGGTGCAGGGCGACACGTAGCGTCAGTCTCGCCCGGGAGGGGTCGGCCGCCCAGACGGAGTACGTCCGCAGCTGCGGGACGCCCGCTTCGTCCGTCACCTCCACCGGCAGGTGTGCGCCCGGTCTGCTGCGCAGCACCGCGAGGGCGGGGCCCACGAGGGTCAGCTCCCGTATGTGCGGTGTCACCTCACGCACCTCGGCCACCTTCACGTCCACCAACCGGGTGTCCTGGAACCGGTGCCGCTGCCCCGTGCCCCTCCCGGACATGCCGGAGAAACCCACTTGTCCACCCTTCACCGGCCCAGAACGCCGACCTCGGCCGACTCCCGGAAATTGACCGGCAGATGAATCGTCCTGCTACCGATGTCGACGGCCGCCCATTCTAAGGGCTGCCCCGCAACCCCTGGCGGATCAGCGCGCGGCGTCGGGTGCGGTGCATCGCAAGGCGGAGGGACGTCCGCATACGGGATGTATGCGGGCGTTCCGACAACGCGGCGAGGCGCCGTAGCTGTCGGAGCGCCCGCCAGGGATCGCGGGACAGCCCGTAGTGCCGTGCCGGGTGGTCACCCCGCCTCAGCGAGCCCTCCCTCGCGCCTTCAGCGGCGACGCGGGCAGCGCGGGCGCCGGAAACCTTTTTGCAGCTCAGGCATCCCGTGGCTCGCTGGCGGCCGGCAGACCGTCATCATCGATCTCTCGGGCCTGCCCTCGCTCCGCCACGAGAACAGCATGGCGTGTCCGCGCTGCCCGGACCGACACCCGCACGGCGCGTCACAGCAGAGCGAACGTTGCCTGATGCGGCACTGGAGACCGGAAGGGCAGTACCCGGATCAAAGGAAATCCCTACTTGCCGACTAATTGCCGCTGTAGTGTGACGCACACGCCGCCACGTCCCAACTGAGCTGACACTGAGGCACGTTGACGGGTGGCATCTGACCTCCGTGGACCTCAGAGGGCGGGACGAACGCGCATGAGCACACCCCAGCAGACAGGGACCCTGCGTGTTTGTGGGTTGGGTGGGATCGCCCGGTGATGACCGGTCGTGTTGGGTGGGTCCGGATGCAGGTGCAGGCACGGTCTCGTTGATCATGTGAGTGTCGAGTTCACGTGACCACAACCGAAAACCATGCCTGCTCTCTCAT
>NZ_JBWKCM010000005.1:215095-351469 GCF_056436485.1 Streptomyces sp. NPDC043746 | reverse complement strand
TGAACGCGACGCCGCCCTTGCGGTCTTGGACCTCGCCGTGCACCTCCGCCCCCCCCCCCCCCCCCACCCTCCCCCCCCCCCCTTCCCCCCCCCCCCCCCCCCCCCCCGGGCCCCCGGCCGCCGGCTCCGGCTCGACCGTGACGGTCGAGCCGGGCGGCAGTCCGGTCAGTGCGGGCGGCAGCGGCTCACCGGCCCAGACCACCACGGTCGGCGGCAGCAGGCGCGAGCGGGACTCCGTGGCGACGAGCGACCTCCGTACGGCCTCCGGCGTGCCGGCGTCCACGCCCAGCGCGGCGAGCACGGCGATGACCGTGTCGTCGGGGACGGACACCGTGACATCCGGAGACGGGGAGTAGGAGGTGGCGACACCGTGCAGTGCGGCGAGCCGGGACAAGCCCATTCAGACTCCTGGGAACTCCATGCCCCCTGCGGTGCCGGGTGCGGTCGGCTCGCTGGTCAGAGGGGCGACGGCGGCGAGCGGTGGCTCGCTCGTGAGCGGGGTGGCATCGGCGAGCGGGGGCTCGCTGGTCAGCGGGGCGGCGTCGGGGTAGGGGGACTCTCCGAGCAGGAGGGAGAGGTCGGCGAGCGGGGGCCCGCTGATCAGGTGGGCGACATCGGCGAGGGGCGGTGCGCTGGTCAGCGGTGCGGGATCGGCTGGGGCGGGTACCTGTTTGGAGAGGGCGGAGAGCAGAAGCTGCGCGGATGCGGGCATGGTGGCCTCCTGGCCGTGGAGAACAGGACCTTGAGGGCCTACCCAGACCTCGCGGGCGCAGACCTGGACGTGACCTACCCGTCACACATGGCGTCATGACGGCGGCGTACACCTTCAGGCACCGGCGTACGCCTTCACCTTCGGACAACGAGCCCAACGTGCCTTAGGTCACATTCCGTTCCCCCGTGCGGCAGGTATCAGTCGTTTTCAGCCATTCCCGCCGGTCACACCAGGCCCACCAGGCACGAAGATGTCACTACTCCCGGCAAATCCGACAGATCAGCCATGCGCATTGACACCCTCGCGCCCGGGTGGTGGGCTCGGATCCCAGTCAGGCCTTTCGAGGGAGCGCGACGTGCGGTTCGGGCGCAGAAAGCAGGCCACGGCCGTGGCCGTCGCCGTGATCGGTGGGCTGCTGAGCCCCTTCGCACCGACCGCCGCCGCCGCACCCGCTCCCCCCGCCGACCCCGGCAAACCCCCCGCCGCGTCCCCCGACCGTGCCGACAGCGCGCAGCCGCCCGCCGTCTGGCCCCGGCCGCAGAGCATCAGGGCCACCGGCCCGGCCCTGCCGCTGGGCGCCGAGGTCACCGTCGCCGCCGCGCCGGACGCCGATCCGTACGCCGTGGCCGAGCTGCGCTCCCTGCTGCGCGACGCCGGGGTCACGACCGTGCACGAGAGCCTGCCCGGCCGCGGGCCGCTGATCCGGATCGGCGGTGCGGGCGCCGGTGAGGCGCTGCGCGCGCTGCGCGCGCCCGACCGCGCCGATCTGCCCACCGGTGGCTACCGGCTCGCCTCCGGCGAGGTCGGCGGGCGCGCCACCGTGGCGCTGGACGGGCTGGGCGAGGACGGCCTGTTCCATGCGGTCCAGACCCTGCGGCAGTTGGTGAGCGGTGGCGCGGTGGCCGGGGTCGTGGTGCGGGACTGGCCGGGCACGGCCGTACGCGGCATGACGGAAGGGTTCTACGGACAGCCCTGGACCCAGGAGGAGCGGCTCGCGCAGCTGGCCTTCATGGGGCGCACCAAGCAGAACCGGTACCTCTACGCGGCGGGCGACGACCCCTACCGGCTGGCCCGCTGGCGCGAGCCGTACCCGGCCGAGCGGAGGGCCGACTTCCGGGCGCTGGCGCGGAAGGCGGAGGCCGAGCACGTCACGCTCGGCTGGGCCGTCTCCCCCGGCCAGGCCATGTGCATGGCCTCCGACAAGGACGTCCGGGCGCTCACGAAGAAGATCGACGCGATGTGGGCGCTGGGGGTGCGGGTCTTCCAGCTCCAGTTCCAGGACGTCAGCTACAGCGAGTGGCACTGCGACCTGGACGCCGAGACGTACGGCAGCGGCCCCGAGGCAGCGGCCCGCGCTCAGGCGAGGGTGGCCGGGGCGGTGGCGCGCCATCTGGAGGAGCGTCACCCGGGCGCGGCCCCGCTCTCGGTGCTGCCGACGGAGTTCTACCAGGACGGGGCGACCGACTACCGCACGGCGCTCGCCACCGAGTTGGACGACCGGGTGCAGGTGGCCTGGACGGGCGTCGGGGTCGTACCGAAGAAGATCACCGGCGGTGAGCTGGCCGGGGCGCGTGCCGCGTTCCGCCATCCGCTGGTGACGATGGACAACTACCCGGTCAACGACTACGCCCAGGACCGGATCTTCCTCGGCCCCTACACCGGCCGGGACCCGGCGGTGGCGAGCGGTTCGGCGGCGCTGCTGGCCAATGCGATGGAGCAGGCCTCCGCCTCCCGTATCCCGCTCTTCACCGCCGCCGACTTCGCCTGGAACCCGAAGGGGTACCGCCCGGACGAGTCCTGGCGGGCGGCGATCGACGATCTGGCGGGCGGGGACGCCTCGGCGCGCCAGGCGCTGCGGGCGCTGGCGGGCAACAGCGCGGACTCGGTGCTGGGCGCGGAGGAGTCGGCGTATCTCCAGCCCCTCTTCGCCGCGTTCTGGCAGTCCCGGGCGGCCACGCCCCCGGTACGCGACCGGGCGGCCGGCGAGCTGCGGGCGGCCTTCACCGTGATGCGGCAGACCCCCGAGCGTCTGTCCGGCCCCGCCGACGGGCGGCTGGCCGGTGAGGTGCGCCCGTGGACCGAGCAGCTGGCCCGCTACGGCCACGCCGGCGAGCTGGCCGTGGACCTGCTCCAGGCCCAGGCGGGCGGCGACGGGGCGGCGGCCTGGCGGGCCCTGCTGGCGCTGGAGCCGCTGCGCCGGGAGATCGCGGCGGGGCGGGCCACGGTCGGCAAGGGGGTGCTGGACCCCTTCCTGGACCGGGTCGAGAAGACCGCCGACGGCTGGAACGGCGTGGACCGCACCAGCGGCCGGGTCACCAAGGACAGCCACAGCTACACGGTGCGACTGGAGCGGACCCGCCCGGTGGAGGCCGTGACGGCGCTGGCCGAGCCCGGCTCCGCGCTGACCGGCGCGGTGGTGGAGGCCCATGTTCCGGGCGAGGGCTGGCGGGCGCTGGGGCAGCTCTCCCCGAGCGGCTGGACCCAGACCGCGGCGAAGGGGCTGCGTGCCGACGCCGTACGGGTGACACTCCCGGAGGCCGCCCGGACCGCGCCGCCCTCCTATCTGAGCCCGAGCCTGCCCCCGGCCCCGGCGATCTTGGCGGGGACGCCGAAGCTGCGGGCCCTGGTGCCGTGGTTCGGGGACGAGCCGGACGCCGTGCTCGACCTGGCCCGGGGCGAGACGGACGCGGAGATCGGCGGGGAGCCCCAGCGGGTGGCGGCGCGGCTGGCCGGGCGGCGTCCGGCCGAGGTGAAGGGCGCGCTCACCGCGAAGGCCCCCAAGGGGATCGAGGTGCGGGTCCCGAAGCAGACGACCGTGCCGCGCGGATCCCGTACGGAGGTGCCGGTCGACATCACCGTTCCGGCGGACACCCCGGCGGGTGAGTACGAGGTGCCGCTGGTCTTCGGGGGCCAGGAGTCGACCCTGACCGTGCGGGCCTTCCCGCGTACCGGCGGGCCGGATCTGCTGCGTACGGCCACGGCCTCCTCCTCCGGCGACGAGACACCGGACTTCCCGGCCTCGGCCGCCGTCGACGGGGACCCGGAGACCCGGTGGTCCTCGCCCGTGGAGGACGGCGCGTGGTGGCAGGCCGAGCTGCCCCGGCCGGTGCGGCTGGGGCAGGTGGTGCTCTCCTGGCAGGACGCGTACGCCGCCGGCTACCGCGTCCAGGTCTCCCCCGACGGCCGCACCTGGCGCACCGCGGCCACCGTCCGGGAGGGCCGGGGCGGGCGCGAGTCGGTGCGGATGGACGCGAAGGACACCCGGTTCATCCGGGTGCGGGGCGACGCGCGGGCGACCGAGTACGGCTACTCGCTCTGGTCGGTGGAGGCGTACGCCGTGGTCGAGGCCCCCGCCACGGACTCCCCCGCCACGGACTGACGGAGCGGCGTCCGCCGGACGGACGACGACGAAGGCCCGGTCTCAGGCGGAAACGCCGTCGATCCGGGCCATCACGTCGTCCGCGCCGAACGGTTGCAAGTACGGCAGCCAGCGCGGGTCGCGGTGTCCGGTCCCGATGATCCGCCAGGCCAGGCCGGTCGGCGGGGCAGGCTGATGGCGCAGCCGCCACCCCAGCTCGGGCAGGTGGCGGTCGGCCTTGACGTGGTTGCAGCGGCGGCAGGCCGCCACCACGTTGTCCCACGCGTGCTGTCCACCGCGGCTGCGCGGGATGACGTGGTCGACACTGGTCGCGGCGGCCCCGCAGTACATGCAGCGCCCCCCGTCCCGGGCGAAGAGCGCCCGCCGCGTCAGGGGAACAGGCCCTCTGTAGGGGACCCGGACGAAACGCTTGAGCCGGACCACGCTGGGCGCGGGCACGGCACGGGTGGCGCTGTGCAGGAAGGCGCCGGACTCCTCGAGGCAGATCGCCTTGTTCTCCAGGACGAGGACGAGCGCGCGGCGGAGCGGTACGACGCCGAGGGGCTCGTACGACGCGTTGAGAACCAGGACATGCGGCACGGTGGATGCCTCCTTGTACGCCGGCGGCGCGTGGCTCGCGCCGGGACGATCCGATCTCAGTCTCTCCTCATGCCTGGTCAAAGCGCCACCACGTAGGGGTAACGGGCCGGGAGGATTTTTCTCACCCTCACGGCGCCCCGTGCCCCGTCCGGCCGCCGGCAGGCGCCCCACCAGCGCGGCCGTGCGCGCTGTGCGATCGGCCACAGCACAGGCGTCCCTGGTGAGACCCGTCTCTCCCCCGCCGACGGCAACGGTCCGCTCTCCCGGCTTCGTTACCCTTGTCGGTCAACCGTCGTCCCCCTGGAGGCCCCGTCGTGTCCCTGTCCGCCCTGTTGGCCGCAGCTCCGTCCCCCGAGCCGGGCAGCTCGCTCGAGGAAGCCGCCCAGCAGGCCGGGAACGCCGCGGGCTGGGTCGAGGAGAACTGGTCCACCTGGCTGAGCACCGGTCTGCGGATCCTGCTGATCGTGGCCGTCGCGATCACCCTGCGCTATCTGATCCGGCGTGCCCTGACCAATCTGATCGACCGCATGAACCGCAGCGCCCAGGCCGTGGAGGGCACGGCGCTGGGCGGTCTCCTGGTGAACGCGGAGCGCAGACGCCAGCGCTCGGAGGCGATCGGCTCGGTGCTGCGGTCCGTGGCCTCGTTCCTGATCATGGGCACGGCGGCACTGATGGTGCTGGGCGCCTTCAAGATCAACCTGGCGCCGCTGCTCGCCTCGGCCGGTGTCGCCGGTGTGGCGCTCGGTTTCGGCGCCCGCAACCTGGTCACGGACTTCCTCTCGGGCGTCTTCATGATCCTGGAGGACCAGTACGGGGTCGGGGACACGATCGACGCGGGCGTGGCCTCCGGCGAGGTCATCGAGGTGGGCCTGCGGGTCACCAAGCTGCGCGGGGCCGACGGTGAGATCTGGTACGTCCGCAACGGCGAGGTCAAGCGGATAGGCAACCTCAGCCAGGGCTGGTCCACCGCGGGGGTGGACGTCACGGTGCGCCCCACGGAGAACCTGGAGCACATCCGGGCGGCGATCACCACCGCCGCCGAGGCGATGACGAAGGAAGAGCCCTGGTCGGAGCGGCTGTGGGGCCCGGTGGAGGTGCTCGGCCTGGACGCGGTCCTGCTGGACTCCATGACGGTCCGGGTCACCGCGAAGACGATGCCCGGCACGTCGGGGGGCGTGGAGCGCGAGCTGCGCTGGCGCATCAAGCAGGCGCTGGACGACGCGGGCATCCGCATGATCGGCGCGGGGGCGCTCGAGGCGGACGGCGGGAGCGGGGCCGACCCGGCGGCAGGCGTCGCCGCTCCCTCGGCGTACGCGTCCGCCACCTCCCCGCAGTCCCTGGCGACGGCCCCGATACCGCCCGCGAACCTGAACAAGCACCCGTAGCGGCGCTCGTCGGCAGACCGTCAGCACAGGGGCGCCCCACCGATCCGGTGGGGCGCCCTTGACGCTTCAGCGACATGCGCCTTACGGTCCTCTCAGGATAGGAAAGTTTCCTAACAGAGTCCGCGCCAGTCCGGCGGAGCGGCTCACAGAGGCAGGTGCATCCACGATGACGGGAACCACTCCGGGCACCCCCCGGGTGCTGCGGGCCATGAACGACCGGGCCGCCCTCGATCTGCTGCTGGAGCACGGACCGCTCTCCCGGACCCGGATCGGGAAACTCACCGGCCTCTCCAAGCCCACCGCCTCGCAGCTCCTGGCCCGGCTGGAGGCGGCCGGTCTGGTCGTGGCCACCGGGACCAGTCAGGGGCGCCCCGGGCCGAGCGCCCAGCTCTACACGGTGAACGCCCGCGCGGCGCACGTGGCGGGGCTCGATGTGAACAGCCGGCGGATCGTGGCCGCCGTCGCGGACGTGGCCGGGGCGGTGGTCGGGGAGTTCGAGCTGGCCACACCCGGCCGACGCGCCGACAGCGTGGTGCGGCAGGTCTCCGACGCGCTGGACGGGGCGGTGAAGGAGGCCGGGCTCGCCCGCGCCGACATCCACCGGGTCGTCATCGGCACCCCGGGCGCCTTCGACCCGAACACCGGCCGGCTGCGGTACGCCTCGCACCTGCCGGGCTGGCACTCCCCCACCCTGCTGGACGAGCTGGCCGCGTTCCTGCCGATGCCGGTGGAGTACGAGAACGACGTCAATCTGGTCGCGGTGGCCGAGCAGCGCCTCGGTGCGGCCCGCGGCCACGAGGACTTCGTCCTGCTCTGGAACGAGGAGGGGCTCGGCGCCGCCCTCGTCATCAACGGGCGGCTCCACCGCGGTTTCACCGGCGGCGCGGGCGAGGTCGGCTTCCTTCCGGTGCCCGGCACCCCCCTCGTACGCCAGGTCGTCAAGGCCAACAGCGGCGGCTTCCAGGAGCTGGCGGGCGCCCAGGCGGTGCCCCGGCTCGCGAAGGCGCTCGGCATCGACACCCCGCAGCAGCCGTACGCCGAGGTCGCCGCCGAACTGCTGAGCCGGGCGGCAGATGCCTACGAGCAGGACGAGGCGCTGACCGAACTGCTCAGCCAGTACGCCCACCGGCTCGCCACCGGCCTCGCCTCCGTCACCGCCGTCCTGGATCCCGGCCTCATCGTGCTCTCCGGCGGCGCGGTCGCGGCGGGCGGCGAGATCCTGCGCTCCCTCATCCAGTCCGAGCTGGCCGAGCTGGCCGCCTCCCGGCCCCGGCTGGTCCTCGGCGAGATCGACCGCACCCCCGTACTGCGCGGCGCCCTGGAGCGGGCGCTCGCCGACACCCGCGACGAGGTGTTCGACACCTCGCGCTGACCCTGCCTCTCCCGCCGCCCTTCCCGTCCCTGCCGTCTGCCTCTCTTCCCTGCCCCTGGGAGTCTCGCCATGCGCACCAGCCGTCTCACCACCACCGCTGTCGCCGTCGCCGCGATATCGGTGCTCGCCACCGCGTGTACCGGCCAGTCCGAGGCCGGCGCCACCGACGACCCCAAGGCGAAGACCACGATCAACTTCTGGCACGGCTGGAGCTCACCGGCCGAGGTGAAGGCGGTCCAGGACAACATCGACCGGTTCACCAAGGCCCACCCGAACATCACGGTGAAGGTCTCCGGCAACATCAACGACGACAAGCTCAACCAGGCCCTGCGCGCGGGCGGTTCGGACGGGCCGGATGTCGTCTCCTCCTTCACCACGGCCAACGTCGGCAAGTTCTGCTCGTCGGGTGCCTTCACCGATCTGAAACCGTTCATCGAGAAGTCGAAGCTCGACCTGGAGAAGACGTTCCCGAAGGTCCTGCTCGACTACACCCAGTTCGAGGGCAGGCGCTGCGCCCTGCCGCTGCTCACGGACGCCTACGGCCTCTACTACAACAAGGACGCGTTCGAGAAGGCCGGGATCACCGCACCGCCGAAGACCCTGTCCGAACTGGCCGATGTGGCGAAGAAGCTGACGGTCGAGAAGGGCGACACCTACGCGCAGCTCGGCTTCATGCCGAACTTCCACGGCTACGAGACCGTCGTCAGCCACTACATGTCCTCGTGGGACCACACGTACTTCGACGAGAACGGCAAGTCCACCCTCGCCAAGGACCCGGCGTTCGCGGAGATGTTCACGTACCAGAAGAAGCTGGTGGACAGCCTCGGCGGCTATCGGAAGCTGGAGGAGTACCGGGGCACCTTCGGGGACGAGTGGGGCGCCAAACACCCCTTCCACACCGGCCAGGTGGCCATGCAGCTGGACGGCGAGTGGCGGCTCGGGATGGCCGAGGACGCCGGGGTGGACTTCGAGATCGGGGTCGCGCCGATGCCCGTCGCGGACGACGAGGTGGACAGCTACGGCAAGGGCTATCTCTCCGGCACCATCGTGGGCATCGCCCCCGCGAGCACGAAGCAGAACGCCGCGTGGGAGCTGGTGAAGTACATGACCACCGACACGGAGGCGGTCGTCAACTTCTCCAACGGCATCCGGAACGTGCCCTCCACCCTGGCGGCGCTGAAGTCGCCGGACCTGAAGTTCGACCCGCGCTTCAGGACCTTCCTGGACATCGCCCGGCACCCGAAGTCCAGCACCTCCGACGGGGCCGTCAACGGGGCCGCGTACCAGCTGACCATCCAGGACTTCGGCTACCAGTACGAGAAGGGCGCGGTGAAGGACCTCCAGGCGGGGCTGGAGAAGACCGCGAAGCAGATCGACACCGACATCGCCAAGGCCAAGTAGCTCCGATGACGACGCAGACCCTCCGCACCAAGCGCCGCAGGTCGGCGCTGCGGAACGCGGCCTTCATGTCGCCGTGGCTGATCGGGTTCTCGGTCTTCTTCGCGTACCCGATGGTCTCGACGGTCTACTTCTCGTTCACGTCGTACGACGGGTTCGGCGCGCCCGCGTTCAACGGACTGACGAACTGGACGTACGTCTTCCGCGACTACCCGATGTTCTGGCCGTCGCTGTGGAACACGCTCTGGCTGGTGGTCGTCGTGGTCACCTGCCGGGTCGTCTTCGGCCTCGGGATCGGGCTGCTGATCACGAAGATCAAGACGGGGACGGGTGTCTTCCGGACGCTGTTCTACCTGCCGTACCTGGCCCCGCCGGTCGCCGCGACGCTCGCCTTCGTCTTCCTGCTCAACCCCGGCACCGGCCCGGTCAACGCGATCCTCGGGGACTTCGGGCTGCCGACGCCCGGCTGGTTCAACGACGCCGCCTGGTCCAAGCCGGCCCTGACCATGCTCGCGGTCTGGGGCATCGGGGACCTGATGGTCATCTTCATGGCCTCGCTGCTGGACGTGCCGACCGAGCAGTACGAGGCGGCCGAGCTGGACGGCGCCTCGGCCTGGCAGAAGTTCCGCTTCGTGACACTGCCGAACATCTCCCCGATCGTGCTGTTCGCGGTGGTCACCGGGGTCATCCAGGCGATGCAGTACTACACCCAGCCACTGGTCGCCGGAAAGGTCGCCTCCGGTGTCATCGGCGGCTCGGGCCAGTCCTTCGAACCCGGCTATCCCGACAAGTCGACACTGACGCTCCCCCAGCTCGTCTACAACCTCGGCTTCCAGCGCTTCGACTACGGCGCCGCCTGTGTCGTCGCCCTCATCCTGTTCGCCCTGGCCATGGCCTTCACCGCGCTGCTCATGCGGGGCCGCAACAACCTGATCCAGGCCGGTGACTGAGCCATGACCCAGCTCCTCGACAAGCCCACCCCCGCCTCCCCGGCGAAGGCCCCGCACACGCCCGCCGCCCGCACCGCCCGGCGCAAGGCGCTGCTGCACTGGATCGCCGTGCACTCGCTCGGGGTCGCCGCCGCGCTCTTCTTCGTGCTGCCGTTCGTCTTCGTGGTGCTGACCTCGCTGATGAACGACCAGCAGGCGCTGACCCGCGACCTCGTCCCCCGTACCTGGGAGTGGGGCAACTACGAACGCGTCTTCAACACCCCGGGCTTCCTCACATGGTGGCGCAACACCCTGCTGTACGCGGGGGTCGGCACCGTACTGACCGTCGTGTCGTCCATCCCCGTGGCGTACGCGCTGGCGAAGTTCCGCTTCCGGGGCCGCAAGCTGTCCCTGATGCTGGTCATCTCCATGATGATGCTGCCGCCGCAGGTCGTCATCATCCCCATGTACCTGTTCTGGGCCAAGCAGATGGACCTCTCCGGCTCCCTGTGGCCGCTGATCATCCCGATGGCCTTCGGGGACGCGTTCTCCATCTTCCTGCTGCGGCAGTTCCTGCTGACCATCCCGGACGAGTACCTGGACGCCGCGAAGGTGGACGGGTGCGGTGAGTTCCGTACGCTGGTCAAGGTCGTCCTGCCGATGGCCAAGCCCGGCATCGCGGCCATCGCCCTCTTCCAGTTCTTCGCCGCCTGGAACGACTACTTCGGACCACAGATCTACGCCTCCGAGAACCCGGCCGCCTGGACCCTCAGTTACGGCCTGGAGTCCTTCAAGGGCGCACACCACACCGACTGGAACCTGACCATGGCCGCGACCGTCCTGGTCATGGCCCCCGTGATCGCCGTCTTCTTCTTCGCCCAGAAGGCATTCGTCGAGGGCGTCACACTGACCGGAGTAAAGGGCTGACAATGAAGCTCGCAGTAGTGGGTGGCGGGTCCACCTACACCCCTGAACTGATCGACGGCTTCGCCCGGCTGCGTGACACGCTGCCGGTCGAGGAGCTGGTCCTCGTCGACCCGGCGGCCGACCGGCTGGAGCTGGTCGGCGGTCTCGCGCGGCGGATCTTCGCCAAGCAGGACCACGCGGGGAGGATCACCACCACCACCGACCTGGACGCGGGCGTCGCCGGTGCCGACGCGGTCCTCCTCCAGCTGCGCGTAGGCGGGCAGGCCGCGCGCAACCAGGACGAGACCTGGCCGCTGGAGTGCGGCTGCGTCGGCCAGGAGACCACCGGCGCCGGGGGCCTCGCCAAGGCGCTGCGGACCGTGCCCGTCGTCCTGGACATCGCCGAGCGGGTGCGCCGCACCAACCCGGACGCCTGGATCATCGACTTCACCAACCCGGTCGGCATCGTCACCCGCGCCCTGCTACAGGCCGGGCACAAGGCGGTCGGCCTCTGCAACGTGGCGATCGGCTTCCAGCGCAAGTTCGCCCGGCTGCTGGACGTGAACCCGGCCGAGGTCCACCTGGACCATGTGGGGCTCAACCACCTCACCTGGGAGCTGGGCGTGCGCCTGGGCGGCCCGGACGGCGAGGACGTTCTGCCGAAGCTCCTGGCCGAGCACGGCGACGCCATCGCGGACGACCTCCACCTGTCACGGAAGCTGGTGGACCGGCTCGGCGTCGTCCCCTCCTACTACCTGCGGTACTTCTACGCCCACGACGAGGTCGTACGGGAGCTGGGGACCAAGCCCTCCCGGGCCGCCGAGGTGGCGGCGATGGAGAAGGAGCTGCTGGAGATGTACGGCGACCCCGCCCTCGACGAGAAGCCCGAGCTGCTCGCCAAGCGCGGCGGCGCGTTCTACTCGGAGGCCGCGGTCGACCTCGCGGCCTCCCTGCTGGGCGGCGGCGGTTCACCGGTCCAGGTGGTGAACACGTACAACAAGGGGACGCTGCCGTTCCTCCCGGACGACGCGGTCATCGAGGTGCAGGCCCGGGTGGGCCACGACGGGGCGGTCCCGCTGGCCGTTCCCACGCTGGACCCGCTCTACGCCGGTCTCATCGCCAACGTGACGGCGTACGAGGACCTCGCCCTGGAAGCCGCGCAGCGCGGGGGCCGGGACCGGGTCTTCAAGGCGCTGCTCGCGCACCCGCTGATCGGCCAGTACGACCGGGCCGAGCAGCTCACCGACCGGCTGATCGCACACAACCGGGAGCACCTGGCGTGGGCGTGAACGTCTCGGTCGTCGCCGTCGACGCGGGCAACAGCAAGACCGATGTGGCGTTGATCGGCGCGGACGGAACGGTTCTCTCGACGGCCCGGGGCGGGGGGTTCCAGCCGCCCCGGGTCGGCGTGGAGGCCGCGGTCGACGTCCTGGGCTCGGTCCTGGACCGGGCCGTCGCCCACCTTCCCTCCGCGCCGGAGTCGTTCGGCCACGTCTCCGCCTGTCTCGCCAACGCCGACCTGCCGGTCGAGGAGGCCGAGCTGACCCGGGCGCTGGAGGTCCGGGGGTGGGGGGCGTCGGTGGAGGTGCGCAACGACACCTTCGCGATCCTGCGCGCCGGGGTGGACGAGCCCCGGGGCGTCGCGGTGGTCTGCGGGGCCGGGATCAACTGCGTGGGCATGGTGCCCGACGGGCGGACCGCCCGCTTCCCCGCGATCGGCCGGATCTCCGGTGACTGGGGTGGCGGCGGAGGGCTGGCCGAGGAGGCGCTCTGGTTCGCCGCCCGCGCGGAGGACGGCCGCGGTGAGCCGACCGAGCTGGCCCGTACGCTGCCGGCCCACTTCGGGCTCGACTCGATGTACGCACTGATCGAGGCGCTGCACCGGGACGTGATCCCGCTGACCCGGCGTCATGAGCTGACCCCGGTGCTCTTCGCCACGGGGGCCGCCGGCGATCCGGTGGCGGCGGCCCTGGTGGAGCGGCAGGCCAGGGAGGTGGTGGCGATGGCGTCGGTGGCGCTCGCCCGGCTCGGCCTGCTGGAGGAGGAGGTTCCGGTGCTGCTGGGCGGAAGCGTGCTGGCCGCCCGCCACCCCCGGCTGAACGACCGGATCGCCGAACTGCTGGCGGCCCGCGCCCCCAAGGCGGTGGTGCGGGTGGTCTCCGAACCGCCGGTGCTGGGGGCCGCGCTGCTGGGCCTGGACCGCACAGGGGCGGGCCCCGAGGTCTACCGTCGGCTTCGGGCGCAGTACCCCTGACCGGGATGTGACCCGCCGCCCTGCCGGCGGCGCGCCGGGCACTTGGCGCTCCTGACGGCCACCGGCCCTGCACCGGGCGTCCTCACGGCACCCCGTCGCGTTCGCGGCGGGGTGCCGCTCGTTCGGGGGAACGCGGGCGGACGCGGGAACCGATCGGGCCGCCCGCTCGTGTTCCTGATGGGGAGTTCGGAGCGGCGGGGACGGCGGAGCGGGCGAGCGGCCGGGGGATGCCAGGGACGGGGTCCGGTTCACCCCCGGCGATGGGCCGGTTCGCGTATGGGGATGTTTCGGGGCACCTTGCGCCGATCGCCTTGATCGGCCGCGTCCGCCCTGGTCGAATGCGTTGACCGGTGCGGGATCCGGGCGTTCTTGATGTGAAGGCCCCTCCCCGCGGCCATACTTCTGGCCGGGCCCAGGCCCCGGTCGGGCGGGGCCGGAGGGGACCGTCGGTGACCGAGGGGGAGGTCGAGTGACACAGCTGCCGCAGGGCGGCCCGGGGACGCAGCACGCGCCCGCACCACCCGTCGGCCTGCCCGCACAGTCCGAAGCCGCGCGAAGCCGGGCCGAACAGCCCCTGTCCGCGCGGCGCCCCTCGGCCTGGTCCGTGCGGGGCCGACGGCTGCGTGCCGCCGCGACGACCGAGCCGGGCCGCCTCCAGATCTTCGGGGCCGTGCTGGCGCTGCTGGTCGTGGCGTTCGGCGCGGTGACCGCGCTGGAGGTCTCGCAGCGGGCCTCGGCCGCCGACGACGTGGTGGGGCGGAGCCAGCCGCTCAGCGCGGACGCGGCGGCCATCTACCGCTCGCTGGCCGACGCGGACACGATGGCGGCCGGCGGCTTCCTCGCGGGGGCGCAGGAGCCGAGGGCCGTGCAGGAGCAGTATCGGAAGGACATCGAGGAGGCGGCCCGGCTGCTGGTGAAGGCGGCGGCCACCACCGACTCCTCGACCGGCTCCCGGCAGGAGATCACCACGCTCAACGAACTGCTGCCCGTCTACACCGGGCTGATCGAGCGGGCCCGCGCCAACAACCGGCAGGGGCTGCCGCTGGGCGGCGCCTACCTCCGGTACGCCAACCAGAAGATGACGAACGAGCTGCTGCCGGCCGCCGAGCGGCTGTACGCGGCGGAGACCGGCCGACTCGACCGGGATTCCGCCGCCGCCCGACGGTGGCCCTCCCTCTCGCTCACCGCCGGAGTCGTGGTGCTGGCCGCGCTGGTGTGGATGCAGCGCCGCACCTACCGCCGCACCAACAGGGTGTTCAACCACGGGCTGCTGGTGGCGACGGCCGCCACGTCGGTGCTGCTGCTCTGGCTGGCGGTCGGGCACACGGTGGCCCGTGCGGAGCTGCGGGCGGCGATGACGCAGGGGCAGCAGTCGCTCGACGTCCTCAACAACGCGCGGATCAACTCCCTGAAGGCGCGGGCCAACGAGAACCTGACGCTGGTGGCGCGCGGTGCGGTGCTGACCCCCGACGGTTCGGCCGATCAGTACGAGACGGACTACGCCAAGGGCATGAGCGCCTTGGCGGCGCAGCTGAAGAAGGCCGAGCGGCTCGCCGACGACGAGCACGGCCGGGCTCCGGTCGCACAGGCCGCGCGGAGCGTCACCGAGTGGCAGGAGCGCCACCGCACGGCACGGGCCACGGACGACCAGGGCGACTACGAGGGTGCGTTGACCCGGATCATCGGCGCCGAGGACTCCACGGGGCAGTCCTTCCAGCAGGTGGACACCGCGCTGCGCAAGGCGCTCGCCCATGAGCAGGGTGAGTTCACCGCGGCCGCCGAGAACGGGCGGGGGGCCCTTCGCGGCCTGCCGACGGGAGCCGCCGCGCTGGCGGTGCTGGGAGCGGTCGCCGCGGTCCTCGGGGTCAACCGCAGGCTCTCGGAGTACCGGTGAGAGGGGCAGCGATGACCAGGGCGAGGACATGGGCACGGCGCCGCACCCCGCGGGTCCGGCTGCGCGGCTGGGGCGGGGTGACGGCGATGGCGGTGGCGTGCGTGATCACCGCCGCGCTGACCCTGCTGCCGCTCTCCCGGCACGGCGGGCGGACCGCCGGGGCGGACACCCCGGGGACGACGGGCACGGCGGGGGCGACCGGCACGACGGCCACCCTGCCGGTGCGGGCCGAGGCCTGCACCGAGCCGGAGGCGAGCCTGCCGCCCTCGTCGGCCGACGGGCCGGGCATCGCGAAGATCAAGGCGCGCGGCAAGCTGGTCGCGGGCGTCGACCAGAACAGCTACCGCTGGGGTTACCGCAACCCCTACAGCGGTGAGCTGGAAGGGTTCGACATCGACCTCGTGCGGGCGCTCGCCAAGGACATCCTGGGCGACCCGAACGCGGTGGTCTTCCGGGCCATCCCCACGAACCAGCGCATAGCCGCCCTGGAGCGCGACCGGGTCGACGTCATCGTGCGGACGATGACCATCAACTGCAAGCGGCTGGAGCAGGTCTCCTTCTCCACCGCCTACTTCGAGACCGGTCAGCAGATCCTGGCCCCCAAGGACTCCCCCATCACGGGGTACGACGGGTCGCTGAAGGGGATGCGGGTCTGCTCCGGCGAGGGCACCACGGCGTACGAGGCGCTGGAGAAGAAGTCGTACGGGGCGGTCTTCAAGGACGAGTTCGACGGCACCGAGAAGGACCCGGACCGGCTGACCGTCCCCAACCAGCTGGACTGCCTGGTCCGGCTCCAGCTCGGTGAGGTCGACGCCGTCCTCACGGACAACGCCCTGGGCGCGGGGCAGGCCGCCCAGGACCCGGCGGTGGCCCTCAAGGGTGCGGGGCCGTTCACCACCGAGTACTACGGCGTGGCGGCGAAGAAGGGCGCCGACGACCTGGTGGCCCGGGTCAACAAGGTCCTCGTCGACTACCGGGCGGGCGGCGAGGACAGCGCCTGGATGGTGTCGTACCGCAAGTGGCTGGCCGCCGGACTGCCCGGCATCACGGCGCCGCCCGCCCCGAAGTACCGCGGCGGGTGACCCCGGGGCGCCGGGGCGCGTACGGACCCGAGGCGGTGCGTGGCGCAGTGGCCACGTCCGCAACCGCAGCAACCGACCCCGTCCGGCCCACCGGCCCGGCGGCGAGAGCGGAGAGGTGATCGATGAGCGTCGCGGGATCCTTCCCCGGCTTCGCGGGGAGGCCCCCCGGCCCGGCGATGGACCGGGAGGAGGCGGACCGTGCGCTGGCCCGGCTCGGCGCGGAGCACGAGGCCATCGAGACCTCCCTCCTCGCCCTGCAGGACCACGCCGGACGCCGGCTCCTGGAGGGGGCCGAGCTGACCGGTGTCACCCGGGAGCGCTGGGCCACGACCGAGCGGTCGATCACCCTGCTGTGGGGGTACTTCGACGCCTACGCGGGCGCGTTGGAGGAGGCCAGGGACATCCGGGCCCGCCGCCGCCACCCCAACCGGGAGGACCTGGCCGCACTCACGGAGCTGCTGCGCGGCGAGGCCGTCACGGTCGCCAACTCCGACGCGGTGGTGCCCCCTTCGGCCACCGGACCGGCCCTGCTCTCGGAGCGGTTCTCGCTCCAGGAGCTGGTCGCCCGGATGAACGAGCTGTACGCCAGGTCGCTGGACATGGTCGTCGCATCGGACTCCGTCTGGTCCGCGCTGCCCGCCCGGATCGACCTGCTCGCCGCCGAGCTGCACCGCACCCGTTCGCTGGCCCACTCGGTCGGGGTGCGCCCCGGTGAGCACCCCGCCGGGGACGACCTGGAGGAGATCACCGAGGAGCTGTCCAGCCTGAGGGTGCAGGTGATCTCCGACCCGCTGGCGTTCTGGCTGCCCGGCCCCGGCAGCGCCGCGCCCGGCGGTGGCCGCCCGGACACCTCCCGCTACGACCGGGCCGCCCGCGCCCTGGAGGACGTGCGGCGGGAGATCGAGGCGGTGCTCGCGGTGCGGCAGGACGCCGAGGCGCGGCTGATGCGGCTGCGGGACGTGCTCTCGCGGGCCGACCGCACGCTGGCCGAGGCACGGGCGGCGCGCGGCGAGGTGCTGGCCAAGATCGCCGCCTCCGAGGTGCCCGCCGTCAGCGGACCGCCGACGGCGCTCCAGGAGCGGCTGGCCGCCGCCGCCGAGTACCGCAGGCGCGCCCAGTGGCACCGGCTCTCCCCGCTCCTGGAGGCGCTGGAGCAGGAGGCGGAGGACGAGTTGCTGCGCGCCCGCGAGTCGCTGACCTCGGTGACGGCCCCGCTGGCGATCCGTGCGGAGCTGCGCGGCCGGCTGGACGCGTACAGGGCGAAGGTGGCCCGGCACGGTCTGGCCGAGGACCCGCTGCTGATCGAGCGGTACGACGCGGCGCGCCGGATGCTGTGGAGCGCGCCGTGCGATCTGCGGGTGGCCGAGCAGAGCGTGCTGCGCTACCAGCGGGCGGCGGCCGAACTGCTGACGCCGGGGCCGCCCGAGGGACCGGCGGGGTCCGGGGAGCCCGAGGACCGGCGGGGCGACCGGAGGGAGACACGATGAGTACGCCGTGCCAGCGCCCGGAGTGCGAGGGCGCCTACGAGGACATGGGCGGCGGCGAGCTGTACTGCGGCACCTGCGGCCTGGCGCCGGTCGTCTCGCCCACGGGCCTGGTCTCCTCGCCGCCCACCGGGATCGCGGGCGGGGGCAGGGCGGCGGGCCGGGACAGTTCCTCGCAGCGCTCGTCCTCCCGGGCCTCCGCGCGCTCCTCGTCCCGTTCGTCGTCCTCGCGGCGCTCGGTGTCGGGGCGGCTGTCGCGCTCGCTCTCCGGCTCCGCCGCCTCCCGTTCGGTCTCGGTGCGCTCCTCGGGCTCGTCGGCCGCCTCCTCCGCCCGGGGCCGACTCGGCGTGGGGCTGGTGGAGGTCCCGGGCGTGCCCCGGCCCGATCCGCGGACGGCGGTGATGGAGCACCCGGAGGTGCCCGAGCGCAAGCGGTTCTGCTCCCGCTCGGACTGCGGGGCCCCGGTGGGCCGTTCGCGGGATGAGCGGCCGGGCCGGACGGAGGGGTTCTGCACCAAGTGCGGCCACCCGTACTCCTTCGTGCCGAAGCTGACCGGCGGCGACATCGTGCACGGCCAGTACGAGGTGGTGGGCTGTCTGGCGCACGGCGGGCTCGGCTGGGTCTACCTCGCGGTGGACCGGGCCGTCTCGGACCGCTGGGTGGTCCTCAAGGGGCTGCTGGACACCGGCGACCAGGACGCGATGGCGGCGGCCATCTCCGAGCGCCGCTTCCTCGCCGAGATCGAGCACGCCAACATCGTCCGCATCTACAACTTCGTCGAGCACCTGGACCAGCGGACCGGTTCCCTCGACGGATACATCGTGATGGAGTACGTCGGCGGCAAGGCGCTCAAGGAGATCGCCAACCAGCGCCGCACCCCGTCCGGGAAACGCGACCCGCTCCCGGTCGAGCAGGCCTGCGCGTACGGCATCGAGGCGTTGGAGGCGCTCGGCCATCTGCACAGCCGGAACCTGCTCTACTGCGACTTCAAGGTCGACAACGCGATCCAGACCGAGGACCAGCTCAAGCTGATCGACATGGGCGCGGTCCGCCGGATGGACGACGACGAGTCCGCCATCTACGGCACCGTCGGCTACCAGGCCCCCGAGATCGCGGAGGTCGGCCCGTCCGTCGCCTCCGACCTGTACACGGTGGCGCGGACGCTGGCGGTCCTCACCTTCGACTTCCAGGGGTACACGAACGTCTTCGCGGACTCCCTCCCGGACCCGGACACCGTCGAGGTGTTCCGCACCTACGAGTCCTTCTACCGGCTGCTGGTCCGGGCCACCGACCCGGACCCGGGCCGGCGGTTCGCCTCCGCATCGGAGATGGCCGAGCAGCTGACGGGGGTGCTGCGCGAGGTCGTGGCACTCCAGAGCGGGATGCCGAGACCGGCGCTGTCGGCACTGTTCGGCGCGGAACTACGGGTGGTCGACACGGAGTTGTTCGCCGAGCAGGTGGACGACGTCTCCCGGCTGGGCGCCCGCTCGGCGGCCTCGGGGCGCGGCGGATTCTTCGGCCGGCGCGGGGGCGGTACGGGAGGCGGTGCGGCGGGCACGGGACCGCTGCCGGGTATCCCGGCGCAGGGCGGGGGCGTACCCCGTCCGGGTGGTCCGACGCCGGGGCAGCGCGGTTCGGCGCCGGGTGGCCCGGTGGCTCCGGGGGCCGTGACGTCGGCGGTGGCGGGTGCGCTGCCGGTGGGCGGGCAGCCGTCCGGTCCGGGGGCGGGCGGGTGGCCCGGCGGCCCGGGGGCGGCACCGCTGACAGCGGCGGCGACGCATGTTCGGGGCGGGGGGCAGGGTTCAGGCCCGCGAGGCGGCTCGGACGCGGGCCCGCGCGGAGGCCCGTCCCCGGGAGCACGGGGTGGAGGAGTCCAGGAAGGTTCACACGGCGGCCCGCGATCCGGAGGCGTACGAGAAGGGCCGTACGACGGCGGCTCGCGGGGCGGTGGTCCGGCGACGGCCCACGCGGACCCCGGGCCCCCTCTCGTACCGTCGGCGCCCCGGGAGACCGGCCCCGCCGCCGCCCGGCCCGGATGCGCCACCCCGTACGGCCCGTTCGGTGCGGTGGCCGGGGGTGTCCGGCTCGCCCCGTTCGACGCGCCCGCGTCCGCCCTGGCGCTCCCCGTCCCCCGGGTCGACGCGAACGACCCGAACGCGGGATTCCTCGCCGGGCTGACGGCCTCCGCGCCCGCCGAGCTGATCGCGGCCCTCCGAGCGGTGCCCTCGGCCTCCCTGGAGACCCGGCTGCGGGAGCTGCGGGCCCGGCTGGAGCTGCGTGAACCGGACGCCGCCGCTGCCGCGTTGACCGCCCTGGAGACCCGGCACCCGGACGACTGGCGGGTCGTGTGGTACCGGGGCGTCGCCTCGCTGGTGAACGGTGACCACGAGGTCGCGGCGCTCTCCTTCGACGCGGTGTACGACGCGTTCCCCGGGGAGCCCGCGCCCAAGCTGGCGCTGGGGATCTGCGCGGAGGTGCTGGGCCAGCTGGACAACGCCGCCGAGTACTACCACCTGGTGTGGACGACCGACCCGGGCTTCGTGAGCGCCGCGTTCGGGCTGGCCCGGGTGCAGATCGCGGCCGGGGACCGGGTGGGGGCGGCGCGGACCCTGGAGTCGGTGCCGGAGGCGTCGATCCACTACACGGCGGCCCGGGTCGCCGCCGTACGGGCCCGGCTGCGCGAGCGGGACCCGGCCGAGCCGCTGTCGGCCGACCTGACGGCGGCCGGTGCGCAGGTGGCGGCGCTGAGCGATGCCGGTCTGGACCCGGTGCGTCGCGAGCAGTTGACTACGGAGGTACTGGGCAAGGCCCTGGACTGGGTACTCTCCGGTAGTCCCGGCGCCCCGCCGCCGGGCGGATCGGCGGCCGGGCCCCCGGGCACCCGGAGGCTGCTCGGCGCCGAACTGGACGAGCGGGGAGTGCGGTTGGGCCTGGAGCGCTCGTACCGCATGCTCGCCCGGCTCGCGCAGCGGGGCGAGGAGAGGATCGAACTGGTGGAGCGGGCCAACCGTTTCCGCCCCCGGACGTGGGTGTGAAGATGTCAGAGAGCCACCAGCAGCCCGCCCTGGCGAGATGCCCCGGCTGCGAGGAACCACCGGCGTCCGGCGACCTGTTCTGCGGCGCGTGCGGCTACGACCTCTCGGCCGTGCCGACCCGCCCCGACACCCGGCCGACGCAGCCCATCGGCGTGCCGCCGGGTGCGTCGGCGGTGGCCATGGAGCGACTGGCCGCGGCGGAGGGGGACAGCTCCGACAGGCCCGCCCCCACACACCGGGCGACGGACCTGCCGGGCACGGACCCGGACGGCAGTCGGCTGCCGACGGCACCCGCCGCGCCGCAGTACCCGCAGGCGGGACCGCCGAGCCCGGCACCCGCCACCGCCCCCGACACCTCCGTCGCCGCCGGCACGCCCGGGACCCTCGACGCCCCCGAACCCCCCGGCACCTCCGGCGACTTCACGCTGGCCGCCCCCGACCCCCGTACGGCGGAACCCGCCCCGCCGCCCGCCGCCGGAGCGAAGGTCTGTGTGGCCTGCCGGTCCGGCCGGGTCGACCCCGACGGGTACTGCGAGAACTGCGGGCACGCCCAGCCCCGCGAGCGGGACCACGTGGAGCGGGAGCTGGGCTCGGTGGCCGCCGTCAGCGACCGGGGCCTGCGACACCACCGCAACGAGGACTCCTTCGCGGTCTCCTCCACCGCGCTGCCGGACGGTTCGCCCGCCGTCGTCGCGATCGTCTGCGACGGTGTCTCCTCCGCGAGTCGGCCCGACGAGGCGTCGGCCGCCGCCGCGAGCGCCGCCAACGAGGCACTGCTGGAGTCCCTGCCACGCGGCACGCACCCGCAGCAGGCGATGCACGAGGCGATCGTCGCCGCGGCCGAGGCCGTCAACGCCCTGGCCCAGGACCCGTCCGAGGCGGCGGAGCACGAGGCCCACCGTCGGCAGAACGCCCCCGCCTGCACCCTGGTCGGCGCGATCATGGCGGGCGGGCTCCTGGTCGTCGGCTGGGTCGGGGACAGCCGGGTCTACTGGGTGCCGGACGACCGGAGCGGCCCGCCCGCCCGGCTCACCGAGGACGACTCCTGGGCGGCGCAGATGGTGGCGGCGGGGCTGATGAACGAGACGGAGGCGTACGCGGACGAGCGCGCCCACGCCATCACCGGCTGGCTCGGCGCCGACTCCTACGAACTGGAGCCGCACACCGCCGCGTTCAAGCCGGACCGCCCGGGCCTGGTCGTGGTCTGTACGGACGGCCTGTGGAACTACGCGGAATCCGCCGAGGAGATGGCCGCGGCCGTGCCTCCGGAGGCCCACCGAAGCCCGCTGCGGGGCGCCCAGGTGCTCGTCGGACACGCGCTGGACGGTGGGGGCCACGACAACGTGACAGTGGCGCTGCTGCCGTTCGCCGTGGAGCCGCAGGGGGCAGGATCGAGTCCGGGATCGGCCGCCGGCACCGGGTGAGCCACTAGGAGGGGGACAGACCAGATGGCCAATTTCTCCAAGTCGAACGTGCCGCGGTTCTCCGTCGAGGTGTACCAGAACGAGTACCTGCCGGAGGGCGGCCGCGAGGTCAACGCCATCGTCACCGTCACCTCGACCGGGGGCGGCACGACCGGCGGCGTCCCGCTGGCGGGGACCGCGCCCTCAGCCGCGGCGGACGCGGCCGTGGTGCTCATGGTCGACTGCTCCGGTTCGATGGACTATCCGCCGACGAAGATGCGCAACGCGCGCGACGCGACGGCGGCGGCCGTCGACGCCCTGCGCGAGGGAACCCGGTTCGCGGTGGTCGCCGGTACGCATGTGGCGCAGGACGTCTACCCGGGCAACGGCCGGCTCGCGGTGGCCGACGCGGCCACGAAGGAGCAGGCCAAGGAGGCTCTGCGGAGGCTGAGCGCGGGTGGGGGGACGGCGATCGGCACCTGGCTGCGGCTGGCCGACCGGCTGCTGGACACGGCCGACGCCGACATCCGGCACGGCATCCTGCTGACCGACGGCCGCAACGAGCACGAGGCACCCGAGGGTCTGCGGGCCGCGCTGGACGCCTGCGCGGGCCGGTTCACCTGCGACGCCCGGGGCGTCGGCACCGACTGGGAGGTCAAAGAGGTCACCTCGATAGCCTCCGCGCTGCTCGGCACCGCCGACATCGTCGCGGACCCCTCGCACCTGGCCGCCGACTTCACGCGGATGATGGAGAACGCGATGGGCAAGGAGGTCGCGGACGTGGCGCTGCGGCTCTGGACGCCCGTGGGGGTGGAGATCCGGTTCGTGAAGCAGGTGGCGCCCACGGTCGAGGACCTGACCGGTCGGCGCACCGAGGCCGGCCCGCGCACCGGGGACTATCCGACCGGCTCCTGGGGCGACGAGTCCCGCGACTACCACATCTGCGTCCGGGTCCCGGAGGCCGGGATCGGCCAGGAGATGCTGGCGGCCCGGACCTCGTTGATCCTGCCCGACTCCACGGGCGCGGCGGCTTGGCAGGTGCTCTCCCAGGGGCTCGTACGGGCGGTGTGGACGGACGACACGGTGGCCTCGACCTCGATCAATCCGCAGGTCGCGCACTACACGGGGCAGGCGGAACTGGCGCAGGTCATCCAGCAGGGGCTGGATGCCCGCAAGTCCGGCGACTTCGACGGGGCGACGGCGAAGCTGGGCCGGGCGGTGCAGCTGGCATCGGTGTCCGGGAACGAGGAGACTGCGAAACTGCTTTCGAAGGTGGTCGACGTGGTCGATGCGGCGACCGGTACTGTGCGACTGAAGGCGAAGGTCGCGGAGGCGGACGAGATGACCCTCGAAACGCGCTCCACGAAGACGGTTCGCGTCAAGAAGTAGCACGTCAGCGGTACCACGTCTTCGCGAGTACAGCAGCCACGATCGACAGCATGACGGCCCCGGGGCCGGACGAGGAGAGGGGGAAGCGCCGACATGCCGACCTGCCCGAACGGACATCAGTCGGGTTCCGAGGACTGGTGCGAGGTCTGCGGACACCGCATGACCGGAACGGGCGCCCCCGCCGGCGCCGTACCCCCGCCGCCTCCGCCGCCGCCTCCCGCGCCCGGCTACGGCTACCCGCCCGCCGACAACGACGGCGGTCCGCCGACGATGCAGGCGGAGCTGTGCCCGCAGTGCCGTACGCCGCGCGAGGCGATGGCGCCGTTCTGCGAGGAGTGCCGCTGGAACTTCATCACCAGCACGGCGACCTCGTACACGCCGCTGGCCCCGCAGCACCGCACGCCCGGTGGCTCGGGCGCACCCGGCGGCCCGCCGTCCGGCCTCGACCTGCCGCCCGGCTTCCTGGCCCAGCAGGGCCCGCCGTCCGGAGGCCAGGGGGGCCAGGGAGGTCCCGGCCGTGTCCCGCAGCAGCAGGACCCCTTCGAGTTCCAGGGCTCGCGGCCCTCGCAGATGAACCGCCCCGCCGAGCCGCTCGCCCCGGAGCAGCCCGGTCCGGGCGGCCAGGACGAGCGCGGCGGCTCCACCGGCCCCGGCACCCAGAGCGGTCCGGGCGGCCAGGGCGGCCCCCCGCCGCACGCGTTCCAGCAGGGTCCGCCGCCGCCCCCGCCGGTCTTCCAGCAGGGCCCGCCGCCCGGGCACCCGCGGCAGGCCGCTCCGGCGTTCGAGCCCCGGCAGTCGGCGCCTTCGCCCTTCGCGCCGCCCGAGCAGGCGCCCCAGCAGCAGCCGCAGCCCCAGCAGTCGCCGCAGCCTGCCCAGCAGCGGCCTCCACACGGGGGCGGTGACGACGACTGGGTCCTCTCGCCGCCTTCCCAGGCCCAGGCGCCTCAGCCCCCGCAGGGGTTCCAGCAGCAGGACCCGTACCGAAGCGGAAGCCCCGACCGGGACCAGGCCCCGTCCTACGGCGACGACGACTACGGCCAGGGGCAGGGTCAGCCGCAGCAGGCCGCGCCCACCACCTGGACCGCGGTCATCGCGCCGGACCGGGAGTACTTCCTGGCGATGATGCAGCGCAGCGGCCCCGAGGCGAGCGGGCTGAACCTGCCCGCGTACTCCCCCGAGCAGCGTCTGCCGCTCACGGGGAGCCAGGTCACCATCGGCCGCCGCCGCCACAGCACGGGCGAGTCCCCCGACATCGACCTGTCCGTGCCGCCGGAGGACCCGGGCGTCTCCCACCAGCACGCGGTGCTCGTGCAGCAGCCCGACGGCGGCTGGTCCGTGGTCGACCAGAAGTCCACGAACGGCACCACGCTCAACGGCGCCGAGGACCCGATCCAGCCGTACGTCCCCGTTCCCCTCCAGGACGGCGATCGGGTGCACGTCGGGGCCTGGACGACGATCACGATCCGCCGGGACTAGGAGCCCTCGTCCAGGGGCCAGGTGTACGGCCCCTCCGGATCGTCCAGCCAGGCCCACTGACGGCCGTCCGCGACCGTGACGCCGTACCGCTCCCGCTGCGGGCGCTCCTCGCGCTCCCAGAGGGAGAGGGCATCGTGCGGGTCGAGGCTGCCCGCCGTCAGGGTCAGCAGGAACCGGAAGAGCTCGTCCCCCATCGCGCGCCGCGGCACCCCGCCGGGGCGCGCGATGGGTTGAGGCGGCGGCGAGGCCCCGCGCAGGGGCACGAAGTACGCCGGGGTGTGCAGGAAGTGCCCCTCGGCGCGCGGACCGTGCGCCGTCGCGCGGACCTCCAGCAGCACGAGCCCGGTGGCGACCGGGGCCAGGATCAGCGCGCCCGGTGTGCACTGTTCCGGCCAGGCGGACGGTACGGAGGGCAGCGTGCAGGTCGCGATGATCCGGTCGTACGGGGCTCGCCGCGGGCAGCCCCGGGCCCCGTCGCCGGTGACGACCGTGGGGCGGTACCCGGCGGCGGCGAGGTGGGCGCGGGCCGACTCGGTGATCTCCGGGTCCAGATCGACGCTGGTCACCGCCGCGTCGCCGAGCCGGTGGGAGAGCAGCGCCGCGTTGTAGCCGGGGCCGGTGCCGATCTCCAGGACGGTATGCCCGTCCCGTAGCTCCAGCGCCTCCAGCATCAGGGCCATCAGCGAGGGCTGGCTGGAGGAGGAGATCAGCTCGCCGTCCCGCATCCGGGTGGCCAGCGCCTCGTCGCCGTACACACCACGCAGCCAGCGTCGGCGCCGTACGGGATCGGGGTCCTCGCCCCAGAGCCGCTCGTAGCCGCCGATGCCGTGCACGTAGTAGTACGGCACGAACAGATGGCGCTCCACCTCCTCGAAGGCGGCCCGCCAGGCGGGGTCGGTGAGCCCGCCCCGCGCGACGATGTCCCGTACGAGGGTGTGCCGCGCCTCATCGGCCTCGGGGTCGGAGCCGGTCCCGGCGGGAACTTCCCGGTGTGCGCCCATGACTCCACTGTCCTGCGGCGGGGCGGCGGAGGCGACCGCACGCCGGGCAGGAGGGGTCCCGGCCATTGGTCCTAGGACCCCTGACCTCGGCCGCCGCGTCTGCGACCATGGACGGGTGACAGAGATTCCGCGCGACACGCTTCAGGAGCAGACCTTTTACCAGCAGGTCGGCGGCGAGGAGACCTTCCGGCGCCTGGTCCACCGCTTCTACGAGGGGGTGGCGGGCGACGAGCTGCTGCGGCCGATGTACCCGGAGGAGGACCTGGGCCCGGCCGAGGAGCGCTTCGCCCTGTTCCTGATGCAGTACTGGGGCGGCCCGCGCACCTACAGCGACCACCGCGGCCATCCGAGGCTGCGGATGCGGCACGCCCCGTTCCGGGTGGACCGGGCGGCCCATGACGCCTGGCTGGCCCATATGCGGGTGGCGCTGGACGAGCTGAGCCTGGCGCCCGAGCACGAGAAGCAGCTGTGGGACTACCTGACGTACGCGGCGGCCTCGATGGTCAACACGGCGGACTGACGGCAACGGGCCGGAAGGAAGCTGACGAGCCGGGCTGATCGCCCGGCTCAGTTGTGCCCCACGGCCGGGATCCGCTCAGCTGTGCCCCACGGTCAGAGCCAGCGCACCCAGCCCGCCCACCGGATCGCGCCGCAGGGCGACCGAGCCGAACGGGGTCCGCAGCCGCAGCCAGCCGCCCGCGGCGAGGAGCGAGACGGGGAAGCCGGGGTCGGGGCGGAGGAAGCCGAGGGACTGGGCGGCGTGGACCGCCCGCAGCGGCAGCTCGGTGGCGCCGACCGGGCGGGACCAGATCTCCCGGCCGATGCGGTCGCGCTCGGCGCGGGTGCGCAGCTCCTGGGGCAGTGCCTCGTCCCGCGTACGGAATTCGGCGACGGCCTCGTCGAGGGCGGCGCGCAGGGCCTCGGGGCCGGGCAGCCCGGCCTGCTCCCGCCAGGGACCCCGGGGCGGCAGGACACCGGTCCAGGGCGGCCCGGTGACGGGAGCGGGCAGCGCACCGCCCCGCTCGCCGGCGTCCTTCCCGGAGGCGTCCCCCAGGTCCTCCCCGGAGACGTCGAGGGACTCCAGCAGTTCCCCGGCCGACACCGTGACGTCGAGCGTCTCGGGCCGGGCCAGGCGCGCCGCGCGGATGGCGAGGACCTCGAAGGAGGGCGGGCGGCCGAACACGGCCAGCGCGTCGCCGCCGCCCGCCTGCAACCGGACCGCGGCGGCCCGGTCGTAGTGGAGCAGCCGACCGAGGAAGGCGGCGAGATCCGCCGCCTCCCTCGGGTCGGCGAACAGCAGCGACTGCACAGGCACGGTCATGCCGCGGCGGGCTCCTCTGCCAGGTACTCCTGGAGGAAGAGCTTCTCCTCGGCGGAGATCCGCCGGGGCCGCTCCGCCGCCAGGTCGTACGGGACGACGACGGTCGAGGCCCGTACGTACACCTGCTCGGGGTCCTTGATCTCGTAGGCGATCGTCAGCGACGCGGCGCCTATCTTCGTGACCCACGACTCGACGGTGACCGGCTCGTGCCGGTGCACGAGCGGCCGTACGTAGTCGATCTCGTGCCGGGCCACGACGGACCCGCCCGAGAACGACGGCGAGCCGTCCCCCGGCGCCAGCCGGAACATGAAGTCGATGCGCGCCTCCTCCAGGTAGCGGAGGAAGACCACGTTGTTGACGTGGCCGAAGGCGTCCATGTCCGACCAGCGCAGGGGGCAGCGGTAGAGGTGACGAGCCAAGACCATCAGCCTCGCGTGAGCTTCTTGTACGTGGCGCGGTGCGGACGGGCCGCGTCCGGGCCGAGGCGCTCGATCTTGTTCTTCTCGTACGACTCGAAGTTGCCCTCGAACCAGTACCACTTGGAGTCACCCTCGTAGGCGAGGATGTGCGTGGCGACGCGGTCCAGGAACCAGCGGTCGTGGGAGATGACCACTGCGGCACCCGGGAACTCCAGGAGCGCGTTCTCCAGCGAGGACAGGGTCTCCACGTCGAGGTCGTTGGTGGGCTCGTCGAGGAGCAGCAGGTTGCCGCCCTCCTTGAGCGTCAGCGCCAGGTTGAGGCGGTTGCGCTCACCACCGGAGAGGACACCGGCCGGCTTCTGCTGGTCCGGGCCCTTGAAACCGAACGCGGAGACGTACGCCCGCGAAGGCATCTCGACCTGGCCGACGTTGATGTAGTCCAGCTCGTCCGAGACGACGGCCCAGAGGGTCTTCTTCGGGTCGATGTTGGCGCGGGACTGGTCGACGTAGGAGATCTTGACGGTCTCACCGACGCGGATGGAGCCGCTGTCGGGCGTCTCCAGGCCCTGGATCATCTTGAACAGCGTGGTCTTGCCCGCGCCGTTGGGACCGATGACGCCGACGATGCCGTTACGGGGCAGCGTGAACGACAGGTCGTCGATGAGGACCTTGTCGCCGAAGGCCTTCGAGAGGTTCTCGACCTCGACGACGATGGAACCGAGGCGCGGGCCCGGCGGGATCTGGATCTCCTCGAAGTCCAGCTTCCGCATCTTGTCGGCCTCGGCCGCCATCTCCTCGTACCGGGCGAGACGGGCCTTGGACTTGGTCTGGCGCCCCTTGGCGTTCGACCGCACCCACTCCAGCTCCTCCTTGAGGCGCTTCTGCCGCTTCTCGTCCTTGCGGCCCTCGACCTTGAGGCGGGCGGCCTTCTTGTCGAGGTACGTGGAGTAGTTGCCCTCGTACGGAATCGCGCGGCCGCGGTCCAGTTCGAGGATCCACTCGGCGACGTTGTTGAGGAAGTACCGGTCGTGGGTGACGGCGACGACGGCACCCGCGTACTTCGAGAGGTGCTGCTCCAGCCAGTTCACCGACTCGGCGTCGAGGTGGTTGGTGGGCTCGTCGAGGAGGAGCAGGTCCGGGGCCTCGATGAGGAGCTTGCAGAGCGCCACGCGGCGCTTCTCGCCACCGGAGAGGTTGACGACGGGCCAGTCGCCGGGCGGGCAGCCCAGGGCGTCCATGGCCTGCTCCAGCTGGGCGTCCAGGTCCCACGCGTTGGCGTGGTCCAGGTCCTCCTGGAGCTTGCCCATCTCCTCCATCAGCGCGTCGGAGTAGTCGGTCGCCATCAGCTCGGCGACCTCGTTGAAGCGCTTGAGCTTGCCCATGATCTCGGCGGCGCCGTCCTGGACGTTCTCCAGCACGGTCTTGTTCTCGTCCAGCTCCGGCTCCTGCATGAGGATGCCGACGCTGAAGCCCGGGGACAGGAACGCGTCACCGTTGGACGGCTGCTCCAGGCCCGCCATGATCTTCAGCACCGTGGACTTGCCGGCGCCGTTGGGGCCCACGACACCGATCTTCGCACCGGGCAGGAAGTTCAAGGTGACGTCGTCAAGGATGACCTTGTCGCCGTGCGCCTTGCGCGTCTTGCGCATGGTGTAAATGAACTCAGCCAAGAGAAACCGTCCGGCAGCAATAGAGGTGTGGGCAGATACACCCATCTTGCCTGACGTCCGTCCCCGGACGGAAACCCGTTGGGGGACGGACGGGCTCCGGCCCCGGGGAGCGACGGGCTCCGGCCCCGGGAACCGACCGGCTCGGTCCCGGGGGCCAGCCCCGGGACCAGCCGTTACGCGCCGGTCCGTGCGGCCTCTTCCTTCCGGCGCAGGACGAAGAGGGTCCCGCCGCCGACGGCCATGAGGACGACGGCGAGGGCGGCGATCATCGGAGTGGTGCTGGAGCCGCCGGTGGCCGCGAGGTCACCCTCCAGGCCCGAGGTCGCACTGCCGGTGGAGGCGGGAAGGTGGTCGCGGGCGCTCTGCGTGCCGATCCCGCCGTCCTCGTCGCCCGGGAGGTCCTTCTCGGCCGCGATGACGCTGCCGCTGGTGGCGCAGTCCAGCACGCCGGTGAAGTTCCTCCGGAAGCCGCCGGGGCCGGTGATGGTGAAGTCGTACGCCTGGTCCTCGGCGACCGGGATCGTGACCGTCTCGGTGGCTCCGCCGGCCACCGTGTGCTCGGTGCCGCCCAGCTCGAAGGTGAAGGGCTCGTCGCCCCGGTTGACGGCGGTGATGTCCACGCCGCCGGCCACGCAGTTCTTGCGGGCGGTGAGCGCGGGGGCGGCGCCCGTCTCGGACCAGGTGGCGGTGGCCCGCGCGGAGACCGTGGACCCGCTGGAGCCGGCCAGGATCTGGGTCTGGGTGCGGGTGGTCCCGGCGAAGGCCCGGCCGACCGGGACGGAGGTGGTGGTCTGGACGGTCAGTGAGGCGGAGCCGTCGGCGGAACCCTCCGGCACGTCGAAGTAGAGGCGGGCACCGTCGACGGCGGAGGTGACGGGCGTGCCCTCGTCGTCGGTCACCGCGATACCGCTCGCCGCCGCGTCCACCGGAGGCGACACGGAGACCTGGCCCGCGCCCGTACGCACGGTCACCGGGCCCAGCCGCTCGCCCGCCCGGCCGGACACCGCCGCGGGCTCCAGCGTCAGGGAGGCTCGGGGTTCGGCGACGTTGCGCGCGCTCTTGTGCAGCCAGTCGGCGAGCTTCTCGGCGTGCTTGTCCGACGCGGTGACGTCGGCACCGTCCGAGTACCGCCAGATGGCGACCTGGGTGCCGGCGGCGGCGGTCCGCTCGGTGAGCGGTCCGGTGCCCGCCGCCTGGGCCAGCGCGGCGAGGTCGTCGACCTGGGGGTAGGAGTGCTGGAGGATCCACCGGATCTTCCCGGCGTTCCGGTTGGCGCCGAGCGAGGTCTCGGCCCACGGGGTCTCCAGGTACTTCGCCTGGTCCTGGGCGGGATGGTGGAGGTCGACGCAGTACGTCTTGAGCCTGCCTCCGCCGTCCACGGTCATCTCGAAGAGCCCGGCGGGCAGCTCCTGCGTGCGGGCGGGCGCACCGTTCTCACCCGGCATCCGGAGCACGGCGTTGTCGAAGGTCTTCAGCCCGTCGAGCACCGCCGCCGCGCCGCCCTGGTGCCGCCCCGGGTCGGCGGCCGCCGCGCCCGCCCCCGCCAGGGTGGCCGCCGCCGTGACCAGACCGGAGAGCAGCAGCACGGCCACCGGGCGGAGGAGGCCCCGTCCGCGCCCGGAGGTCCCCCCGGTCCGCGCCCCTCTGCCGCGGGCGGCGTGCCCCGCCTGCGCGTCGGACGGCGAAGCGGACACTGAAGGCGCAGAAAACACAGAATTCCCCTCCGGGCGAGGCCCTCGCGCGTGGTGCGCGTGTGGGGAATGCCTCGCCAGCAGACTCAAGTGACCCATGAGCTCTGGGAATCCTAAGGAACGGGCGAACCGCAGTCCCCCGTCCCGCCTCCGCCCAACCATTCCGAATCGGAATCGTTATGGCCCTGTCGCCCACCCCCACCAGCTTTTTCAGGACACAGCGGCCCTTTCGGCAACGCGTTCGGAGACGCCTGGCGACAGGGCCGGTGACGCGCCGGAACCATCTCCTGACGCTCCGTCGGATTTACTGCGCGAGGCCGGGGCCGGAGGCGGCCCGGTCCTGACGACCCTGCGGAAGGCGGCAGTCCCCCGGCTCAGGTCATGGCCGACCGCGACCGCCTCCACATCCACGAACGTCCTTCGTCCGCCGTCCTGTTCCTCCTCGCGGACCTTCAGCCTGCCGTGCACCACGAGGGGTTCCCCGATCGCCACCGACGCGGCCAGATGCGTGGCGAGCGTCCGCCACGCCCAGACCGTGTAGAAGCTGGTGGGCCCGTCCGTCCAGAGCTGGGTCTCGCGGTCCCGGCGCCGCGGGGTCACGGCGAGGCGAAATCGCGCCATTCCCCCGGCCGCCGTCTCGCGGAACTCCACCGCAGTGGCGGCGTTCCCCACCAGTGTCACCATCGTCCCGTTCATTTCCGCCCCCGCATTCCGTCTCCTGTGTTCCGGGTGGCCGATGCCCGTCGTTCCCGGCCACCGGTACCGACTTCATGGTGGACGCCGCGGACGGAGTGCGCCGGAGCCTGTGGATTACCGGCCGGTTGTGGAGAACTCCGTCACCGCCGCGTACCGCTCGCGCACCTCCCGGTAGCGCACCAGCTCCGCCGAGACCGGGTCCAGGACCCTGGCCCGGCCGCACGCGGCCGCCGCCTCGCGCAGCCGCCGTTCGGCGTCCTGCCCGTAGCGCCGGGCGGGCCCCCGGATGGCCGCCGCGCAGGACCACTCCACCAGCGGCCCGCCGACGACCCCGGCCAGCATGATCAGGGCGGGGGTGACGAGCCCGGGCTCCAGCACCCCGACGATCTGGCCGAGCAGCCACAGCCCGCCGAAGATCTGGACCAGCGTCATGGAGGCCTGGACCAGCACGGCGGCCGGCCACCACTTCGGGCGGGGCGGTTTGGCCGGACGGCCGCCGAGCGCCACACCGGTCACCGGACCACCACGGCCCGCGGCACCGGCGCGCCCGCCCCCTTCGGGAGCACCCGCGCCCTTCCCGGACGGTTTGTCCGACCCCTTCCCCGAAGACCTGCCCGAGCCTTTGACAGGACCCGCCGCCGCCTTCACCGCCAGCTCGTCCAGCGCTTCCGGCAGCCCCTTCGCCCCGGTGAACGCCGCCTCGCGCACCGCCTGGGCCCAGGGGGTGGGCAGCCCGTCGGCGGCGTCGTCCGCGACGATCCGGACCGCCTGCTCGACGCGCTGCCGGGCCGTCAGCTCCTCTTCCGGCGGGGCGAGCGCCTGGCCCATCCGGTCCAGGCTGCCCGGCAGCCCCCGGGACTCGTACCAGCGCCAGAGCCGCAGCCACGGCGTCCCGCAGGCGCGCCCCGCGTTCCGGCGCCACTCCCGCTCGGCCGCCTGCCCGGCGGCGGCCGCACCGACCGCCTCGGCCAGTCGGTCCGTGAACTCCTCCCGGGCCCGCTCCCCCAGCCCCGGCCGCCCCTCCGCCACGTACACCGGGCGCAGCCGCGCAGCCGCCGCGTCCACATCGGCGGAGAGCCGGCGGGTGGCGGCCGTGCGGTCCTGGACGAACCGGCCGACCAGCTCGCGCAGTTCGGGCACCCCGTCGCCGGTCAGGGCGGAGAGGGACATGACGGTGGCGCCGGTTTCGCCGTGCTCGCCCAGGGCCATGCCGTCCTCGTCCAGGAGCCGGCGCAGGTCGTCGAGGACGAGTTCGGCGGCCTCGCCGGGGAGCCGGTCGATCTGGTTGAGGACGACGAAGGTGACCTCGGCGTGGCCGGCGAGGGGGCGCATATAGCGTTCGTGCAGGGCGGCGTCGGCGTACTTCTCCGGGTCGACCACCCAGATCACCGCGTCGACCAGCGCCAGCACCCGGTCCACCTGGTCCCGGTGGGCGGTCGCGGCGGAGTCGTGGTCGGGCAGGTCGACCAGGACGAGCCCCTGGAGCGCCTCGTCGAAGGCGGCGGGCCCGGGGTGCGGCCTGCGGCGGAGACGGCCGGGGATCGCGAGGCGGTCGAGCAGCCCCGCGGCCCCGTCGGTCCAGCTGCAGGCGATGGGCTGGGAGGTGGTGGGGCGGCGCAGCCCGGTCTCGGAGATCTGGGCCCCGGCGAGGGCGTTGAACAGGGTCGACTTCCCGCTCCCGGTGGCCCCCGCGATGGCGACGACGGTGTGCCGCGAGGAGAGCCGCTGCCGGGCGGCGGCCTCGTCCAGGACGCGTCCGGCCTCGGTGAGGGTGTCCCGGCCGAGCCGGGCCCGGGAGAGGCCGACGAGTTCGCGCAGGGCGTCGAGCCGGGCCGACAGCGGCTCGCCGCAGGGCCCGTACGCCTCGACCCGCGGCCGTACGTCGTCCTCGTCGGCCGCGGAGGCGGAGCCCGTACGGGAGTGGCCCCGGCTTCCCGCACGGGAGTCGCCCCCTCCCGAGTCCGTACCCCCTGACCCGTCGCCCCGCCCGTCGGCCGGGGCCGCGCGTCGGGCGATGAGCCCGTCGTCCCAGCGCCCGTCGTCCTTCCCGGGAGCCTCCTCCTCCCGCGGCCCGCCTGTGGCCGCCGTACCGTTTCCCTGGTTCTCGTCCGTGACGGCGGTCATCGCTGCCACCTCTCCTTCTGCATGACGGACAGCGCGGCGATCAGTTCGGCCTGCGGTTCGGGGGCGACGTCGAGCGCGTCGAGCGGGGCGAGGCGGCGGTCGCGTTCGCCACCGAGCACCTGGTCCAGACAGCTCGTCAGCAGTTCGCCGCCCTTGTCGCCCAGGCGCAGCGCGCCCTGGGCGCCGATGTGCTCGGCGAGCTGCTCCCCGGCCGTTCGGGCCCGCCGTCCGCCGAGCAGGGCCGCCGCGAGCAGGGCGGCGACGCTTTCGGGGTCGGGTGCCACACTGCGTTCGAGCTGCCGTACCTCTTCTTCGGCCAGTTCCTCCAGGACCCGCCGCCACCGTCGTACGGCCACGGCGATCCGCCCCTCGATGTCCTCGACGGGCCCCCACCCCCCGGCCTCCCGCCCGGCGCCCTCGAACCGGAAGACCCCTGCGGCGGCCTCACGGCCCCACTGCGTACGGATCTGCGCGTCGGCGGCAGAGACGGAGCACTGGAGGAGGGCGATGAGGCTGTCCACCAGGGCGTCGAGGAGTTCGCCGGGGGCACTGTAGAGGGGGTAGCCGCGCCACCGGGTCCGCGCGTCCCCGGAGAGGACCGCCCCGCTCTTCAGCCGACGCCGGATCCGGTCGGCCTCCTGGGCGTACGCGTCCTCGACGACTCCGGTGAGCCGGACCGACGCGGCGTACTGCGCGGCGACGGCCGATGCCAGCGCGGGCATCCGCACGTTGAGCGACTCGATGAGCCCGGAGGCCGTGCGCCCCACCGCCTGCTGCCGGGCGGCGGGGTCCTGGGCCCGGTGGGTGAGCCAGGCGCGCAGCGGGGCGACGGCGGTGGTGGGGAGCAGTCCGCTGCCGCCACCTGCGGATTCGGGGAGTTCGGGGATGGTGAAGCGGGGTACGTCCCCGAGTCCGGCGCGGGTCAGGAGCGCCGCGTACTGCCGGGAGACCTCGGTGATCACCTGGTGGGGGACCCGGTCGAGGACGGTGACGAGGGCGGCGTCGTACTCCTTGGCCGTACGCAGCAGATGCCAGGGCACCGCGTCGGCGTACCGGGAGGCGGTGGTGACCATCACCCAGACGTCGGCGGCGCAGATGAGCTCGGCGGCCAGGATCCGGTTGCGGACGACGAGGGAGTCGATGTCGGGGGCGTCGAGGATGGCGAGGCCGCGGGGCAGGCTGACGGCGGTCTCGATCCGCAGCACGTCGGCCTCGTCGTCCGCGCCGGTCCCGAGGTCGTCGAGCCCGTCGAGGTCCCGGGGCTGCCCCGGCGGCAGCCAGATCCGGGTGAGGTGCGGGAGCACCCGTACTCCCGCGAACCAGTGGTGGTCGTCGGGGTGACACACCAGTACGGGTGTGCGTGTGGTGGGCCGGAGCACCCCGGCCTCGCTGACCCGGCACCCCACGAGCGAGTTGACCAGCGTGGACTTCCCGGCCCCCGTGGACCCGCCGATCACGGCGAGCAGCGGGGCTTCGGGGTCCTTGAGCCGGGGCAGGAGGTAGTCGTCGAGCTGCGCGAGGAGTTCGACCCTGGTCTGCCGGGCGCGTTCGGCCCCCGGCAGGGGGAAGGGAAGACGCACGGCGGCGACACGGTCGCGCAGGGCGGAAAGTGCGTCGATGAGCTGAGGCCGTACGTCCATGGTCACCACATGCGAAGAATGCCCAATTTTGGCGCCCTTTTGAAGCTTATAGGCCCCTCTGCGCGGCGGTTCCTCCCTCCGGACAGCGTCCGGAGGGAGCCCTCGGACCGACCACGGCGAGACCACGGGCCGACCATGAACCCGCTCCGGACAAGGGGGACGAGTGGGACGCAGGCATAACGAGTGCACAACACCCGGGCCGCATGGCGCGAAAAGCAGTGCAGGATCCGCACTCACCTGCGATTATCGGTTCGCTTCACCGAACCTCCACATCGTGCCACGCAGGTGAAGCAACCGGGTCCAGGCGATCAGAGCCCTATCCTTGTCCCGGCACGGCCACGGAACCACCCGACCAGGGCTCCCGGCCCCCGTAGCTCAGTGGATAGAGCAGGCGCCTTCTAAGCGCTTGGCCGCAGGTTCGAGTCCTGCCGGGGGCGCACGTTTATGCAGGTCAGAGGCGGTTTTTAGCCCTTTGTGAGATCGCTCGCGAAGGGCTATTCCATTGCCCGAGAGGGCGATTTAACCTAGTTTGCCCCCCTAATGAGGGCCCTCCGTCCCGCATGCGTCCCCCGATTCGGGCAGCACATCACCACCCGCTGCAACTTGCGAGAGAGTAGTCGCTGGTCAGAGCCATACTGACGAGTTGTCAATCAAGAACAGGGCAAGCGTCAAAGCGGCACCTGCCCTGTTCTTTCTCGCTGGCGCGGGGCCGGTTCGGAGAGTGCGAAACCCAAGCGTTCGACGAGGCTTGGTGATCACCAGCTGGGAGGGAGCCGACGGGCTGAGCGGCCGCGCGTCGACCACCGAGGCGGAGGACCTTCTCTCGCGCGTCCCTCAGGATGAAGACGCCTGGCAGCATGGACGCTTCATCACTATGGAGACCCACACGCGGAACCGCGTTGTCCCGCAGCGCAACGCGTCGCACAGAAGAGCTTCACCCATCCTCTTCTTCCAATTCCATCTCGGGTTCCGTGGTCAACCCGGCAGCGTCCATCAGGTCCGGGTCCAGGTCGTTCGCCGTCGTACTCCGCTGTCCCCGCTCGTCAGTGGGCTCCGCCGTCTCCTGTCCTGGAGTCACATCACTTTCCGTGAACATCGGAAGGACATACGCCTGGGCCAGTCCCGCCAGGTGCAGAGGGAGCGGCAGGGACAGTGCCGCTGCATAGTCCGGCGCCTGGCGCAGTTGGTGTACGGCGAGGGCCAGAGCCTCGGCCTCATCCGGCTTGCCCAGTGCGGGGACGGCCGGATCGCCGTCCGCGTGGCAGCCGAGAACCGAGATCTCGACCAAGGTCGGGTTCCAGGCGCTGGTGCCAGCCTGTGAGGTGAGGTTGCCCGCGGCGTTCACCCGGGTGGCGAGGCGGTCGAGAGCGGGCGATACCGCATGGGTACCGGGGCGTTCCGTGGTGCTGTAGAAGATCCGGTCACGTGAGGGAACCCCGCCCGGCGGCGGGGTGGTCGGGGCCCAGAAGCCGGCTGGCTGTCCGTGCGGCTTACCGGGTCCCGCCAGGCCCCACCACTGCGCGGTCTCCCGTCCGCCACACCCGCGGACGCGCACAAGGCGCAGTTCGTCGTCTAGCCGGCCCGCGGGAGCGTGGCCCACCTGGATCAGATCCCGCTCGATCCGGCCGTCCTGCAGCCACGGCCAGTGCAGCCTGCTGTTCTGCGCGTGGGTGATCAGCGCGGTGGGCTGACCGCGCAGCGAGTGCAGTACGCGCTGCAGGAATGCCGACGTCTCCCTGCGCTGCTGGGCGAGGTTGGTACGCCACTGCTTGCCGGTCACACGGGAGCTCGCGGGGTACGGGTCGCCGTCCTGTGCGTCTGGCTCGGCACATGCGTCGGGGTCGATCTCGGCCTGCTTGACCAGGCCGAGGAGGAAGCGCGGATACGGCACCCACTCCCCCGCGGTGTCGTCCCAGCCGCGCACGGCCGCGAGGCCGACCGCGTCCGGCAGAGGGGTGGTCAGGACGGCCACAGGCAGGTGCTTGGGCAGCCGGGTCGGGCCGTCCTTGCGGCGCTTCACCATCCAGACGGCGGCGTACTGAAGTCCGTCGGGCAGGTCGTCGCCGAGAGTGTGCCGCGGCAGTACGCGAATGCCGAGCTGACGCAGTCCGTCGAGCCAGGAGCTGTGGGTGCGGTGCTCGATGCTGTCCGCGTTGTCGATCTGCCGGTCGGTGGACGGGGTCACGACGAACTGGGTCAGTACCCCTGCGTCGGCACACCCGAGGCGGACAGCGAACTTGGGGTCGGTCGTCAGCGGGCGGAAGGTACTGCGGTGGGCGATCTCCACCAGAGCGAGTTCAGGGTGGTCGGGGTCCGCACCGTCCGCACTCAGCCATGAGCGCAGAGCGCGGCGGCGCTCACCGATGGCCGTCGCGATGGCCGCGCCCTTGGCCTTGACGGCCGGGTCGGGCACCAGCCGGTCCCCGAGTCCGTCGGCCAGCGGCAGACACCGCAGTCGTAGGGTGAGTTCCTCCGTCCGCCATTCCAGAACGACCGGTGCCCCGGGCCTGGCCTCGTCGAAGTCCCGATCCGTGATCGCTGCGGCCGAGGCACCGCCATCCCCGTCCAGGCCCAGGGCGTGTGCGAACTGGGTCACCGCTTCCTTCCGCACCTCGGGTGACTGCCACAGCAACCGGACCTCCACCAGCGGCGGGCCGCTGCGGTGCGAGTGCCCGCCGACGATACGCGCCTGTGCCGCGAGGTTCGCCCTGCGCGCCTGGGTTTCGCGCAGCAGCTCGGTCTTCTTGGCCTCGTCGGTCCTCGGTTTGGGCCGCCGGTTCTCCGGTGCACCGATGCCCTTGCCGCGCCCCCGCCTCAGATCGGGTACCCGCACCACCGTCTCCGGAAGAGCCTGCTCGGCCCATTCGGTCAGCTGGGCGCGCTGGTTGGGCATGAAACCGGTACCGATCTCGTGCTTCCCCATCCTGGTGCTGTGCACGACGGCGGCGCGTACGCCGCGGCCCTCGCCGATCCAGGAACCCGGTTCGGCGAGGAGGTGTTCGGGGTCGGGGAAGTTCCCGGCGAGGCTGAGCCCGCGCAGGATGCCGGCGGTGTCGTTCTCCGACCAGGCAAAGGTGTCGGCCGCCCGGTCCCGGCGCAGCCTGGCGAGTGCGTAGCGCTCGGTGGCCGGTGCTCCGGGCAGCCAGGGGATGGTGGGCCGCAAGTAGACCGTGGTGGCCTCCCGGTAGGACAGGTTGAGGCGTTTGGTGGCGGCCCGTGGATGCGTCGCCCATCGTCGTACGCCCCAGTGCAGATGGAGGCGCGGCCTGGCGTCGAACGGCGTGGTGTGCAGCGAGATGTTGAGTACGACGGAGAACCACCACTCCTTGCGCTTGACGGTTCGGCAAAGAGGCTGCGACATGAGTTCGGCGCCTTGGTCGCGGGGTCCGCGAGGCACAGCGCGAAAGCGCAGCTCGCCGCCTTCGAAGGGGTAGGGGTCAAGGGTCAGGATGCGGCGGGCCAACGCATCGGTGGCGAGCTGGAACTGCCGGGGATCGAGGGCTGCGGTACCGCCCTCGGTGACGGGGGCGGTGAGCAGTTCGACACCGGTGACCGGCTGCCACTCGGGCAGGTTGCTCTTGAGCCCGGCGCTGCTCGCGAGCAGCAGCGAACGGAATCCTGGTTCCTGCCGCGCGCCCTTGGGACCGAGTGTGCGCAGCCAGGCGTCCAGGAGCTGCCGCAAGGAACGGTCCGGGAGCGGATCGGTCGCCGAGGCAGGGACGTACATCCAGTAGTCCTCGGCGATCCGTCGGGTCTGCTCCGGCCCAGGCTCGACGGGGATACGAGGGCGGGGGCGCACGATCACGTCGGGGGCGAGGGTCTGCAGCACGCCGTCGAGTCGGCGCGTGGGCAGGGTCAGCTGCCGCTTCTCCTCGTCGCGCCCGTAGTTGTGCAGTTCGAGAAGTTCCGCGTGCCAGTGTTCGGGAAAGGCGAGTGCGCGGAAGTCCTCGATCCAGGGCTCACCGCCCTGGGCAAGGTGGTATGCGGATCGGCGGATGTGCTGGTACATGTCGGTTCTCCTTGCGATGTCGTACGGGGTCGGTCGCACGCCGTGTCGTCGACGGCCTTGGAGGTGGCGCGGTCCCGGTGGGTCAGTCGGTGCCGCGCGCATCGGGCGCAGCATCCAGACCGCACAGCGCCTCGTACAACGGCCGATAGAGCAGCTTGACGAGTTCGGTGTCGGCCGGGTCGGGATCGGTGCCGCCGGTGGTGTTCTCCGTGCCGGTGTCGGTGAAGTACGGAGCGAGGACGTCCCGAAGGCGTACCAGGAGTCCCGGGTCGCTAGTGCGGGACCGCCCGCTCCTGTCAGCGACGGGTGCCTGTGCCGCCGCCAGCCGTGGTGCGAAGGCGGCGTCGACGAAAACGACGCGGGCCGGCACGCCACCGCGGACGAGGCGGCCGATGACCTGCCAGATGGTGACGAGCTGGTCCCAGACGAAGGACTCCTTCTCGTCGTCGGGAAGCGCGGAGTAGATGTAGGGGCGGGACAGTACATGCCGCCAGACACGGCGGGCGACGGTCCGGAAGGTGCCGCCAGCCGCGTCGAGACCGTCCGCCTCTGCCACCAGCTCGCCGAACGTTCCCTCCGGGCTGGTCAGTCGACCGCGTACGAACCTGCTCGCCCAGTCGTTGATGGCGAACACCGCCAGGGACAGGTCATCGGGACGAGGGTGGGGGCGGACCAGGAAGAACACCGTCCCGAACGCCGCCACCCTCTCCTCGCCGGGGCGCTGGGGGGTGGTGAGAATGTTGTGCCCTCGCTCGACGGCGAGTAGGGGGGCGACGAGGAGTTCCGCGTCCGGGTCCTCAGCGAAAGAGGCGAGGTCTCCGCGCCGCACCGCCCCCGTGGTCCGTGTCCTGCTCCCCGTCGACGCCGCGCCGTCGACCGCCGCTTCCAGTTCCGCGTCGTCGGCGGCCAGGACACGTACGCGACCACGCCAGCGCGGGATCTCGTCCAGGGCCGCGGCGGCCACCCCGGCCTCCGCGTAGCTGCCGACCAGAAGGAGGGCGCGCCTGCGGCGCTGGTCGGGGATCTGGGCGAGTTCGCTCTGCAGCGGGGAGGTGGTTCCGTCCCTGCGGGGACGGGCCAGCCGGTCGATCATCAGACGCAGGACGTCCTCGCGTTTGTCCGGGTCCTGTCCGGAAAGGCGGATCGGCTGGCCGGCCGCATCGTGGACGAACTCGGTGCGGAACACGGTGTCCCGGATGGACCGCAGCGCCCTGCTCTGCGGTTTGAGGACCGCCCGGACCGGAGCGAGGACATGGGCACGGGTGGACGTGCCGGCCCAGCTGGTGCCCGACATCAGCAGCACGTGCGGTCCGGCCTCCTCCCGGGCGGGATCGGCGCCGAGCTGGGGAAGGCCGAGGAGCAGTTCCCGGCCCACGCCCGCGCAGCGGAAGAAGCGCAGGGTTCCGGTGCGGCGGCCGTCCCTGTCGCGGGCGGCCGCCCGTTCGTCGATCAGATACTGGAAGCCGAGGACGTTGCCCATGGGTGCCTCGGGAAGGAGCGGCGCGTAGTCGAGGGGTGGCCGGCGGGTCAGTTCGTGGCTCGCCGCGTCGAGCCGCAGCGCTGCCTCCACCTGAGGCCACAGGAACGTCACCCGGTCCAGGCGCTGGTGCAACGCGGCAAGCACGAGGGTGAACTCCAGTCGTCTCGCATTCAGTTCACGCCACTCCTCGGTGAGAGGCACCTCCTCGCTCGGCGGCTCCTTGCCCTGGCGGGCGGTGGACCGCGGGCGCTGCTGAGGACCCGGCGCTCCGACGAGGAAGGAGTCGAGGAGCGCGCGGACCCGGCCGCGTGTCCGCTTCTCGTCGAGGGTGTGCAGGACGTCGTGGGCGAGGGCGGTGAGCTCGTCGGCGGGCGTCAGATAGGGGCCCCGCCCGCCGAGCGGATCGTCCCGGAAGGTGTCGAAGAACGCGGTGATCTCGCTACGGCGATGCGCCCAGGGCACTTGCGGTCCGGGGACCCCGCACGCTCCCGGCTGATCCTCGCCGCCGCTGTCGTCCTCGTCCTCATACAGTGCCTTCTCGTCTTCGACGTCCCCTGCCTCCGTGCCGTCGGGACGCTGGACGAAGCGACCGGGTGTCAGCGGATACCAGGCGTTCAGCAGCTTCTCCTGAAGGGTCCATGCGCTGAAGTAGTCGATCTGCGCCCAGTTCCGCAGCCCTTCGTCGTCGATGAGCATGGCGAACAGCCGGTCCGCCGCGGAGCCGACGATGTCCAGAGCGGCGGACCACCGTTCCACGTCCTGGTCGGAGAGCTGCAGTCGTCCCTGCCGGGCGAGTTCGGCGATCTCATGAGTCTGCAACTGGTCGAGCCAGGATTCGGAGACACCGGTGGTGACGAGAGTGGCCGACGGCGCGAACATCTGGTCCAGCTGCATCTGTACGCGGTCGGCCTCGTCGACGACCACGATGTCGCTGCGCAGGCAGGCCAGTTCCAGGTAGCGCAGACGTTCGGCGTTGAGCTGGCGCGGTACGGCCGTCTGGACCAGACTGGCGGGGTTCGCCACCCAGATCCGCGCGTCCACGAGGTCACGCGCGGCGGAGTGGCGGGGGCAGGCGCTCCACAACGGGCAGGCATGCGGGGTGCCCCACTCCTCCTCTTCGTCACGGTCGTCCTCGGGGGGCTGGCTCCCGGCGGCGCCACGGGCGCGTTCGAGTTCGCGTACGGCGTGTTCGGCCGCCGACTCCTGAGCGTCGCCGGAGTCGGCGGCCGGCCGCACGGGGTGCAGGCCGCCGCACGGTGCGTCGTTGTAGCGCAGCGGCTCCGATGTGTCGAGGGCGCGCAGCGCGTCCAGCGGGCAGGCGGTGCTGAGGTGTCTGAAGGCCGCGTCGGTGTGGGCGAGGAGTGAGTGCGCTCCGCGCGCGGCGAGCCTGCGGTGCAGCCTCTGGGTGTGCTGAGGCCGCGTGGTGCCGCCCTGGATCAAGGCGGCCTTCAGACCGAGACCGCGGAAGAGTTCGGTCAGGGTGAGCTGCTCGGCCACGTCACCGACGACGAGTGTGATGCGCAGGTCGTTGTGGTGCGCCCAGACCGCGAGCAGAGTCATCAGGGTCGACTTGCCGGCGCCGACCATGCCGACAAGGTGGGTGAGCCGGTCGAGCGGCAGCGCGGACGCCGGCGCGAAGGCGGTCCCGTCCGGGGTGCGGGTGTCGAGGTCGAGGTCGTGGAGGCGCTGGGCCCAGTTGCCCGCCTTTCGGCCGAGACGCCGCTCCTCCTCGTCCATCCAGCGCGCCACGTCGGCGAGTTCGCCGAGTGGTACGTCCAGCGGGCCCGCAGTGGCGGGGCGTGCAGTGGTGAGGGGGTGCCCCGGGAGGGGGTCTCGTACCAGGTCGGCCGGGATGGTGACGGAAGTGCGCCGGTGGCGGCGGTCCATGAAGCGGTACTCGCCCGCCACCGCCTGCTCCAGCGGCTTGACGGCGAATCCGGGCAGGTGCGCGAGCGCTTCGTCGTACGCGGCGAAGCGGTCGGCGGCGACCACGAGGGGAAGCCGGTACGCCGGTTCCCCCTCCGCCGGGACACGGTACGCGCGCAGTCTCTCCGGCAGTCGCAGGTAGGCATCCAGGGACTGGTGCCACATCCGCGCACGGCGCATCGGCCAGAGCAGGTGCCGGGCCGCAGCGAGCGCGACCTGTTCCGCCTCGGCGACGGACAGCTTCGCGGCGCGTGCGAAGGCGAGGCCATAGCCGCCCAGGAGTGTCCACGCGCCGTCGGCGGCGTGGCCGGGCGCCACGGTCTCCATCAGCCGCAGGGCGAGTTCGACCTGGCACAGCAGGGCGGGCCGGGTCCTGGCGTGCTCTTCGGGCCAGGGCCCCAACGCGGCCACGACCGGCTGGTACCAATTGCTGCGGTCACGCATAGTCCACTCCGTCCTGCCCGGCGTCCTCGGCCGGTGTCGTGTTGTCCGCGGGGCGGTTCCCGGTGGCTCGCCGACCGGGACCTGACGGTTCGCCCGCTCCGGTGGGAAGCGGGCCGATGAAGGTGTCCGGCCCGCGGTCACCTGCCAGACGCAGCCGTGCGGCCCGCACCAGCTGCCTGTCCGTCAGCAGCCGCAGTCCACCCGCATGAGCGCCCCGCTCCCTGGCATAGCTGTCGAGGTAGTCGCGGCGTGTGCGGACCCTGAATTCCGGGACGACCCAGCAGGCTTCGTCGTAGGGAGGTTCGGCGCGCACCGCGGTCGCGCTCCGGCCGAGGAAGGCGGGATGCGCCCAGTCCTTGACGTCCACGGCCCACACGTGGCCGTCGGGGAACGTGACACGCACGTCGTACGAGTCGAAGTTGGGCCACATCTCGACGGTGAGCCCCAGCGCCCGCAGCTCGCTCTCCAGGGAGATCTCCGCCTGTCCTGGCCCGGTGACGGACAGCCGCAGCGGTTTGCGCAGTTGGCGCACTTCTCCTACCTGTGCCGCCACGAGTTCCCGGCCGTGCGGCGCGGGACCCCGGTGTCGGCACTGGTCCCGCTCGCACCACCACTCGGTGTCGGAGACCGGATGCAGCAGGGTCAGGCAACGGTGGCAGCACAGGTAGGAGCCGTCCCGCCGGAACCCGGCGGGGACGGGGGCGTAGATCTCCTCGACGAGGAACCGGACCGGGTCGAGGAAGAGGTCGCAGCTGACCTCGGCCCATTCCTCCTCGGTGAGGACCGGCCGGGTGACCAGGAGGCGGCGGAAGGCCGTGTACGACTCGGGCGAGGACATGGCGCGGCAGGCCCGCAGGGCTTCGTGGATGACCATGCGGTCGTACTGGCGTCCGGTGCTGTCGCCGTATCCGCGGACGGCGAGTTCGTGGCAGAGCTGTGCGGGTTCCCCCGAGTCCTCGTCGATCAGCCGGTCCGCGGTGTCGAACAGGTCGGGGGGCAGCTGGTCGAGGGGCCAGTTGCCGAGCGGCCGGGCGCGGGCCCAGCGCATCATCTCGGGGACGCCGGCCGGGGGCTTGGCCTCGTTGCGCAGGCACTGGAGGACCAGGGCGTCCAGGGCGCGCTGCGCGCTGGGCGGGTAGGGCAGGGTGAAGGCGTCGAGGTCGTCGACGGCGGCCAGATGCAGGACGGCGGTGGCCACGTCCCGGAGCAGGACGACGTCCGGGTTGAACAGCCAGTCCGGTGTGGGCTGGTGGTCAGTCATGGACCGGAACACCTCCTCGCGACTGGGGTGGGACGCTCGGCTTCGGGCCGCCCGCGTGCGAGGGCACGTCGGCGCTGTACGGCAGCGGATGGTCGGTGACGTAGGCGGTGCCGGGCCGGCACCAGGTCCGTGCCTGGCAGCCGTGGCAGTGACGTCCAGTCCTCGGTTCGTACGTGGTGTCCTCCAGGAGCGGCTGGGCGAGGCCGGCGATGACGTCCCGGGCCTCGTCGACGATCTCGGCGCGGCCAGGGTCGACGCGTTCGAGCCTGCTCTCTCCGTGGCCCTCGCGCAGATGCTCCAGTTCGACCCAGGAGCGGCGCGGGTCGTCGCCCAGCGCCCTCGCATGGAACAACAGGACGCCGAGGGCCAGTTGCGGGTACGTGCGGAGCAGCGGCTCCCGGTCCCACAGCGGACGGGCGGACGTCTTCGTCTCGCGCCAGACCCACCGGCCGCGATGGGTGTACACCAGATCGGGTACGGCGAGGACGACGACATCGAGCTCCGGCACGTAGGCCGTGACCCGGTGCTGTACGAGTACACGCTCGTCGGCGTCGAGTCCGTTGAGCGGGCACAGCAGCCGGTGCTCGGCCAGCATCCCGGCGGCCTCACGCGCGGAGGCGTCGTCCAGACCGGTCTCGGACCGCAGCGCGGCCGGATCGGGTGCCGCGCGGTCCCGGCAGCCGCGCACCGGCCGTTCGCCGTGTCGCGCGTCCAGCCAGGAGTCGACGACCCTGCCGCGCCGCGCTCCGTCGTTCTCGGTGGACAGATCGTTGAGATGCAGGCGTCGCACCAGGTGGTACTGGGCGGGGCATTCGGCGTACAGCCTCAGATCCCAGGCGGAGACGGAGCGGCGCTTGCGTGCGAAGGACGGGGGCCGCCCGCCCCACAGGCCCGGGGTGCGCCTCAGGTCCGTACAGCCGGCGATGGCCTTGCAGTCCACGCAGCTCTCGCCGGGGCGGGTGCCGGTCGCGGTCGCTGCAACGAGGAACGCGGGCACCGTGTCGCCCTGGAACCGCTTCCTCGCCTCGCCGGGCCCTTCGCCGAACCGTGGTGCCACGCCTAGCAGCGGTTCCACCGAGCCGTCGGCGCATCCCACGTCGAAGACGCGCACCAGGGCAGGTGAGCGGGTGGTGTCGGTCGCCTCGGCCGGGGGTTCGTCACGCGCCCTGCGCCGGGGCGTGGGTGCCCCGTACGCCATCACCTGTGCCACGGCCCCGAGTTCGGCCTCGGGGCGGCTGCTCTTGGCCCGGCCCAGTGAGGGCAGCCACAGATCGCGCACCGTCCCGTCGGCGGAGGCGTACATGCGGCCCCACAGGGTGTGCTCGTACTGCCGGGCACCGCGCGCATCGGGGGCGTCCGTGCGGCGGGTGCGCCACGTCCACGAGAGCTTGACCGCCGCGGTCGGCGGCAGGCCCGACTCCTCGGCGGCGGCCTGCTCCCGGTCGCGGGCCGCGATGTACCGCTCCAGGGCGTGGGCGGTCCACGCGAGATGGACGGGGTGGACCGGCGCGCCCCGGCCACGGAACGGCCCGCGGGTGCCGCGCAGTTCCGTACGCACCCGCTCGACGGACCAGCCGTGATGCTCCACGAGGTCGAGCGCCGCGAAGAGCGGGGCGAACGAGAACTCCTCGTACGGCGTGGAGAGGAACGGCGCTGCCGGTTCGGCCACGAGCTGGGGCCGCATCGCGATGCGGCGGTGTGTGGGACAGGCCGCGGCGTCGGGCCGGGCCATCCGGGGACTCGCCCTGATCAGCCAGTCGTCTCCGGTGACGCCCGGTGGATTCTGCATGGTGACCCCCGTGAAGGGCGGCATGGGCAGGAAGGCGTCCAGGACCGTCGGGCTTCGCACACCCTCACACGAAGTCCCGGACACAACACCAGCATGACATACGTCTGTGAACTGAGTCCATGAACATCTCGCGAGAGGGTCACTTCACGCTACGCTGGTGTGCTGAATGGTGCGGGAGCCGAAGGAGCTGCGCGGCGTGGACGCGGATTCATACGCGGAGATGTACAAGCCCGGCACGGGCGATCTGATCGACGGACGCTACGAGTTGACGGAGTCGCTCGGCAAGGGCGGGATGGCCCACGTCTGGCGCGCCCGCGAGGTCTCCCCGGGCCACGAGGCTCCCGAGACTGCCGCGGGGCGCGAGGTCGCCGTGAAGTTCCTGCGCCACGACTCCGAGGCCCTGTACGCCCTGGACCCGGAGGAGAGGGCGGCCGAACTCGCCGTCAGGAACGCCCGGTTCCGGCGCGAGGCCACCCTGCTGGGCACGCTCGACCACCCGGGTATCACGGAGCTGTACGGCAGCGGATCGCACCGGGGTGTGCCGTACATCGCCATGCGCCTGGTGACCGGGGTGAGTCTGCGGACCTTCCTCGACGAGCACACACCGCTGCCGCTGATGTCGGCGATCGCCGTCGCCGTACAGATGGCGGGCGCACTCGCCTGTGCACACACGTTGCCGGTCGTGCACCGCGACCTCAAGCCTCCCAACATCATGATCGACGACGAAGGGGCGGTCGTCCTCATCGACTTCGGTATCGCCAAGCCGCTACGGGCCGATGCCACCCGGTACACGGCGCACGGTTCCACGCTGGGCACCCGCGGCTACCTGGCACCCGAACAGCTCCTGGAGCGCGAGCCGACCGCGCGTACGGACGTGTACTGCTTCGGCTGCGTCTTCTACGAACTACTCACCGGACGCCCGCCATTCCCGCTCGGCGCGGAATCCGGTCTGACCGAGAGACATCTCTACGAGGATCCCCTGCCGCCGAGTGTGTACGCCGCGGGCATCCCCGAGGCGATCGACGACCTGGTGATCCGTATGCTCGCCAAGCAGCCCGGACAGCGTCCGCCCGTCGACGAGGTCCTGGCGGTCCTCGCCCCGCTCGGCCCCCAGCCCGGCGACCCCGAACCCCGACCGCGCACCCACCCCGACCCCACGGCCCCGCTGCGCCAGCCCGAGGACCGGGCTCCGCGCACGCACCGCGCTCCCGCCGCGCCACCGGTAGCGCCCCCGGTGGCGGGCGAGGAGGAGTGGCTGGACGCCCGCACGGTGGAACTCCTCTGCACACGGGCCGAGTCGGAGATCGCCGCCGGTGAACCGGGGGACGCGGTCGGCCGTCTGCGCGAACTGGCGGAGCGGGTGCGCGCGGAGTGGGGAGCGCGCCGCCCGCTGGTGCGCCGCGTATGGCGGGGAGCGGCGGACGGGCTCCGGCTGGCCGGGGACTTCGGCTCCGCGGCCCGTCTCTACCAGGGCATCGACAACGCTCTCCTGCACGGCGACGGTCCGGCCGAGCGGGCGGAGCGGGCGGTGGTGCGGCTGCGGCTGGCCGAATGCCGCCTCGCCTTCGGTGAGCTGGACGCCGCCGTCGCCGCCGTCGACGCCGCGGGACGTACGGCCGCGGGCCTGCCGGGCGAACTCGCCGTACAGGTCGAGTCCGTACGGTGCGAGGTCGATGTCCAGCTCTCCGCCCGGCTCGCGGATGCGCACGACCAGGGCGGGCCAGGGGCCTGACCGCACGGCAGAGCGACGTCATGCGCCTCGTCTCGCCGCACGCGGCGCCTGCACCTCTCGGGCGTTCTACACCTCGCCCGCCAGCCGCCCGGCCGCCAGTTCGTCGCCGAGGCTGTGGACGAGGTCGGCACCGAGGTCGGCGGTGCGCCGCGCCAGTTGTTCGAAGGCGGCGAGCTCGCGGAACGCCTCGCCGTAGCGCCGCTGTTCGCGGAGCGGCACCTGGCGGACCTGGAGGCGCCGGACGTCGATGCGGGAGGAGCTCGTCGCGTGCGTCCCGGCCTGCCGGACGTTGGCCGGAGCGCGCAGCGAACCGGCGAGGAACCAGGCGTCGAGCTGCTCGGGCTGCACTCGCACGGCGTGCAGTTGGGGACCCAGGGCGGTCGGCGGCCCTTCGTGGACCCAGGCGGAGAACGTCCGCGCCACCCCCACGACCACGATGTCCCCGGGCTCGGCGATCACGGCCTCGCGCACCGCGGGGTCGTCGACGGCGAGATACCCCCTGGGTTCACCGCCCGACAGCAGATCGGGGACCGTCAGGAGCGGAATGTCCTCGGCGGACGGCGCCCCGGTGCGGACCGCCACCTCCGGTGGCTGCTGGCCGCCGCGCAGGGTGAGCGCCCCCGCCCGCGCCAGCTCGGCGACGGTGGTCGCCGTCGGCGGGTCCTGTGCGGCAGAGGTCAGCTCGAGCGCCGCGAGCAGCCGGGCCGACTTGGACACCCTGGCAGTCAGGTCCTTGAACTCCCGCCAGGATGCGGCCAGTCGGGGCGCGGTGTCCGCCGGGGACGGGGTGATGTGGCGTCCCGGAGTGAGGTCGACCTCGTCGTCGAGGAGCTCGATGACGGGTACAAGCCGTACGAAGGGAGAGACCTCGGCCGGATCCGTCCGCCCGACGGCCTCACGCACGAAGTCGCCGATCGCAATCCAGTCGGGGGCCCACTCACGGCCCTGGTCCCGGGGAAAGCGGGACACGCCGTCGGCCACCAGCAGGTGGCCTCCCGTATGTGGCTTCTCACCTGGTACGGGCGCCCGCAGCACCCACAGGTGCAGGGAGACGCTGTGCGGCGCGGCGCAGCCCGGCGGCAGCGCCACGACAGCCTTCAGCTGGCCGGTGCGCAGCAGCGATCCGCGGATGCGTCGACCCGCTTTTCGCGCCGCCACGGCGGGGGGCAACAGCAGCACGGCCGCGCCGCCGGGTCGCAGCCCGGCCAGGCAGTGCTGGACCCAGGCGAGTTCGGGTTCGGTACGCGGCGGCAGCCCGTGGCTCCAGCGAGCGTCCGTGGCCAACTCCTCGTATCCCCAGTCCCGTTCGTTGAACGGCGGGTTGCACAGGATGATGTCGGCGGGGACGCCGGCGAACAGGTCGTCGCGCAGAGAGTCCCCTTCCCGTACGTCGATACGCGCCGGCTCTGTCTCCGATGCGTCCTCGGCGAGGCGCAGGCGGACTTCAGCGAGGGCCGCGAGTACGGGATCACGGTCGCCGCCCAGCAGGACCGGTGACCCACCGCCTGCCCCCTTGACCACTTCGGTCGCGGCCATCAGGAGGTGGCCGGTGCCGCAGGCGGGGTCCATCACCGTGAGGCCGCCGTCGACAGCCGCGACGCGGGCGGCGAGCTCCGCCATGAGCGCGGCCAGCGGCTCGGGGGTCGTGGCGATCTGGCGTACATGGACATCCAGCCAGCGGCGCAGCAGGAAGGCGAAGGTCTCCGGGCCTCCCTCGCGCCTCCCGAGATCCACGGCCCGCTCGATCAGCGCCGCCACCTCTTCAGGGAACGCGGACTCGCCTGCCGCACCCCGGCCGGCGAGCCTCCTGCCCACCTCCGCGACCGCCGCCCCTGTCTCGTCGCGTCCGCCGAGCGCCTCGAAGCGGGGCCAGAGCCATTCGCGCTCGGCGGACTTCTTGAGCTTCTTGTTGTCGCGCAGCCAGTTCTCGACGTCGGTGAGGGAAAACTGGGGGTTGACGTCCGTGCCGGCGATCCGGGCGGGGAACGACGGATGACGCCGCCGCCAGTTGCTGACGGCTGCACGCCCGACGCCCGCGAGACGAGCGATTTCCGCCAAAGACACAGGTACGGCACCGGGCGTGGACATCTGGACTCCCTGGACGTTTCTCAATGACTGCGGACACTCCCCCACCTACGGGCGCGTGTTCAAGCCACTTTCCCCTCCCGCGCGTCCGGCAGACTACTACGGCAAGACGCGAGCATTGACATTGTTCACAGGCCGACCGCACGTATCGCCTCTCCCGCTATCTCACCCCGTCGAGGAAGATGCTCGGCCGCCCGCTGTACGACATGTACAGCGCCTCTCTCGCCCGGGTGCTCGCCACGAACAGCAGGCACCGTTCCGCGGCGAGGTCCGTCGCGTTCTGCAGGGGATCGACGTCGGCCGGCGTCACCGCCGGCGAGAACGGGAACGCCGACGCGGTCACCCCGGCCACGGCCACACAGCGGAATTCAAGGCCCTTCAAACTGTGCAGACTCGACACCCGCACCCCGGCCGCGTCATCGGACTCCCCGTCCTTGACCCGCACCACGGGCAGTCCCGCCCGAGCCAGTCGGTCGCCGATCCGCGCGGTCTGCGTGTGGAACCGGGCACACACCGCGATCTCGGACGGCGCGACCCCGGCCGCCACCCACGCACCTACCCTGCGCACGACGGCATCAGCTTCGGCCGCCTCGGTCCCGTGCCCCTCGCACAAGGGCCGCTCCCCGTGCAGAAGGGACCGGTAACCGGAGAGCGAATCCGGCGCGTCACCGGTCAGGTCCGCCACGGGCTCCCCGTCGAGCAGCGCCCGCGACCAGCGCAGGATCTCCTCCGTGGAGCGGTAGTTGAGGCGCAGCCGCGCGCCACGCCCCGCGACGGAGATACCGAGCGAGCGCAGCGAGACCCGGGAGTCGTAGATCCGCTGGTGCGGGTCGCCGGTGAGGAACAAGTCGTCGGGCCCTTCGGGCACCAGGGCCCGCAGCAGCCGCCACTGGGCGGGGTGCAGGTCCTGCGCCTCGTCCACCACCACGTGGTCGTACGAGGGGCCCTCACCCGGCCTCTCCTTCAGCAGCCGGGCGGCCTTGGCGCACAGCTGCAGCCAGGTGCAGGCACGGTCGCGGGCGAGCTCCTCCTCGAACTGCGCCATGGCCTGCCAGAGCCGCGGACGCTGCCCGGCCGCCAGTTTGCTGCCGCGCCCACGCCGAAGACACTTCTCGTACTCCTCGCGGGTGCGCAGGTCCTGGGCGAGCAGCACATGCCGGTACTCCTGGGCCAGGAAGGCGTCGCTCCACGGCAGTTCGAGCCTGCGGGCCAGACGCTGCCAGCGCCGCCGCTCGTCCTTGTCCCCGAGGACGCTCCCCGGGTTCCCGTGCATCTCCCGCACGATGCGGTGCGCGGTGGCGTCGACCGTGGTGACGGTGACCCGGTCGAGGAGCGCCCGGTCGTGGTCGAGGAGCAGGGCGAGGCCGGAGCGCAGCGAGCGGGCGAGCGCACTGGTGTACGTGGTCAGCAGGACGCGAGCGTCGGGTGAGCGCCCGAGCAGATGCTTGACCCGGTGCAGGGCGACCACGGTCTTGCCGGTGCCGGGGCCGCCGGTGACCTGGGCGGGCCCCGTGTACGCGGGCCGGTAGGCCACCCGCCGCTGGGTCGGGTGGAGGAAGATCCGCCACGCGTCGAAGGGCTTGGCGAGGATGCCGGCGAGTTCCTCGGGCCCGGTGACAAGAGCGATCCGGCTGCGGGTACGACTGACGGCGGCGGCCAACTCGCCCTGCATCTCCTCGGACCCGTCGCCGACGACCGCCTGCCGCGCCGCGACGAGGTCACGGTAGATGTCGTCGGGGGCGAATCCTTCCGCGAGCAGCCACAGCGCCTCGAACTGGTCCTCGGGCATCAGCGACCCGAACGCCTCCAACTGCGCCTTGCCGGTGATGACGCGGGCGGCACGCAGCGTGACGTCGTCGACGCCGAGGTGCCGCAGCACGGTGTCCGACCAGTCGGCGAACAAGAGCTTCGGCGCGGCCTCGGCCTCCTCGGCAAAGTGCGGGGTGATCTGCTCCATGGCGGTGAGGTCACGCACTTCGAGACAGCGGGTGACCGCGTTGACGGAGTACAGCCGCCGCTTGGCCCAGGAGTACGCCTTGTCGTGCGAGACCACATGGACGAAGACGAACACGTCACTGCCGTCGTCGGGCGCGAGCAGCACGATGCGCTGTCCGTCGTCGACCCGGATGGTGCGCATGCGCGGATCGCGGGAACCGACCACGGATTCCAGATGCAGACCCTTGTCCGCATGCAACTGATGGACTGTCAGCTGCTGGAACTTCGCCATCGCCTTGTGGACGCGGGCGCGAGACGGCTTGTCGAGCCGGTCCACACCCTCCCAGAAGGTGTTGGTGATCGCGATCTGCGGCACTTCCTCGCCCCTTCCCCCACCCAGTAGCAGCCAATTGACTGAGTTTACAGTCGAACAACACTCCGGCAACGACCCACCCCGCGAAATCGGACTTGACGACGAGTCGTGAGGTCGGTTACTTTTTTTCTCCTCATGACACAAGGAGAAAAAATTACCCGAAGAAAGGGAGTCCCGGTGCCCGAGCACCACATCACCGTTGACGCCGAAGTCTTCGCGCGCCTGCAGCGCGAGGCCAAGCCGCTGATCGACACACCCAACAGTGTGCTGCGACGTCTGCTCGGCCTGGACGAGGCGATGGTCCAACCAGGCGCGCTCGCCAAGCTGCTCGCCGCAGGTCTGCTGCAACCGGGGCAGCGATTGACCTGGCGCCGCCGCAACCTCGGGCAGGAGCACCGCGCGCACGTCACCGCCGAGGGAAGCCTTCGCCTGGAGGACGGCCGGATCTGCGCATCGCCGTCCGGCGCATGCGAGGCGGTGACCGGCGCCAAGGCCAACGGCTGGGACGCCTGGCACACGGACGACGGCACTTCCTTGAGTGCTCTTCGTGGCAGAGCCTGACGACTTCGACGGGGGATCGACCACGTGGACTTCACTCAGCGCATGCTCGCGCAGCTCACCCTGCGCCAGCAGCTCACCGACATGCCGGGCGAGAGCTTCGAGCAGCTGATCCACCATCTGCTGAGCCTGCGGCACCCCGACTTCGTGCCCGTACGCACCCACGGAAATCTCGGCGACCTCGGTGCCGACGGGCTCCTCCTGTGGGACCGGGTGCTCTGGGCGTGCTACTCGCCGCAGACCGACGACATCGGCCGGGTCAAGCGCAAGTTCAGCAGCGACCTGGACAAGGCGCTCGCCAAACGGCCCGGCGCCTTCGACACGTTCCGCTTCGCGGTCAACGATCTCAAGGGCGTGCACCCGGAGTTGAGCGTGATGATGTCCGAGGCGCAGGAGAAGCTGCGCCCGCGCCGGGTGGAGCACTACGGCTGGCACCGGCTGTGGAACGACGTCATGCGGCTCGACAGGATCGCCACGGAGGAGCTGCTCGGCCGTGAACTGCCGGTCCAGGACAGGACATACGGCATCGGACTCAGCGATCTCGAGGCGCTGCTCGCCCGGCTCGGTGAGCAGCGACGCACGGCGGAACCGCTCGCCGTCATCCCTGAGGTCAACAAGTACAAGATCGAGTGGAACGGCCTGACCGGTGACGTCCGCGGCGCGCTGATCCAGGGGATCGGGCACAGCCACCTCGTCGAGGGGTACTACGCCGGGCTCGGCGCACCAGACGAGGCGGACCGGGTCGCCCAGGGCTTCCGGGTGTACTACGACCAGGTCCGGGCCGGCACCGACGACCAGGACAAGCTGTGGGCCGCGCTGCAGGAGTACATCCTCGGGAACGCCGCGCCGAGCCTGAACTCGATGTACTGCGCCTGGATCGTCATCGCCCACTTCTTCCAGCGGTGCGACGTCTTCGACGTGCCGCCCGACGGCTGGGTCCCGGGCCCGGCGGACCGGAGCGCCGCGTGATCACTCCGACGAAGGGTATCTCCCCGGACCGCTCTCTGCTGGCCGTCGGCGCCCAGATTCTGCGGGTTCTCGACATGCCGCTGACCGTTACCCAGACCTGGTCGAGGTTCCGCGCCGAACGGATCCGGCTCGGCCACCACTCTCCGGTCTCCTTCCAGTGGTTCGTCCTCGGGCTCGATGTGCTGTACGCGCTCGGTGTGATCGAATTCCGCGACGATCTGCTGACGAGAAGGCGAGCCGATTCGCCGATCAGAAGGAGGGACGATGCTGCGTCGTCTGAGCGCTGACGACCCCCGGTTCCGTGCCGTCGAGTTCCGGCGCGGCCTCAACCTTCTGGTCGCCGAGGCGCACCCCGGGGCGACGCGAACGGACAGCCGCAACGGCACCGGCAAATCCAGCCTGGTCGAGCTGCTGCACTTCGCCCTGGGCTCTCAGGCCGGCAAGGGCACCCTGCCCACCCGCCCCCGGCTTCGGCACACGCTCTTCACGCTGACCCTGGACTGGCCCGGACGCGAGGAGCCGGTACGGGTGAGCAGGCGCGGGGCCCAGCAAGGCATCGTTCTGACCGATGCCCCGGGTGGCACCGAGGGTGAGTCCGCAGGGCTCTTCGAGATCAGCCACACCCGTGAGATGCCGGTGACGGAGTGGAGGACACGCATAGAGGCGGACCTCTTCCGGCTGCCCGCCGACCACCCCGGCATCTCGGGGCGCGCCCTGCTGTCCCTCCTCGTACGCCGCGTCGGATCGCACGCCTTCAACGACCCGGTGCGGACCTATCCGCAGCAGCCCACCGCCGAGGCCGCGGCCAACCTCGCCTATCTCCTCGGCCTGGACTGGCGGCTCGCCGCCGACTACCGCGAGCTCGCCGCGCGGGAGGCGACCCGAAGGCAGCTGCGGTCGGCGATGAACGATCCGTCCTGGCACCAGGTCGTCGGTACGACGGCGGACCTGCGCGGCCGGATCATCGTCGCCGAAGAGGACGTGAAGCGACTCAGCGAGCAGATCGCCGCCTTCCGCGTGCTGCCGGCGTACGAGGAACTGCAGCTGCGGGCCGACGAGTTGGACAGGAAGGTCCGCTCACTGCCGGAGCAGGATGTCATCGACCGGCGGAACCTGGCAGAACTGCGGCGCGCGGTGGACGAGGCCAACGAGCCCGACACGGCATACCTGGACGCCGTCTACCGGGAGCTGGGAGTCGTCCTCCCGGACCGAGTGCACCGGTCCTTCGAGGACGTACGCGGCTTCCACGCCTCCATCGTCCGCAACCGCCGCCGCTACCTCGCCGACGAGATCGAGGAGACGCAGGCCAGACTCGCGGCACGCGAACACGAGCGCGCCCGTCTCGGCGAGGAGCTCACCGAGACCCTGAGCGCGCTGCGCGACGGAGGCGCCCTCGACGGCCTCACGGCACTCCAGCAATTGCTCGCCCAGAAGCAGGCGGCGCTGGAAGCCCTGCGCAAGCAGCTTGAGACGGCGCAGTTCGTGGAGGCCAGCCAGCGGGAGATCACGGCGCAGCGCGTCGAACTCCAGGAAGAACTGGAACTCGACCTGGAGGAACGGGGCGAGCAGACCCGGGAGGCCACCTGGCTCTTCGCCCGCTTCGCCCGCCGCCTCTACGGGCAGGACCGACAGGCCTACCTCACCATCAGGGCCGGTACCAGCAGCCTGGAGATCTCCGCCCATGTCGACAGTCAGGGCAGCGTCGGCATCAACAAGATGGTGATCTTCTGCCTCGATCTCACGGCCGCGGTGATCGCCCACCGCCACGACCGCGGACCCGACTTCCTGGTCCATGACAGCCATCTCTTCGACGGGGTGGACGACCGCCAGGTGACCGAGGCGCTGACGCTGGCATCCGAGGTCGCCGAGGAAGAAGGCCTCCAGTACATCGTGACGTTCAACTCGGACAAGCTCGAACGCGCCCGCCTGGGCGGCTTCGACCCCTCCCCCTATCTCATCGAGCCACGCCTGACCGACGCCTACGACGAAGGCGGACTGTTCGGGTTCCGCTTCTGACCCGACCGCCGCATTTCACCGGCGGCACACGACCCACACCGTCTTGCCGCCGGGGCGGTGCGGGCGTACGCCCCACTCGTCGGCGAGGGTCTCGACGAGGAGCAGGCCGCGCCCCGATTCCCCGCCGCTGTCGGGGTGTTGCGGTGTCGGCCACCGGTCGCCGCGGGCGTCGGTGACCTCGACCCGCAATTCGCCCGCGTCCAGGCGGACGTCGAGGCGGGCCGCGCGACCGCGTACCCGGCCGTGCAGAGCGGCGTTCACCGTGAGTTCGGCGATGAGGAGGGCAGCCGTGGCGGCGAGGTCGTCGGACGACAGATTTGCGCCGCGAGCCAGCGCTCGGCGGTGTGGCGGACGGCGTGTGCGCCGTGTCGCGTGGTGGCGAAGAGAGTTCTGAGGCTCACGTGACCTGCGTGCACGTCCGGTTGAGGGATCACGGTCCCGGATTCCTGATTCACTTCACCGAGGGTGACGTTCCCGATCTACCGCGGGGAGTGTCCGGCACGGTACGGAGAGTGACTGTCCAGCGGTGCGGGCAGGCTGTCCGGGTGGGCGGCCGGACTTGTGCGGATGTTGTCCGGGTGTCCGCCCGCGACCTGCGCTGCGGGCGGTCGGTGAGCAGGAGATCGGCAGGCAGCCGGTCAGGTGGAAAGTACGGCGATCCGGTCGGGCGGGCCGGGACGGACGGGTGGTGCGCGATGGCAGCGGTACGGGGTGACGCGGGCGCCGGGGACCCCGGCGGGCTCGGAGGAGGTCGCGGACCTGTTCCGCGCCATCGGCCGCATGATCAAGGCGGCTCGGGAAGGGGCCGGGATGAGCCAGCGGGAGCTCGGGCAGGCGGTCGGATACGGCGAGGAACAGATCTCGTCGATCGAGCGGGGGCGGCGGACTCCGCAGCCGGATTTTCTGGTGACGGTCGACGAACTGCTGGGGTGCGGTGGGTCGTTGGCACTTCTCGGGGAGGATGTGGAGCGGGCGAAGGCACGGCGGAGGGTGCGGCATCCGGAGTGGCTTCGGGATTACGCACGGTTGGAGCCGGACGCGGTAGAGATCAACTTCTACAACAACCATGACGTTCCGGGCCTGTTGCAAACCGAGCGGCGGACCCGTGCCTTGTACGAGATGCGCAAGCCGCTCCTGGACGAGGAGACGATCGAGCAGCGGGTGATCTCTCGGATGGGCCGTCAGGAGATCCTGACCAGCTGGCCTCCGCCCATGATCACCGCCGTCGTCGAGGAGACCGTGATGCGGCGATCTCTTGGCGGACGAGAAGTCCACAGGGAGCAGTTGGAGCAACTGCTTAAACTCGGCCGACTGCGCAATGTCGAACTGCAAGTTATGCCGACCGATCGCAGCGAGCACGCGGGGATGGGCGGCGCGTTCGTACTGCTCACGCCCAAGGGAAAAGCGCAGTTGGGATACACCGAGGCGCAGAATTCCAGCCGGTTGATCTCGGCCCCGGAGGAAGTCCGTATCCTTGCCGCACGGTACGGCAGCATCAGGGCGCAGGCACTCACCATGCGTGAGTCCCTCACCCTGATCGAGAACTTGCTGGGGGAACGATGAACACTGCGGAACCCGCGCGGCTTGCTTGGTTCAAGAGCAGTTACAGCGGCAACGAGGGTGGCGAGTGCGTCGAGGTCGCCGCCACCAAGACCGCCGTCCGCGTAAGGGACTCCAAAGAGCGCGGCGGCCCGCAGCTCGCGTTCACGCGTGGAACGTGGGCCGGATTCGTTGCCGAGGTCGGGCGGAACCGGTCCAGCTGACCGGCCCCGCCTGGGACTTCCCGGCTCAGCCCTCGTGACGGGGGCCCTTGCCCGGCGGCGGATCCAGCACGGTCTGGTACACGCTGCCGGTCTCGCGGGCCTCTGCCATGCGGTCGTAGATGTCGAGGATGAGGTCCTTGGTGCGGTAGGCGCCGCACAGAGTCTCCTCCCTCTTCTTGACCGTGGGGAATGTCTCCATCACGTAGTCCACGTCAGCGTGGCTGAGCCCGTAGGTGTGGGACAGCGCGGCGTCCAGCTCCGCACGCAACAGCTCACGGCGTTCCGCGTTCCAGCGGAACGGGGCTCCTTCGTCCCCATGACTCCTGGCGAAGGACGCCATGTCCTGTGACGTGTAGGACAGTTCCAACACTCGGAGTGTGATCCACTCCGCCAGGTTCCTCCCATTCGCAGCGGTGAACGGAAGGTCGACGTCCGGCGCTGGAACAGGAAACTGCATCACGTAGCCATAGGTCATCGACGTTCCGGCGACCTTCTGGCGTGCTACGTAATCGAAGACGTACGACGCCAGAATCCCACTCAACGCCGCAGCCCCGCCCTGGACAAACATCAGCGGGAACTTGTGGCCGACACCGTACGCGGGAAGAGGCGTACTGATCACAGTTCGCGTGTCCGTTGAGCGAGCGACGTCCCGCCACCCCATCAACCACCCGTTCCACCACTCCCGCTCACCCAGCCGAGAAGCCACCCCCGGCCACATGATCCGGTTGCCCTTCTTGTCCCGCTTCCCCGAGTCCACGTCGAACTCCGGCACCCAGTACCGAGGCAGCGGCGCGAACTCCGGATCGTCATGCTGCTCCGGCGTCACCCTCGGCAGCGTCCCCACATTGGCCTGCGCCTGCGTCTGTCCCTCGTACGTACCCAGCCGGTGGTCGAAGTGGTGCAGCATCTTCGCCTCGTACAACGGCAGATAGCGCCGCCCGTCGGAGGGGTGCGTGAAGATGTTGCCCTTCAGCTTCCAGCCCTCGCCCTCCAGCTCCGCCTTGCCGCGGAACAGATGCGAGTCGTTGGACATGTGGAACATGGTCATGAAGGTCAGACCCCACGGGTCCGTGCCGCCCTTGCCCTCCGCGTCCGGTTCTCGTCTGAGGACCGGGACGCGCCGGTAGATCCCCAGCGTGATCTCCGCGTCCCTGCGCGTGCGGAACACCGGCAGCGTGCCGGTGTTGGGGTTGACCAGGAGGATCTCCTCGGGCGGCATCGCGAAGCGGCGCTCGTCGAGGTCTTCCATGTAACGGGTGCCGAACGCGAAGGACGCCGAATCCACCCGCTCGCCCCGGCCGGTGACGGTGAGCAGCGAGAACCGGACCGAGTGGTGCACGTCCCGGCTGAGGATGAACGCCTCGTTCTCGAAGTCCAGGAAGGAGGCGAGCCGTGAGGTGCGCACCAGGTCGGAGAAGAACGGCGCGGTCGTCGCGTCGGTGGCGATGCCGGTCGGCAGGACGAGGCCGAAGCGCCCGGTGGGCGCGATGCCGAGCGAGGCGGCCTCGGCGAAGACCGCGTACGTGTTGACGTCGCCGCGCCCGGCGAGCGGGAAGCGGCCCGAGCCGCGCAGCAGGTGGCTGACGCCCTCGGAGAGGCGGCGCGCGGCGATGAACTCGGCGTGCAGGGCCCGGTCGGCCTCCTCCTCACTGGCGGCCAGCGCGGCGATCCGGCGCTCACGGGCCGCCTTGTTCGCGGCGTTCGCCACCGACGCGTCACGGGTGGCGAAGAACTCCTGCTCCTGGAGCTTGACCCGCTCCCACGGCGGATTCCCCAGCACACAGCTGAACCCGCCCCTCCACCCGGTCCGTTCGTCCACTCCCGCCGCATCCGGATCGGCCGGCACCCGGAACACCTCCGGGAACTCCAGGTGCCAGTGGAAGAAGTGGTACTCCTCGCGCAGGCGCGCCACCTTCTCCACCGTGCCCGCCGGCAGGCTCGCGCCCCCGTCGGAGGAGTGCAGCGCGAGCAGGGAGTCCGTGGTGAGCGCGGGCGGAAACGTCTCGTCCGTCCGCTTCGTGCCGTCGGTCCGCTCGGTCTTCTCCCAGACGAACGCCGCGCACCACGCGTCGGCGAGCTCCAGGGCCCGCAGGTAGTCCTTGGAGGTGGTGAGCTCGTGGTACGCGCGGGCCTGGTTCCGGACGTCCTCCAGCTCCTCCGACGGTGCGTCCGTGATGTCCGACGTCGCGCTGGTGATCGCCGCGTTGGAGATCTCCAGCGCGTGCTGCTCCGAGAACAGGGCGTCCTGGCTCGCGTGGTGTCGCAGTGCCGCCAGCCACCGCTCCCGCTCGCTCGCGTTGCGGGCCTTCAGGTTTCTGACGGCCTTGGACTCGTCACCTTCGAGGACCTTGAACGCCTCGTCGGGCAGACCGCCCGCGAGGAGCTTCGGTGTCGTGCCGAGCAGTCCGTTGCCGTGCTTGATGTGCGCGTCGAGGAACGTGAGCGGGCGGCCCGGCTTCATGGCCTCGATCCACAGGGAGACCTTGGCGAGTTCCACGGCCATCGGGTTGAGGTCGACGCCGTACACGCAGCGGGAGACGACCTCGCGCAGGGCGTCGCGGACGGCCTCGGCGGTCGGCTCCGGATCGTCGGTCTCGATCTCCGCGAGCCGGCGGGCGATGCGGCGGGCCGCCGCGACCAGGAAGTGGCCGCTGCCGCAGGCCGGGTCGCACACGGTCAGGGCGAGCAGCGCCGCCTTGCGCTCCTCCTTCGTCGTGCCCGAGCGGACGGCCCGTTCGATGACGGGGTCGAGGGCCGAGTCCAGGAGGCCGTCGATGAGCGGCGAGGGCGTGTAGTAGGAGCCGGAGGTCTTGCGGTCGTTACCGTCCAGCTTCGTCAGGACGTAGGAGCCGTCGTCGTCCTGGCGGGGTTCGAGTTCGAGCAACGACTCGTAGACCGAGCCGAGTTCGTCCGCGCCCAGGTGCCGGTAGTCGACCTTGCGGGGGCGGCCGAGCTTGGCGTCGAAGATGACGGCGAGGGCGCGCACCGCCTCGTACAGGGACTCGTTGGTGAGGGCGAGACCCTCCAGTCTCCCGTCCACCGGGGTGGGTTCGAAGAGGCCGCCGAGTGCGGGCAGGCCCAGTTCGGGACGCCCGCCGGGTTTACCGAGGCCTTCGATGACGAGGGTGAGGGCTTCCCACTGGTCGCCGTGCGGGCTGCCGGGGCGGCGGGCGAGGCGGCGCAGGCGGCCCGTGGAGAAGTACTTCTCGTAACGGTCGCGCGCTACGTCGTCGGCGTCCGGGTGGAGGAGCAGGCCGCGGTCCTCGGTGACGAAGAGGAAGAGCAGCCGGTAGACGAGCCGCAGCAGGGCGGGGTGGAGGTCGCGGACGGTGAGGGCTCGGGTGCGCAGGGCCTCGCGCAGCTCCGCGTTGTCGGGGTGGGCGATGAGCCCGGAGCCGATCACCGTGAGGGCCTTCTCGACGCCCTTGCGGAGCTCCTTGAGGGCACGGGTGCCGGAGTCGATGGCCTCGGTGCGCCACTTCTCCAGCGGGCAGGACGCGGCGGGGTCGCCCTCGAAGCGGGTGCGGTGGAGCAGGCGCCACAGGAGGACGAAGTCGTCGGAGCGTTTGCCCTCGAAGATCGCCTGGAGGTCGAACTCGATGAACGCGGCGCCGGTCAGCGACGCGGACTCGCGCAGCAGCCGCAGCTGGCGGCCGTTGGACAGGACACCCCACAGGGCCTTGTCGCCGGAGCGGTTGAGGTACTCCTGGACCATGGACTGCGTTGCCTGCGGCGCCACTTGGGGGGTGCGGGTGTCCAGCGGGACGTTCCAGCCGGTGAGGTGCACGGGTACATGCGCCCACGTGTGGCTGACCGGGAAGTTCTTCGTCTCATCGTGGGCGGGGAGGCCGGGCTCCGGCACGGCGGACAGCGCGCCGAAGCCGAGCTGCTCGAACAGGGGCAGCAGCCAGCGTTCAGTGGTGAGCCCCACCGCGTGCACACCGGGATCGTCGTCCGCTCCGTCACGGGCGAGGGCGTCCTGGTAGGCGGCCCACACGCCGCACAGGTAGCCCCAGGAGCGCTCGGCGGCGTCCCGTACGGACTCGCCCTTGGCGAACAGCCGGTAGTCGGCGGGCTTCGCGCCGGACTGCTCCTTGCCCTCCTTGATGCGGACGAGGAGGTCGTACGGCAGCAGTCCGCCGACGGTGGCGACGGTGTCGGTGACCAGGGTCCTCGCGGTGCTCATACGTCGGCTCCCAGCTGGATCGTGGCGGCCGGACGGTAGAGGAAGACACCGAGGACGTCCGGGTCGCCCTGCGGGGCGGCCTTCAGACCGGCGAGGCGGGCCCTGGCGGCGGTGCGGACCCGGTGGTGCGAGGCCTCCAGCTCCTTCGCGGCCGCCTTGGAGCGCAGCCGCAGTTCGTCCATGAGGCCGGTGTCGAGGGCGGCGAGGATCGACGCGATGTGGTCGGTGGCGAAGCCCGGATCGGAGTTGCCGGTGGCGCGGGCCTCCAGGAGCGCCAGCGCCTCCTCGTCGGGCAGCCACTGGGGCGCCTCGGGTCTGCCGTGGAAGGCAACCACCCGCGCGTCCTCGGCGAGTTGGGTGCGTACGCCGCCGTGGCGGGTGGGCAGACTCAGCTGGAAGCGGTGCCGTACGAGGAGCATCGTGGTGGGCCGTCGTACGGCGCTCGTACGGATCACGCCGCAGCGGCGGGCCGGACGCTGCCAGGCGGGGAACTTCTCGTCCAGGGCGGTGTCCAGGACGAAGCGGGCGGTCGCGGCCACCACCGGGTCGGTGCGGGTGAGCGCCACCTCGCCGCGCGGGGCACTCGGCGCGTCGTGGAAGACGACCGGGCGCGGATGGCGGGGGCCGAGCGCCGCCGTCACGGCGTCGCGCAGGCCCTGCGGAAGGGCGTCGGTGTGCGCCGTGAACCCGCCCTGCTTGCGGTCGGCGGGCGCCCCGCGCAGCGCGCCGAGCGCGCGACGGGTGAACTCCCTGACCTCCTCGCCGGTGCCGAGCGCGGCACGGATCTCGGCGACCTCGGCGGCCACGTCCTCCTTCTTGATCCGGTTCTGGGCGTAGAGGGACCGGGACGCCTTCTCCCGCTCGGCGGAAGATTCCCAGGCGAGCTCCAACTGTTCGGCGGCGGGCAGCTGTTCGCGCTCGAACAGGCCCTCCTGCTCGAAGGAGGGGGTCTCGACGTTCAGGATCAGCTGTTCGAAGACCGCCTGCATGGCGCTCTCCGCCTGCTGCGGCACCGGGACGGAGATGCCGGTGGCTCGGCGGATGCGCTCGTGCTTGCGCAGCAGCACCTTCAGGACGATGTCGTCGACCGGGTTGTCCGCCCCGTACAGGGTGAGGGCCTTCACGGTGTCGGTGCGCTGCCCGAAGCGGTCGACCCGGCCTTCGCGCTGTTCGTGGCGGGTCGGGTTCCAGGCCAGGTCGTAGTGGATGACGGCGTCGAAGGACTCCTGGAGGTTGACGCCCTCGGACAGGCAGTCGGTGGCCACCAGGACGCGCCGCTCGGGGGCCGGCTCGCCGTTCTCGTCCGTGCCGGTGAGTTCGGCGATCCGGTTCAGGCGCATGTCGGGCGAGAGCTCGCCGGTGACGGAGGCGACCGCCACCGGGTGCTCGGTGCCCCTCTTGTTGACCACCTTCTTCAGGTGCTCGGCGACGTAGTCGGAGGTGGCGATGTAGCGGCAGAACACGATCGGCCGGTAGCCGGAGTCGAGGAGGTCGGTGACCGTCGCCACCAGCTTCTTCAGCTTGGTGTCGCGGGTGGGGCCGGCGAGCCTGCCCGCGGCCTCGGCCATGGCGACGAGGCGGGCCTTCTCCTCAGCGTCGAGATCGTCGGGGCCGGTCTCTTCGGACGTGGACGTGGCGGTGGGCAGCAGGCTGCCCGGTACCTCGTCCGCGGACTGCGCGCTGTCGGTGTCCGCCGGATCCGAGACAGTCACCTGCCCGGTGCGGTCCGCCTCGTCGGGGGTGTCCGCCTCCTGGACGCCGGCCCTGGTGTGCAACGACCGTACGGCGGCGGCGGGCGAGGAGGACAGGGTGCGCAGCAATGCCAGCGTCGACCACCAGCGCTGCCGCTGCTGCAGTGCCCCGTCGGCGGAGCGCACCGTCTCGCGGGCGTATGCGAGGACCTCGGCGAGCAGGGCGCGGTAGTCGCGGTGCAGGGTGTAGGAGACCTCGGCGCTGTCCCGGCCGGAGGGGAAGTGCGCGCCGTCCTGGAAGTCCTCGCGGATGTCGGCGCGGCGGCGCTGCACGAAGAACTGGGCCAGCAGCTCACGGCCCGCCCGGGACTCGAAGCCCACGGTGGCGAGGCGGGCGTCGAGGAGCCCGAGCAGCCTTCGGAAGGGTTCCTCCTTGCCGCTGTGCGGGGTCGCGGTGACCAGGAGGAGATGGCGGTCAGGGTTGTCGGCGAGCGCGCGCAGCAGTCCGTACCGCTGCTGCGAGGTGCGCGCCGAGACCTGCGCCGTGGAGTCCGCCACACAGGTGTGCGCCTCGTCGACGATCACCAGGTCGGGACAGTGGCGCAGGAAGTCCTCGCGGTGACGGGGCGACTTGATGAAGTCCGTCGACACGACGTAGGCGCCGTCCGGGCGGAACACCGACTGCCCGTACGGCGTCTCGCGCTCCAGCCGGCCGATCGTGGCGGGCAGCACCAGGCGCGCGTCGATACCGAACTTGCCCCGCAGCTCGGCCCGCCACTGCTCGGCGAGCGCCGGGGAACACAGCACGACCAGGCCGCGGGCGTCGCCCTGGGCGAGCAGTTCGGCCGCGATGAGACCGGCCTCGACGGTCTTGCCGATGCCCACGTCGTCGGCGATCAGCAGCCTCACCGTGTCCTGGCGCAGCGCCATCATCAGCGGCACCAGCTGGTACGGGCGCGGATCCACGGCGATCGAGGCGAGGGACCGGAAGGGGCCGGCCCCGGCCCGGAAGCCGATCCGCAGGGCGGTGCGCAGCAGACCGGCGGTGTGCTGGTCGCCGAGATCACCGGGCGTGGGCGGGGCGAACGTGGCGGGCACCACGGTCTCCAGGCCGGGCAGCACCCCCGCGATGTCGACGTCGGCGCCGCCGAGCGGGCGCAGCACGAGGAGGTCCTCGGTGGAGTCCGGCAGCACCACCCATTCACGGCCCCGGGCGTGGACGAGGGAGCCGACGGCGTACTTCGGGTCCGGCGCGGCGGTGGTCATACGGGCCTTCCAGGTGGATGCGTACGGAGCGGAGCGGTGAGCCGACGGGCCGCTGAACCCGTCGGCCGATCTGTCTGAAGAAGCAGGTCAGCGACGTGGTTCGCCGAACACCTGAGGGTACTCGGCGACCTTCTTGGACCAGTCGTCGTCGTAGCGGACGCGGACCACTTCCCAGCCGAAGTCCTTCAGCCGTTCCTCCGCCTCCTCGTCGCGCAGCACGACGTCGTCGTGGTCGTGATGCGGGCCGTCGACGAAGACCGCGATCGGGCCGAACCCGGTGTCGTACACGAAGTCCGGCTTGGACAGGGCCTCGCGCACCGTGATCTGCTGGTGGTCCGGGAGTCGGTGTCCGTGCGACCTCAGGTATTCGACGAAGCGCTCCTCCAAGGTGGAGTCCGAGCCCTGCCGCAGCGCGTCGGCGTGCTCGTCGCGCGAGCGGCCCGGGGTCGACTCGCCGACAGTGCCGTCCGCGAACGCCTGGAGCAGCTCGCGCGCCAACTGCCGGTCGATCACGCGGTGGTGGCGCTGATTGCTGAAGGAGAGCAGGCAGTCGTAGCAGCCCTTCTCGCACGGGTCTCCGTTGGTCTTCTCGTCACCGCGGTCACGCCCCAGTTGGTCGAAGTGGGCGATCTCCAGAGCCTTGCGCGCAGCGCGGGCCAGTGCACCGGGCTCGGACTGCAGACGCCGGAGCACCCCCGCGCCACCCTCCGCGCTCTCGATGAACAGCAGCCGCTCACGCGGCCCGTCGTACGGCGGCAGTTCCTCGGTGTCGAGTTCGGCGTCCTCCAGCTGGAACTCGGCCTCGATGCCCCGCTCCAGGGCGTACTGGAGGGTGACGGCGGTGTCCCGGTCGACCGGCTCGGCCAGCTGGAGGACGAGGATGTTCCGGGTGTCCTGCACATACGGGATCACCGGCATTTTGCGGCCCGCCTTCTCCGCGTCCGCGAGCCCTTCCGGCTCCTGGGGGGTCTCCCGGCCGCCCTTCTTGGCCGCGCCGCCCGCGAGCCACTCGCCCGTCACCGGATCCATCCAGAAGCCGATCTCCCCCTTGGCGACGGAGCGGCGATAGCCGAGGTTGGTGAGCCGGACGGTGGCGCTGTCGCCGTACGCCAGCTCGGCCAGGGCACGGCCGGACGCGGACTGCGCCATGGCCCGCAGTGACCCGTCGCGGCCGTCCTCGTGTTTCTTGAAGCGGTAGGAGATCTCCACCTTGTAACCGGTGCGCTGGCGCTCCTCCTCGTCGGAGGAGATCCGGTCGCGCCGGTGCGTGAAGACGGTGTGCAGGTGCAGCAGACCGGTCCGCGCGTCACCGAGGCCACTGCCGCAGCCCCCGCAGACGTCCTCGCGCTGCTCCTCCGGGGACAGATAGCCGCAGCGCCCGCAGACCTTCGCGCTCTCGGTGGTCAGCTCGCCCGCGGTGTCCGGCGGCAGCTGCACCCGGTCCACCTTGTAGCGGCTGCCCTCGTGGTAGATCAGCGCACCGGGCCCGAACTCCCGGATCGCGATGAACCTGGAGCGCTGCAGATAGTCGCCGTCGTAGCCGCCGCGGCTGGTGCGGCCGGTTCCCGGAATGTAGGCGGCGAGCGGCAGCCGGGGGAAGGAGTAGCCCGGCAGGAAGCCCTCGGAGGCGAAGTAGCGGTACGGGAAGAAGTCCGACATCACGGTCCGCTCGCCACCCTGCTCGTTGCGCAGCAGCGCGAGCTGGCTCTCGGCCTGGGCGCGGCGGCGCTTGGCCTGGTCCTTGGAGCGGCCCGTGGCGGTGCGGTTGAGGATGTTGCGGTGCTGGATCTCGCGCTCTTCGAGGGCGCGCCTGAAGAGATTCCGCCAACGCTCGCAGGCCCGGCGGAAGCTGCCCGGCGCGGCCTCGACGGTCTGCTCCAGCCACTGCTCGTGCCACCAGGACGTGGCGCGCAGCAGGTCGCCACAGCCGTCGAGGACCGTACGGGCCCGCGCCAGAGCACGGCGCCGGGCGGCCGGCTCGTCGATGGCCCCGGCCACGGACGACGCCAGTTCCAGCGAGGGGCTATCGCCGTCGGAATCGATCAGCTTGGCCATGCTGGTGCCGAGATCGAGCCGGGTCTCGGCGAGCCAGATCGCGTGCACATGAGAGGCGAGCAGATCCTCGTTGGCTAGGTCGAGCCGAGGCGGGGCGACAGCACCGGACACCATCTGCCTGCGCCGGGTGAAGTAGTACTGGTCGTGGCTGTTGCCGGTCGCGCAGTACGTGGTGACCAGCGCGGGCTGCCCGCTGCGGCCGGCGCGGCCCGAGCGCTGTGCGTAGTTGGCGGGGGTCGGCGGCACGTTGCGCAGGTTGACCGCGTTGAGGCTCTTGATGTCGACGCCGAGTTCCATCGTCGGCGAGCAGTACAGGAGCGGAAGCCGCGTGCCCTCACCGAACAGGTCCTCGCGCTCCTGGCGGACGTCGGGGTGGACCTGGGCCGTGTGCTCGGCGGCGTGCAGACCGGCGAAGGTGGCGGCGATGTCCTTGTAGAGCCGCTTGAAGAAGGCGTTGACGCGGGGCCCGCGCTCGTCGCGGTAGGTGCGGCGCAGGCGGTCCACGGCGCCGTGGTCGTCGTCGCGGGCGTGCCAGCGGATGACCGTGTGGTTGATCCGGTAGCCCGGCTCCTCGCCCCTCCCCTGGGAGACCTCGGTCAGCACTCCGCCGTCCGCCAGAACCCGGAGCAGGTCGCGGATGACGTCCTGGGCCTCGTCCAGGGACAGCCCCTGCCCCCAGTCGGGGAAGGTGCCGCTCTTTCGGACGTGGCGGCCGAACGCGCCTCGGCCGGTGAGGTTCAGCTCGCTGCGAACGCGCCCGGTACGGCCGGGGCGTCCGGCGCGGGCGACGGCGACACCGGCAGGAGGCGGCGCCGCCTCCGTGTCGGCGATCCCCCACGCGTCGTTGAGCCGGGCCGACTCCTTGCGCAGTTCGGCGAACTTGGCCTCGGTGAAGTACGGGGTGTCCACGGCGCGCTGGCGGCGCAGCTCATCCATGAGGACCGTGGACAGCCCGTGGCGCACCTCGGAGGTCGCTGTACGCAGCGGGCCCGCGGTGTCCTGCCACCGGTCCTCATCACCGGCGATCGCCGCCAGACCCGCGTACTCAAGGCCGAGCAGCCCGGTCTGCTCCAGGTTGGGCATGGTGACGCGCCAGCCGCGCTCCAGGTCGAGGAAGAGGCGGTACTCGGCGACCGCGGCCAGTGCCTCCAGCGTGCTCTCGGCGAGCTCCTCGATCTCGGTAGGCTTGGCCGCGTACTCGTGCGGGGAGAGCCCCATCGCCGCCACCACTTCCTTACCGAGTCGCTTCCAGCGCAGCCCCTTGTCGCCGGCCTCGACCATCGCCCGGTAGAGGGCGCCACGCAACTGCGTGACCATGACGAAGTCGTTGAAGTGCCCCGACTGGAGGCTCGCGTCCTGCCGGTTGTCGACGAAGGTGAGCAACTTCCTTGCGTCCTTCTTGAGTTCGCCCTCGGGGATGCTCTTGAGGTGACGCACGATCGAGGCGCTGATGACCGACGTGGCGGTCGAGCGGCCCTCCTGGTCGAGGGTCATCAGCTTGGCGAAGTCGCGCTCCTTGACCTGCTCGTAACCGACACCGCACTCCAGGCAGAAGAGGAACGGGGCAGGCAGATACGCCGCGTAGATGCCCCCGTTCGCCTTTCCCCCGCCGGTGCCGTCCGGGCGCACCCACACCGGCTGCGGCGCCCGCTTCCTGCGGCTCGCGGTGAGCACCGGGGCGCCCTTGCGCTCGTCGAAGGTGAGCCAGCTGTCGGGGAAGCGTCGCTGCTCGATGGCGTCGCCGACCTGCTCCGGCCACGGGTTGACGGCCGAGATGTACAGATACCCCTGCTCGTCGTCCTCATCCTCGCGGGTACGGAAAGCGACGCTGCCGTCGCCGTCCTGGTCGCGGGCCACCATCAGGTACTCCTGTCCGCATTCACGGCAGAAGGACAGCGGCATCAGGAGCTTCTCGGGGGCGTTGGGGACGCGCTGCTGGTAGGTGCGGGTGATATGGCGGTCGGCCTCTCCCTCCAGGGAGACGTAGACGGATCCGCCCTTGGACAGGAACTGGTGCAGCCTGAAGGCGAACAGCGGGCGGTCGCCCTCCTCCCGGCGGGCGGCCGCCCCCGCCTGGAGGGTGGCCCGGATGGCCTCGGCGCACGCCTCGTACCAGCGTTCCTCGGGCTCGCTCTCCTCGATGCCGAACGCCTCGGAGCGCAGGCGCAGAGCGGCGGCCTCCACGGTGACCGGTTCGGCGCGGACCAGGAGCGTGCTGCCATCCTCGTTCTCGGTCTCCACCAGGCCGAAGGTGGTCTCGATCCAGCGGGCCAGCGGATCGGCAGCCAGCCGCCCGTACTCGGCCGGAGGGTTGTTCTCCCTTACCCGCTCGGCGAGTTCGGACGGCGTGGGCACGGCATCCCCGGTCGCCCGCACCAGGGTCTCGCCGACCACCCGCTCCGGGGAGATCTCCGTGTCGAAGAGGGTCGAGGCGACGCGGGCGACCTCGCGGCGGCGCGCGGCGGGCGTGCCCCCGGTGGCCATCGTCGCGGACGTGCCCACGCACTGCAAATTGGGCGATTCGCAAGCCTCACGTACGCGCCGCACCAGCATTGCGACGTCGGCGCCCTGCCGCCCCCGGTAGGTGTGCAGTTCGTCGAGGACGAGGAAGCGCAACCCCTTGGCCGCCCCGATGAGCTTCTCTCGCTCCTTGGGGCGGGTGAGCATCAGCTCCAGCATCACGTAGTTGGTGAGCAGGATGTCGGGCTTGGACTCGCGGATCGCCTCCTTCTCGTCCTCCTTCTCCTGGCCGGTGTAGCGGGCATAGGTGACCGGCTCGTTCCCCTCGCCGTATCCGGCGGTGAGGAACTTCGCCAACTCCCGCTCCTGGCTGTTGGCGAGAGCGTTCATGGGGTAGACGATGATCGCCTTGATGCCGGGCGCGGTACTGGCCTCCTTCTCACGCAGCACCCGGTCGACGATCGGCACGATGTAGCCGAGGCTCTTGCCGGAGCCGGTGCCGGTCGTCAGGACGTACGACTCCCTGGAGTCCGCCGCCTTGATCGCCTCCAGCTGGTGCTGGTGGAAGTGGATCGGGCGGACGGTGGCGCCCCGCTCATCCTTGCCCGTACGGAAGATGTCCGCGCACGCCGGGTGAAGCAGCCCTCCCGGCCGCGCGAGATCCTCGACCGACCCCCCGGGCGCGAAGCTCGGATTGAGGGAGAGATAGGGGTCGGGCCACTGATCTCCGTCGGCAAGCGACTTCGACACCTTGGCATCGATGCGCCGGTCGTCGATCACCACCGACCCGGACGTGTACTCCTTGTAGTCCCGGATGAGCCGCTGGTGCACCTTGAAGACGTCCACGTGTTCCCCACTTGTTCCCGGAGGCGGTCCGGAGCAACGGTAGCCACCCGTCGGCCGCGGTGCGCCACACTCCCCTTGATCGTACGTCGCACATCACAGCATGCGACTGTGAACTCAGTCAATAGATGCAAAGTGCGAAAGGGTCGGTTCACGGGACAACGTGCTCATGCCACACTCTGTCCGAGGCGCCCGCCCGGCGGTCGCGCCGGGCCAAGAAGACGGACGCGGACGGAGTCGCCCCGCACATGGACATCGGACCTGTGATCGCCAAGCGCTACCGGATCAAGCGGGAGATCGGATCCGGGGGCATGGGCGTCGTCTGGCTCGCCCACGACGAACACCTCGGCCGCGACGTCGCCCTCAAGACCATGAACACGCCTCCTGGCTTGACACAGGACCAGCGCACCCGGGACGCCGAACGCTTCCGCCGCGAGGCCCGCGCCGCCGCCCGCCTCGACCACACCGGTATCGCGACGGTCTACGACCTCGGCGAGGAGCGAGGCACGCGGTTCCTGGTCATGCAATACGTGACCGGCATCGACCTTGAAGACCGGATCGCCGAACAGGAACGACTGAGCATCGAGGAAGCCGCTGCGGTCGGGGTGCAGATCGCCTCCGCCCTCGGCTCCGTGCACGCCCGCGACGTCGTCCACCGCGACCTCAAGGGACGCAACGTCATCATCCGCACCGACGGCGTGGTCAAGGTCCTCGACTTCGGCGTCGCCGCTTTCCTCGAACCCGGCACCGCCAAGCTCACCACCACGGGCGAGCGGCCGGGCAGCCTGGAGTGCATGGCGCCCGAACAGATCCTGGGCAAACCGGTCGACCACCGCACCGACCTGTACGCCCTCGGCTGCCTGCTCCACAAGATGCTGACCGGCGAACCCGTCTTCGAGCACCGGTCGGAACTCATGCTTCCCGGCCTGATCCTCGACCACTCGCCGATCCCGCTGCGCGACCTGCGCCCCGACACCCCCGAGGACCTGGAAGCCCTCGTACTCGAGCTCCTCTCCAAGACACCGAACGACCGCCCGCCCCATGCCGGCGAGGTCTGGCGGCGGCTCGCCACTTGGCTTCCTGAACGCGGCGACCCGGCGGCCGCGCTCACCCCCTGGGCCGAGGTCGATCCACTGCGCCCCTTCCGCCACCCGATGGGGCCGGAAGCGCGCCCGGTGCGCTCATGGGCGAGGTCCCCGCAGGCCGACCGACCAGGCTGACACAAGCGCCCATCCAGTATCCACCACGCAGTGGAACGCCTCCCCCGCGAGGCGCAGGGCGCGGATTCCGGACCCCTGGCCGGTTGCCACGCCAGCACCCGCCCGGCAGGGATTTACGGTTCCCCGTTTCTCAGCTCTGCGCCAGAGCCGGCTCGGGCCCACAGCGGTGCTCCACAGACCCGGCACCGAAAGCCTGCCAACGCCGGAGGGAACGACTGGAGCGAGGCACCGATCCAGGCACACACTTGACTCCATGACACAATTATCATGTCATGGAGGCATGTTGTACGCGACTCCCTCTCTGGACGCCGACGACCAGCGAGCCCTCGACGAGATCGAGAGCATGCGCCGCTCCCTGCGCCACATGCTCCGGGCCACTCCTCGCTGGACCCGCCAGCTGCGCCGCAACCTCACCGCCCGCGCGATCGCCGGATCGAACACCATCGAGGGATACGCTGCGACAGTCGACGACGTGGAAGCCCTTATGTCTGGCGAGGAACCCCTGGAGACCGGGGAAAAGACACGTGCCGAGCTAGAGGGCTACCAGCGCGGCATGACCTACATCCAGGCCCTCGCCGACGCAGGAGGCGACTTCCGCTACGACGCCGGCCTGCTCAACGGCCTGCACTTCATGCTGCAAGGCCACCACCTCGACAAGCGCCCCGGCCGCTGGCGCGACGGACCCGTCTACGTCACCAGCCCCGACGATCCCCTGATCCCGGCCTACACCGCCCCGGACCAGGCAGACGTCCCCGCGCTGATGTCGGAGTTCATCGACTGGCTCAACGAGGGCGACCTCGACGCCCCCGTCCATGTCCGCGCCTCCATGGCCCACCTCAACCTCGTCAAGATCCACCCATGGAAGGACGGCAACGGACGCATGTCCCGCGCCCTGTCCACCCTCGTGTTCTCACGCGAGGCCCTGATGCCGCCGGAGTTCTCGTCCATCGAGGAGTGGCTCGGCCGGGGACAGAACACCTACGCCTACTACCAGGTCCTGGAGGATGTAGGCGGCCCGCACTGGAGCCCCGAACGGGACACCCGCCCCTGGATGCGGTTCTGCCTGACCGCCCACCACCGCCAGGCACAGCAGGCCCAGCGACGCTTCGACGTGATGTCCCGGGCCTGGACCCGTCTGGTCGAATCCGTCGAAGCGACGGGCCTGGACGAGCGTGTCGTCTACGCCCTCCTACCCGCCTTCTCGGACGCGAAGGTCCGCCGCACGGTCTACCAGCAGGACGCCGACCTCAGCGACCAGCAGGCCATCCGCGACATCCGCGAGCTCGTCGCCCGCGGCTGGCTCATCCCTCATGGCAAGGCCCGCGCCCGCTACTACGCCCCCGGGCCCCTCATGGACCCGGTCCGGGACGAGGTCCGCCAGTCCATGGAGCCGTACACGGATCCCTACCGGCGGGAGCGGTGACCCACCCATTCTCGATGGTTATGCCGCCAGGGTGGCCGAGGCGTTCTGCATCTTGTCGAGCCGCCGCCGCAGATCTTGCTCCTGGCCACTGATGCACTGCGCGTACGTGGCGAACAACACAGCGACACTGGTGCCGGCCCACGCGGCCACCTCAGCAGGCGGGATGCCGTTGTTCAGCCACATCGTCAGTCGGGTGTGCCGAAGGTCGTACACGCGTCGTCCTGTCGGTGATGCATATACGTGAGGTGGCAGGGTTGCCCTGCGGGCGTGGTCCCACATCCGGCGGTAGACGGAGCCAGCGAGAACTCCGCCATGCTCCCCAGGGAAGAGGCGGTCGCCGGGGAGCAGGCCCGCGTCTTTGATGCGCGCCCGCAGGACATGGGCAAGCGCGGGAGGGCACGGGACTATGCGCGTCTCGCCTTCTGCCCTCCCCTTCAGATACCTCTGATCGTGTCGGGTTCCGCTGTCAGTCCACGTGCGTCCGATCTCAGGCTCGGCGGTGTGCACAACGATCTCGGCCCACCGACGCTCTCCCGACGCAGGCATGACAAGGCCTGAGACATGCAGCGCAACAGCCTCTTCCGGTCGCAGCCCCGTGAAGTACAGCGTGGCGAAGAACGCATGCAGTCTTCGCCCGCTCCGCGGCTGATCCCGTATCCAGTCGAGCAGCCGCGCCGCTTGCTGCGCATTGAGCAGACGGCGTCGATCGATCGCGCCAGCAGGCTGCGGAGTGAGGTTCCGCCCTTCGGGAACCGGATCGAACAGCAGAATCCCGCGCGCGATCGCATACTTCATCACCAGATGCAGAACCCGTCGATGCCGCTTCACGGATGAGGCCGCCGCTCGTCTACCGTCAAGCAACGTACCCAGCACCAGCAGCACGTCCTGCACCACGAGCGGATCGGTCCAGGCGTCCATGGTCGGAGTATGCCGTCGCACCCAACCGAGTACCGCGACGATGCCCTCCGGCGCACCGCCACGGCGGTTGGCGTTGAAAGCCCAATCACTCAGCGCCGTACGGACACGGCGAGCGGGAACACCGGGCGGATCCCGGTCCATCAGCGCGGTGGTGACGATCATCAATGTGCGCGCAGTGTTCCTCCGGTGATTCGCCGAAACCCGGGGCCACTGAGCATCCGCGAACTGTACGGCGAAGTCATACCACCCAACCGAGGAAGCTCTCGGCTCGTGCCGCTCCGGCAGGCCCGTCGAAACGTTGAACGGCTCGCCAGCGTGCGTCGCAGTCACCAATTCTGCTCGGAAACCGTCGGCCAGCGCGAACGTCTGGAAAGACTTGCGATGGCGTTTCCCGGCGACGGACCAGCGCACTCCATAGGACTCGCGAAGCCGCCCGGATCCTCTCTCGATTTGCCAGACCCTGACGTCGAAGGTGGTGTCCATCGTCCGCACCTCGATCCGGACCTGCCTGCGGCGCCCGCCTCGTGGCGACCGACCCTTCCGGACCACTACGGGCTGCTCTACCACCATGGTCCCACCGGCAGCGGGAGTGCGCTGGAGCCCTGCTCGCTCAAGCGGTCGACGCCCTGGTCTCTCACCAACGCAGCCGAATACGCGAGCACCTCACACCCTGCCTCGGACAGCCGGTGTAACCGAGCAAGATCGTCCCACATACGTCCCCCAAAACGGCTGACGATACGTCATCGCACCCCAAAATTGCAGGTCAGACGGATAGAGGTATGATTAGACTAAGTGCCTTTTAATGCTCCAGTCTGACTTCGCGATCTTGAGTCGGGCCCGGCTGGGAACGGGTACGGCCACCGCGTGATCATCGGGGGTTGTGTGGACTCCTGAAGATCGTGCGGTGGCCGCGGGCCATAGCGTAGACCCTGTCCGTTGGCGGTCGATGTTCGACTTGGTCATGGCCCGGATCGCGGGCCGGTTCGGGCGGGTGGAGCCCCGGGCGACCGCCCGCGCCTACCTGCCCGGGCTGCTGTCGAGTGTCGAGCGGAAGAACTGCTGGCAGCTGGCCGAACTGGCCGGCCACGCCCGGCCCGGGCCGATGCAGCGCCTGTTGCGCTACGCCCGCTGGGACGCCGATGCCGTCCGCGACGACGTACGCACCTATGCCATCGAACATTCGGGCAGCGACGGCGGTGCTCTCGTCGACGACGAGACCGGCTTCCTCAAGAAGGGCCGGGCCTCGGCGGGGGTGCAGCGGCACTACACCGGCACCGCGGGACGCATCGAGAACAGCCAGGTAGGGGTGTTCCTCGCCTACGCCACCGACCGGGGACGGGCTCTGACCGACCGTCGGCTCTACCTTCCCGAGCACTCCTGGTGCTGCGATCCGGAGCGCCGCCGCGCAGCCGGGATACCCGAGACGGTGCAGTTCGCGACCAAGCCCCGCCTGGCCGGGGAGATGATCGCCGCCGCGCTGGAAGCGGGCATCACCGCTTCCTGGGTGACCGGCGACGAAGCCTACGGCCAGGACCCGCACCTGCGCGCCCGTCTGGAGGACAGGGGCATCGGCTACGTCCTGGCCGTGGCCTGCTCCACCAAGGTCCGGATCAACCAAGGACGCACCCCCGTCCGTGCGGACACCCTCGCCGGCCAGCTCCCCAGCACCGCCTGGCAGCGGCACAGCGCCGGCAGCGGTGCAAAGGGCCCGCGCTACCACGACTGGGCCTGGGTCCACATCGGCACCGGCGGCCACCGCCACCTGCTGATCCGCCGCAACCGGAGCACCGGTGAACTCGCCTTCTACCTGTGCCGGTCACCCACCGACGCGCCCCTGTCCGCGCTGGTCCGCGTCGCCGGTGTCCGCTGGAGCGTCGAGGAATGCTTCCAGGCCGCCAAGAGCCAGGTGGGACTCGACCACTACCAGGTCCGCAATTGGACCTCCTGGCACCGGCACATCACGCTCGCCATGCTCGCCCTGGCCTTCCTCGCTGCCCTCGCAGCCGACGCGGCTCCCGACCGGCCCGCCGATCCGCACCACCCCACCCGCAGCCGCGAGCCGATCGCGTTGACCGTCCCGGAAATCCGCCGCCTGTTCACCGTCTTCCTGATCCCACCGGCCATGTCCGTGGCCAGGCCGCCGCACTGGTCCGCCTGGCGCAGACGCCACCAGGCAACAGCCCGACGCAGCCACTACCGACAACGGTCCACCCACGAAACCGCTGGATAGATCACGAAACCGCACTGGAGTACTAAGCGCTTGGCCGCAGGTTCGAGTCCTGCCGGGGGCGCACACAGCCTCTCACCAGCAGCTATTGGTGAGAGGCTTCCTGCGGCCCGGCCCGTAGCGCGCGATCGCGTCAAGCGCCCTGCCGACGCCATGCCTCAGGCGTGGCGTCCAGCCACCGCCGAGACGTGGCCCTACCGGGCCCTCCGCACCGCCGGTCGGACCCGCTCCACTCCTCCCGCAACGAGACGCCCCCTTCCGCGTCGACACCGCGGTGCCCGCGGCCAGATCGGAAGCCCTTACTCCGCTCGTTTACGGCCATTTTAAGGAAAAGCAGTTGATCCCAGGCAACCTTCGAGTGCTTCCACCCATCAAACCTCACGTACTCGGCGAAATCCTTCGTCCATGACGCCGCTCTGGTGGCAGTGAGTACACCCCACTGTGCCCAGCGACGAGGAATGCGATGTCCCAACCCAGAGTCAGCGTGATCGTCCCCGCCTACAACGCCATGCCCGAGCTGACCGATTGCATCACCTCGGCGATGGAGCAGACCATCGGCCTGGACCAGCTTGAGATCATCGCGGTGAACGACGGATCGACCGATGGCACGGGCGAGGAACTCGACCGGATCGCCGCGACATGTCCTTCCCTGCACGTCATCCACCAGGAGAACTCGGGCACCGCGTCCGTGCCGCGCAACGTCGCGCTGGACGTGGCCCGAGGTGAGTACGTCTTCTTCCTCGACTCCGACGACTACCTGGGCCCCGACGCCCTGCGCCGCATGGTGGCCATGGCCGACGACAACAAGACGGACATCGTGCTGGGCAAGATGGTCTCTCCTGACGGCCGGCCCGTACCCACCGCGGTCTTCAAGAGCACGCAGCCGCGTACGGACATCTTCTCCTCGGCCGCCTACTGGACCCTCGGCTGCTGGAAACTCTTCCGCCGCTCGCTGCTGGAGCGGCTGAACCTGCGCTTCCCGCCGGTCCGCAACACCGAGGACAAGCCCTTCACCGCTGCCGCCTACCTCAACGCGGACGGTGTGTCCGTCGTCGCGGACTACGACTGCTACTACCAGCGCCACCGCGCGAACGGGAACAACCTCACCCTCACCGCGCAGAACCTCAGCCACCGGATGGAGGGCACTCGGCTGTGCTTCGAGACGGTGGCCCGCTATCTGGAGCCGGGGCCGCGCCGCGACCAGATCATGCGTCGGCATGTCGAGTGGGAGTTGTGCGGCCCGCTGTGGTGGCTGCTGCTCCGGGAGAGCGAGGAGGACATCCGCGAGCGCCTCTACCCGGAAATCCGCGACTGGGTGGAGAAGTGGGTCACCGACCCGATCATCGACAAGCTCGTGGCGCGCGACCGGCTACTGCTGCACCTCCTGCGGGCCGACCGGTTCGATGAGGTGATCGCGGTCATCCGCAACGCCAAGGAGGACGCCGAGCGCGGTCACGTCGTCGACGGGGGCCGGGTCTACTGGGACCACCCGCTCTTCCGCGACGCCTCGGTGGGGGTGCCGGACAGTGCCTTCGACGTCACCGACCGGCTGCCGGTGCACCAACGGATCGCGTCGACAAGCTGGCTGGAGGGCGGGGTGCTCCGGCTGACCGGCCACGCCTACATCGAGAACGTGGCCTCCCTGGACCCAGCCACCGAACTGGTGCTGCGTTGCCATGACGGGGGCCACCCGGAGGTTCGTCTCCCCACGCGGGTCCACACCGTCGCGGAGCTTGCGGACGAGCGGTACGCGAACGCGGCCTTCGTCGCGGACATCCCCCTGGCCACGGCGGCAGCCGGCGCCCCGCTGGGCCGGGGCGGGTGGAACCTCTTCCTCGACGTTCGGGCGCAGGGTGTCAGCCGTACGGTGCGGCTGAAGAGCCCCGATGCCGAACAGACGCCTGCGCAGGAAATCGTGACGACAAGTCCGGGCAGACCCACGACCGTCACCCCGTACGTGACGAAGTGGGGGAACCTCTCTCTGGACGTCGGCCGGGAGGTACCGCGCGACGACACCTCCTGCCAGGTGACCGGCGCGTCGTGGCACAGGTCGAGGAAGGGCACCCTGGTGGTGGTCGGCAAACTGTCCGGTGAGAGCGAACAGGGCCACGGAGCACTGCGCCTGCGCATGGAGAACGGCACGAGCGACCACCGCGAAACGCCGGTCGCACCCAGCCGGACCGGATGTGGTTTCACGGCGGAACTCCCGGTCAAGGGCCTGCGTCCCGGCCGCTATGCGGTGACCCTGCCCACGTCCGGCCCCTTCCCCGTCACCGCCGTCCCGTACTTCACCGGCATGGGCCGCGCCCTCTGGTTCCGCCGCGCTCGGCCCTACACCGCCCGCCCGGTGAGGAAGGCGTCGGAGACCACCCTGGTGGTGGAGGTCCGCGCGGTGGACGTGCGGAGGGCGGCGCGGCGGAAGCTGCGCGAGGTCGTACGGAGGGTGCGGGGGTAGCGGTCGCGGACAGCGCGGGGCGGGACGGGCCGCAGCGGTGTTCCGCCCCCTTCGGGGCCGCTCCCTCCCGTCCCACGACCCGCGACGTGGCCCCTCGTGTCCGCCACGCACCCCTCACACACCCCGTCGCCAAAGGGGCGGCACAGCAGCCAGGGCGAGGGCCGTGGTGCAGGCCCTGACCAGGAGGAGGGGCCGGGGCCAGGCTGCCCACGGTGACCCGCCCCGTAGGCCGGCACCACTGGTCGGGCCGGGTCACCCGGGTCCGGCTCTGCCATGGGCCGGGGACGTAGCTCTTCGCCGTCAGCGGGATCGTGGTCGGCGCCCGGCCGATCTCCACGTCGGTGAGGCCCGGCGCGACCAAGGACCATGGCCTCCCGCTCCCGGCCGTGAGGGCGTCGAGCTGTTCCGCTCCGGCCGCCTCGGGTCCTTCGGCCCCGCGAACTTTTCGACCACCCGGCGGGTGACCGCCGCGGCGAGCAGGGCCCGGCTGAGCGCGTCGGTCTGCCGGTAGGCGGAGTCGTCCACCGCCGGGTCGGGCCAGGTGAACAAGCCCACCACCGGCGACCAGCAGCAGATCAGCACTCCCCCCGTGCGCCTTCTCGCCCTTCTCCTTGCTCCTTCTCGCCCTCCCCGTACCCGCCCGCTCCGGCGCCAGAACTGCCGCCCCAGCCGCCCCCCGCGCCTCCCTGAGCGGAATCTGTCGCACAAGGGTGGAGGGCCGACGAAACGTTCGGTAAGGGACGACGTTCAGGGCGGCGCAAGAACGGGCAAATCGATCCTGTAGGGCCCGTAGGCGGAATCCCGCCGCAGGGCGCCCCCCGCCTCTCCGCAAACCCGTTCGGGCGAGCGCCACTTCGGTGTGCCGTCCGGCATCCAGGCCTGCCCGCCACCCCTCGAACGTCTCCCGCACATCCCCCGTACATCCCTGCGAACACCTGCACCGCCGGGAAAGGAGCGCCACGATGGCGACGCCACTGTCCGCCGACAAGCTGCTCAAAGCCCTCCGCGACGAAGGCCTCCATGTCGTCGAGCACCGGAGCTGGCGTACCAACAACCGGAATCACAAGGGGCCCTGGGGCCCGACGCACGGCGTCATGATCCACCACACCGTCACCTCGGGCACCGCGTCCTCGGTCGAGCTCTGCTACAACGGCCACTCCGCCCTCCCCGGCCCCCTCTGCCACGGGGTCATCGCCAAGGACGGGACCGTCCACCTCGTGGGGAACGGGCGCGCCAACCACGCCGGGCTCGGCGACGGGGACGTGCTCCGTGCCGTCATCGCGGAGAAGGCCCTGCCGCCGGACAACGAGGCCAACACCGACGGCAACCGGTACTTCTACGGCTTCGAGTGCGTCAACCTCGGGGACGGGAAGGACCCCTGGCCGGCCGCCCAGCTGCTGGCGATCGAGCGGGCCGCCGCGGCTGTCTGCCGGGCGCACGGCTGGGGTGAGCGGTCGGTGATCGGGCACCTGGAGTGGCAGCCGGGCAAGGTCGACCCGCGCGGCTTCACGATGAGTTCGATGCGCACCAGGATCGGAAAGCGGCTGGGCGGCGCCCCGGACGGGCCCTCCCGGCCGCCGAGACCGACGTACGAGCCGTTTCCGGGGGCCTCGTTCTTCACTGTGGGCCGCAACAGCCCGATCATCACCGCGATGGGCAGGCGCCTGGTGGCCGAGGGCTGCGGCCGGTACACCGTGGGCCCCGGCCCCACCTGGTCGACCGCCGACCGGAACTCGTACGCGGCCTGGCAGCGCAAGCTCGGCTACACGGGCACCGATGCGGACGGCATTCCGGGCAGGACCAGCTGGGACCGGCTCAGGGTGCCCAACGTGTGAGCCGGGCGGGGGCCCGGCCCGGGGCCCGGCGTGTTCACCGCGCGGTGGCCGGCAGCGCGCGGGCCACCGGCACGAACACGGTGCGGACCTGGTGGAAGGTGTTCCAGCGGGGCCGGCTCAGCCGATCTCCCCCTCGCCCCCGTCCTCTCCCCCGTCGTCCGGGGCCGTACCGTCGCGGAGCGCCTGCGCCTGGCCGATCGCCTTCGCCAGCTTCCGTACGGAGTCGTCGTCGGTCTCGGCCGCCAGCCTCGTGGCGCGCGAGGCCAGTTCGCGGAGGGCGGGGGTGCCGGGCAGGTCGCCGCCGCGCAGGGTGTCGGCGAAGTAGGCTGCCACGGCGGCCACTTGGAGCCGCTGCGGTGCGGCGCCCCACAGCGTGCCGTCGATCGCCCCGGTCCGGACCGTGCCGCTCTCCTCGTACGCCTTGCGGGTCTCGGGGTCGAGCCAGCGCACGGTCGCCCTGGCCACCTCTCCCGAGGCGCCTTCGCGCAGCCGTACGGCATAGAGGGCGGTCACCGTGTGGCCGGGGCCGACCTCGCCGCCGTCGACGCTGTCGTCGCGGAAGTCCTCGTCGGCGACCTTGCGGTTCTCGTAGCCGATCAGCCGGAACTGCTTCACGGTCGTGCGGTCGAACGCCACCTGGGCCTTGGCGTCGCGGGCCCGCAGTTCGATGTGGGCGGGGAGCTGGTCGACGAAGACCCTGCGGGCCTGCTCGTCGTCGCCGACGTACGTGGTGTGGCCGTCGCCCTTGTTGGTGAGCCGTTCCATGAACGCGTCGCCGTACTGGCTGCCGACGCCGACCCCGAAGAGCGTGATGCCGTACTCGCGGCGGGCGGAGTCGATCCGCTTCAGGATGTTCTCGGCCTTGGTGTCCCCGGTGTTGGCGAGGGCGTCGGAGAGCAGCACCACCCGGTTGTTGACGCCTTCGCGGTGGCCCTTGACCGACTCCGCGTAACCGCGCAGGACCCCCGCCTCCACGTTGGTGGAGCGGGCGGGCCGCATCTCGTCCACCGTGTCCCGGATTCTGTTCCGGTTGCCCTTGACCCGGGTCATCGGGAGCCGGGTCTCGGCCTTGTCGCTGAAGGTGACCAGGGCGACGGAGTCGTCGTCGCGGAGTTCGCCGGTGAGGATGTTCAGGGACTTCCGGACCAGCTCCAGGCGGCCGGGGCCGGCCATGGAGCCGGAGATGTCGACGACGAACGTGAGGGCGGCGGGCGGCCGTTCACCGCTCGGCGGGGCCGCCTTGGTGGCCAGTCCGACGCGAAGCAGCGACCAGTCGGAGGGGCCGGACGCGGTGGAGCCGCGGGGGCCTGCGGGGATCCGGGCTCCGTCGACCGTGACGGAGAAGCCGTTGCCCTTCGGGCGTTCGTACCCCTGCTTGAAGCTGTTGACGAACTCCTCGGGCCGGATGTCCGCCGCGTTCGGCAGCCTGCCGTCGCCGAGGGTGCGGCGCGCGTAGCCGTAGCTCGCGGTGTCCACGTCCAGGGCGAAGGTGGAGAGGTAGTCGGGGGCGGCGAGGTCCGGCGCGGCCCTGTCGCCGCCCTCACCGTTCTCGCCGCCCTCCGGGGAGTGCCGGTGCCGTTCCGGCGCCACCGCGTCGGGCGCGGGCTGCCCGCCGCCGGTCACCCCCTGCGGGGGGCGTGCGCCGGAGCGCTGGTCGGCGGCGGTGCCGTCCGGCGAGCCGCTGCCGGTGCATGCGGTGAGCAGGATGCCGCCCGTCAGAGCAAGCGCCACCGCACCCGCCCGGCCGCCTGCCCAGGCCCCCGCCCGTGCCCCCGTCGTCCGCCTGCCGCTTCGCTGGTGCATCCGTATCCCCCACGTCATCACGGTGTCGTGCCCTTCGTCCCGGACACCTGTGAATGTGACGTACGAGCCCCCCGAGCGGAGTCGGCGAAAGCGTTGCGGAACCATCTCGATGCGGCAACAGAGGCCGGGCGGAGCGCCTTTGCGATCGGCAAACCCCCGGAACATCAGGTTCAGGACACGATGTCCTTACGACTGAACCCGCGGAACGCCAGAGCGAACAGGACCAGGGCGTACGTCACCGAGATCGCCGCCCCCTTGATCATGCCGCCCCACTCCAGTTCGGGCTGGAGCGCGTCCGCCCACGCGAACTGCCAGTGCGCGGGGAGGAAGTCGCGCCAGGAGCCGAGTGCCGTGACCGCGTCGAGCACATTGCCGACGATGGTGAGGAAGACCGCGCCGCCGACCGCGCCGAGCGGGGCGTCCGTCCTCGTCGAGAGCCAGAACGCCAGCCCTGCCGTCACGAGTTGGGAGACGAAGATGAACGCGACGACGAGCGCGAGGCGCGGCACGGTGTCCCCGGCCGCCAGCGCTCCGCCGGTCGGCAGTTTCAGCGGCCCCCACCCGTAGGCGGCCGTGCCCGCCGCCAGGGCGACGACCGGCAGCAGCACCATCGCGGCCAGGCTGAAGCCGAGCGCGACGACGAGTTTGGACCAGAGCAGCCGGGTCCGGGGCACGGGCGCGGCGAGCAGATAGCGCAGCGAGGACCAGCTCGCCTCGGAGGCCACGGTGTCCCCGCAGAACAGGGCCACCGGGATCACCAGCAGGAAGCCGGCCGAGACGAAGAGGGAGGTCGCGGCGAAGTTCGCGGCGGACTCGGTCGCCACGTCCATCAGGTTGATCCGGTTGCTGCGCCGGCCGCCGCCCTCGCCGTCCGGGGTGCCACCGATGGCGAAGGCGATGATCAGGATGAACGGGAGGGCCGTGAGGACCCCGCCCATGAGCAGGGTGCGGCGGCGGCGCAGCTGCCGCATGGCCTCGACGCGGAGGGGGAGCGTGCGCCCGGCGCGGTAGCCCGCGGCCTCCGGGTGCTCGGTCCCGGGGGCGCCGGCCTGCCCGGGGGCCTCGGGGGGCTGGACGGGGGCGCTCATGCTGCTCCTTGGGAGATCAGGGTGAGGAAGGCGTCCTCCAGGCGGCGGTGCGGGCCGATGCCGGTGACCGGGACGTCGAGCCGGACGAGTTCGGCGACGAGGCGCGAGGTGGTGGCCCCGTCCAGGCGGACGAGGAGGCCGCGCCCGTCGTCGGTGCGGACGGCGGAGCCGACGCCGGGCAGGGCGGCGACCTTCTCCGCGAGCGGCTCGGACACCTCCTCCGCCGTGGTCACCAGGATCATGTCGCCGGAGCCGGTGATCTCCGCGACCGGACCGGCCTGGACGAGCCGGCCCCGGTCCATGACGACCAGGTGGGTGCAGGACTGCTCGACCTCCGAGAGGAGGTGGCTGGAGACGATGACGGTCCGGCCCCCGGCCGCGTAACGGATCATCACGTCACGCATCTCGCGGATCTGCGGCGGGTCCAGCCCGTTGGTCGGCTCGTCGAGGATGAGCAGGTCCGGCAGGCCGAGCATGGCCTGCGCGATGGCGAGCCGCTGCCGCATGCCCTGGGAGTACGTCCGTACGGCTCGGGCCAGCGCGTCGCCGAGGCCCGCGATCTCCAGGGCCTCGTCGATGTGGGCGTCCTCGGCGGGGCGGCCGGTGGCCTGCCAGTACAGGTCCAGGTTGGCGCGCCCGGAGAGGTGCGGCAGGAAGCCCGCGCCCTCGACGAAGGCGCCCACCCGGGAGAGGACCGGGGCGCCGGGGCGGATGGCCTGCCCGAAGACGCGGATCTCACCCTCGTCGGGGGTGATGAGCCCCATGAGCATGCGCAGGGTGGTCGTCTTGCCCGCTCCGTTGGGCCCGAGGAGTCCGAGGACCTGGCCCTTTTCGACGCGGAAGGACAGCTCGCGCACGGCGTACCGGTCGACGGACTTCGCGTACTTCTTCGAGAGCCCGGTGATCTGGAGCGGCACGTCGGTGAGTCCGGGGTCCGGGGCGGGCGTCGCGGTCCGCCGCCGGGCGGTGAGCAGGAGCGCGGCCGCGATGACGAGGGCGGCGGCCGGGAGGCCCCAGGTCCACCAGGGAAGGGCGGCCGCGGCGGTCCTGACGGCGGGTGCGGTGGGGACGGTCAGGGGGCCGTCGAGGGTGACGGTGTACGTGGCGGGCTCGGCCGGAGAGGCGTAGCCGAGGTCCGTCGCGGAGAGGACGAGCCGCATCCGGTGCCCGGCGTCGAACTCGTGGTCCACGGCGGGCAGCGCCAGCTCGATCGGCCTGCCCTGCTGGTCGGGGGTGATCCGGTAGGGGGAGACGAGCTGGGCGGGCAGCCGCTGCTGGCGGCCGTCCGGCGACACGTCGTACACCTTGCCGAAGAGCACCGCGTCCCGGCCCTCGGTCGCCTTGACGGTCACCCGGACCGTGGGCGTGCCGGTGACGCGTACGGAGGTGTCCAGCGGGGCCGAGTCGAAGCGGCCGAACTGGCCGGGGAAGTCGAGCGAGAGCCCGACACCGAGCGAGGAGAGCTGCGAGATGCCGCCGCCGAGGCCGGGGACGGCGGAGATGGCGGGCGGGGCGGAGCCGGCGGGATTGCGGAAGGTCTTCGTCCCCTTGCCTAGCGCGATCTCCCGGCCGCCGCTGCGCAGCCCCGGGTAGGTGTCGCTGCTCGCGCCGCGCCGGAGGGCGGCGCCGTCGGTGGAGTCGACGCCTCCGGTACGGGTGACACGGAAGGCGGGACCGGCGTCGGCTCCGGTCTCCTCCTTCAGATACCGGTCGAACCAGTCCCCTACGCGCTCCTCGACCCGGTTCGTCTCGTTGTCACCGCCGTCGTGGCCGCCGGAGATCCAGTCGACGGAGACGGGTGCGCCGTTGGCGCTGATCGCCTTCTGCATGGCGTCGGCGTGGCCGAGCGGGAAGAGGGAGTCGGACTGGCCCTGGAGGATGAGCGAGGGGACCTTGATGCGGTCGGCGACGGCGGACGGCGAGCGCTCGGTGAGCATCTGGATCGCGGCCGGGTCGGGCGTGCCGCTGACCGCGACGCGCTCGTACATCTCGCAGAGCCGCTTCTCGAACTTCTCGCAGCCGCCCCCGGAGGTGACGAAGATCCCGGCCCAGAGCTTCTTGAAGACCCCGTCGGGGAAGAGGGCGTCGGCCAGGTTCCAGTACGTGATGACGGGGGCGATGGCGTCGACCCGCTGATCGTGCCCGGCGGCGAGCAGGGAGACCGCCCCGCCGTAGGAGGCCCCGGTGAGACCGACGCGGGGGTCGCCCTCCTCGTCCAGCTCCACCTCGGGCCGCTCGGCCAGCCAGTCGATGAGCCGGGAGACGTCCTTGACCTCGTGGTCCGGGTCGTTGAGGGAGATCTCTCCGCCGGACCTGCCGAAGCCGCGCGCCGACCAGGTCAGCACGGCGTACCCGTCGGCGGCCAGCTTCTCGGCCTGGGCCCGGACGTCGTTCTTGCTGCCGCCGAAGCCGTGCCCGATCAGCACGGCGGGCCGCTTGCCGGGACCTCCGGCATGGAAGTACGAGGTGTCGATCGGCACCCCGTCCATGCGCAGCGTCCGGTCCTCGCGCTGCACGGCGGGCGAGCCGTCGTCGGCGACGGCGGTCCAGGTGCCGCCGCCCACGAGCACGGCGAGCGCGGCACCGGCCGCGGCCCACCGGCCACGCGTACGGGGCAGCAGGCGCCGCCATCGAGCAGTAGGGGTCTCCATCCCTCGACCCTAAACGGCGGACGCAAGCCGGTTGAGTGCCGCCAGGGGGAGGTGAGCGGCCTCCTTGAGAGGTACGCGCCGCCCCCGCCGTACTCCGGACGCGGTACGCGGAACACGTACGGAAACCCCGCCCCCGGGAGGCCGTGGTGGACATGCGCCGCGCCACGGCCGTCACGGAACCCCTGGCCGCCGGCCACCTCCTCGACGTACCGCCCCGCGAGGTCCGGGCCACCCGCTTCCTCGCCGCGGACGGTCACGTGATGCTGATCGCCTACGTGGACGGCGTCCCGGCGGGCTTCGTCCCGGGCACCGGGATACCGCACCCGGACCGGGGCGCGGAGATGTGCCTGGACGAACACGGCGTCGACGGACCGTTTCGCCGCCGGGCATCGGCAGGGCCCTGACCCGGGCGCTGGTGGACCTCGCCCGAGAGCGAAGGTGCTACGAGGTGTGGGGCGGCGTGGAGCCGGACGACGAGGCGGCGCTCGCCACGTACCGGTCGGCGGGGGGGGCGGGTGACGACGGGCGGTTCGCGATGCCGGTGTGGAAGTTCGGAGGCGACACGGACGGGCGTCAACCCTGACGTTCGTCGGGGGGTGCTCCTGCCCTTCGGCCCCCGCGCCGGGCCGTCGCCCCTCCGTACGTTCGCCGCATGGCACAGCACACACAACAACACCACTGGCCGGCCCGGCTGTTCGGATCGTTCACCCTGACGGCTACGGCGGCGGCCGTGATCGCGATGCTCTCCCCCGGCGGCCTGGGGCGGCCCGGCCCGACCGAGGTCACGGGCGGGGCGTCCGTCTCCGCGTACCGCTCGCTGACGGAAGCGGTCGGTGATGCGCCGGGCTGGGCGGGGCCCCTGTTGGAGCTGTCGTCGGAGGCCACACTGATCGTCCTCGGCCTGCTGCTGCTCGGGATCTGCTGGACCGGCGTACGCCGGAGGCATCCGGACACGGTGGCGGGGGCCGTGCTCGTCGGCGCCGGGACCGTGGTGGCGTACGCCGTCAGCGAGGTGCTGAAGCTGGTCTTCGACGAGGAGCGGCCGTGCCGGGCACTGGACGGTGCCGAGGCGGTCGCCGCGTGCCCGGCACCGGGCGACTGGTCGTTCCCCAGCAACCACGCCACCCTGGCCGCCGCCCTCGCGGTCGGGCTGGCCGTGCGGCGGCCCCGACTGGCCGCGGTGACCCTGCCGTTGGCGGTGGCGGCGGCGCTGCTGCGGGTCCTGGTCGGCGTCCACTATCCGCACGACGTGGTCGCCGGCGCGCTGCTCGGCGGTGCGGTGGTCGCCTCGGTGCTCCTGATGCTGATGCGCCCCGCCGGTCTGCTCGCCTCAGCGCTGCTCGGGCGGTGGTGGGGGCAGGACCCCGGCCTCGTGGGCGACGACGGCCGCCGCGGCCCGGTTGTCGACGCCGAGGCGGGCCAGGACGGAGCTGACGTGCGCCTTGACCGTTCCTTCGACCAGATGCAGCCGCCGGGCGATCTGCCCGTTGGACAGTCCGCCGCCGAGGTGCGCCAGCACTTCGCGCTCCCTGGGCGTCAGCCCGGCGATCCGCTCCCGGGCGGCGTCCCGTCGTTCGGCCAGGGCCCCGGCCCGGGTGGATGCGAGGTGCGCGACCACCCGGGCGGTGACCTTCGGTGAGAGGTAGGCGGCGCCTTCGGCCACGGCCCGCACCCCGGCGACCAGTTCCTCGGGCTCGCCGGACTTGATCAGGAATCCGGCGGCCCCGGCCCCCAGCGCCCGCAGGATGTAGTCGTCCTCGCCGAAGGTGGTCAGCATGACGACGCCGGTATCGGGCAGTGCGCGCCGGATCTCGGCGGCGGCGTCGATGCCGTTGGTGCGCGGCATCCGCACGTCGAGGACGGCCACGTGCGGGCGGTGCGCCCGCACGAGCTCCACGGCCTCGTGCCCGTCGGCCGCCTCGGCGACGACCTCGATGCCCGGGTCGGTGGCGAGCACGGCGCGTACACCGGCCCGGATCATGGGTTCGTCGTCGGCGACGAGCACCCGGATGGGTCCGGCCACCGCCGTGTCGGCCCGGCTCATCGGGCGCTCACGGTGTCAGCGCGTCGCGGGAGACCAGTCTGCCGTCCCGGAAGCAGAGCCGGTACGCGTCGCCGGACCGGTCGTCGGAGCGGTCGGCCGTCATCGCGTAGAACTCGCACGTCACTCCCTGTTCCTGCCGTTCGTCTTCCTCCGGCCCGGCGGGCGTCGGCCGCGCCGCCGTCTGCCGGGCCGGCAGCACCTTCCGGATCTCCGACCGATCCTGCCCCACCCGCAGGCGGGCGTAGTCGCCCGGGTCGAGGACGGACCGGGACGCGGCCACGGTCTCCCACGTCCCGACCACGGCGAGCAGCACCGCGCCCGCCGCCAGCGGCACGGTCAGCGCGGTGAGCAAGGTGCGGGGGACGCGCCGCCGGGCCCGCCGGTAGCCCGGGGGCGCGGGGCTCTCCCGGTCGTCGGCGGGCAGCGGCGGGATGTGCGCGGGGGTACGGTGGGGCAGCCGGGCGGCGACGGCGAAGCCGCCGCCCCGGGGTCCGTGGTCGAGGGATCCGCCGACGTGGCGGACGCGTTCGTCGAGCCCGATGAGCCCGCGTCCGCCGTTGCCGGGAGGTGGGGTGGACGGTTGCCGGGCCGTAGGAGCCCCGTTGCGGACCGTCACCCGGGTCTCCCTCGCCGTGTGCGACAGTTCGACGCTCACGGATGCCCCGGGCGCGTGCTTGGCCGCGTTCGTCAGGGCCTCCTGCACGACCCGGTGCGCGGCGCGCCCGACGGTGGGCGGCAGCCCCGACGCGTCGCCGTCCACGGAGAGTTCGACCGGGAGCCCGGAGGCGGCCGCGTCCCCGACGAGCCGGGCGATGTCGGAGTCCCCCGGCCCCTGGGGCGGGCTCTCGCTCTCCTCGCGGAGGACGCCGATGACCTCGCCGAGGCGTTCCACCGCTGCCGCCGCCCTGCCCCGGATGTCCTGGGCGGCCTGCCGGTGCCGCTCGTCCAGGCCGGGCGCCAGTTTCAGGGCCCCGGCCGACAGGGCGATCAGACTCAGATCGTGGCCCAGCACGTCGTGCATGTCCCGGGCGATCCGGGCCCGCTCCAGCAGCCGCGCCTGCTCGGCGACCAACTGCCGCTCCCGTTCCATCTGTTCGGCCCGCTCCCAGTCGGCCCGGACCAGCTCCCGGTACTGGCGGGAGAACCGCCCCACGAACCAGGGCACCAGCACGGCGAGAACGATGACCGCGGCGAACTGGGGCGCGAGTGCGAGCAGGGACGGCACGAAGGCCACCGCCATCGCCCCGGCCGCCAAGGCCCCGGCCAGGAACAGGACGACGGTCCTGCCGCGCCCGGACCCCCGCCCGGCGGCGAACGCGGCGATCGCGGTCGGCAGACCCCACCACCACCCCACCAGGCTCAGCGCGCCGAACGCCGCCGCCGCGGGCACCAGCAGACCCCCCGGGTCCGCCCACCGCAGGCCGGGCCGTCCGCCGGCGGTCCTTTTCACGAGGGAGAAGCTGTTCACCAGGGAGAGGTTACGAAGGCCGGGGAGCCGTCCGGCACTGCCGAAAGTCACCTACCCGGCGCCGAGGAACCGCCTCGCACCGGCCGGGGCGCCGCCAGGTCGAGTGGCGTCTCCACCGGCAGCAGGGCCGCGGCCCGCTCCCGCTCCCCCGCCCGGACCGCCGCGTGCACCTCACGGGCGAGCGGGGTGACATCGCGGATGGAGACGGTCCACTCGTCCGCGTACCGCCGGGCGGCCTCGCCGCTGAGGCCGAGCTGGAGGGAGCGGTACGGGAGGGGGTTCAGGTCCAGGTCGCGTTCGGGGTCCCACTGGACCCGGGCCGGGGCGGTGCGCAGGCTCTGCTTCCAGGACGCCTGGTCGGGGTGCGCCTCGCGTACGTAGTGGGAGAGTTCGGCGTGCGCGAGGGCCCATTCCAGGCCGCTCCGGTCGATCTCGACGGCGAGCACCACCTCCTGGCCCTCCTTCGCGCCCCATCCGCAGCGGTACATCATCCACAGGAAGCTGGGCTTGATCCAGGTCATCCGGTCCCGCTTCCACGCGGCGGGGAACCGCCCGTCGCGGGCGGCGGGCAGCCCGATGGCGGGGCGGTACGCCTGGTAGACAGTGACCGTGGTGGCGGTGTGGTGGGCGCGGATCTCGTAACGGGGCGGGAGGGTCGGGGCGTTCATGCGCCCCAGGATGCGGGACACGGCCGCGCCCGGGCATCCGGTTTTGGCCGGATGCCCGGGCGCGGCCGGGGGTACGTCGGTCAGTGGTTGCGCGGGAAGCCCAGGTCGACGCCTGCCGGGGCGTCGGCCGGGTCGGGCCAGCGGGTGGTGGTGACCTTGCCGCGGGTGTAGAAGTGCACGCCGTCGTTGCCGTAGATGTGGTGGTCGCCGAAGAGCGAGTCCTTCCAGCCGCCGAAGGAGTGGTAGCCCACCGGGACCGGGATCGGCACGTTGACGCCGACCATGCCCGCCTGGATCTCCAGCTGGAAGCGGCGGGCCGCGCCGCCGTCGCGGGTGAAGATCGCGGTGCCGTTGCCGAACGGCGAGGCGTTCATGAGGGCGACGCCCTCCTCGTACGTGTCCACGCGGAGCACGCACAGGACAGGGCCGAAGATCTCGTCCTGGTACGCGTCGGAGTCGGTGGAGACCTTGTCCAGGAGGGAGAGGCCGATCCAGTGGCCGTTCTCGAAGCCCTCCACCGTGTGGCCCGTGCCGTCGAGGACGACCTCCGCACCCTGGGCGGCGGCGCCCGTGACGTACGAGGCGACCTTGTCACGGTGGGCGGCGGTGATCAGGGGGCCCATCTCGGAGGTGGGGTCGTTGCCGGGGCCGATCTTGATCTTCTCGGCCCGCTCGCGGATCTTGGCGACCAGCTCGTCCCCGATCGCGCCGACCGCCACGACCGCCGAGATCGCCATGCAGCGCTCACCGGCGGAGCCGTACGCCGCCGAGACCGCCGCGTCGGCCGCCGCGTCCAGGTCGGCGTCCGGGAGGACCAGCATGTGGTTCTTGGCACCGCCGAGGGCCTGGACGCGCTTGCCGTTGGCGGAGGCGGTGGCGTGGATGTAGCGGGCGATGGGGGTGGAGCCGACGAAGGAGACGGCGGCCACGTCGGGGTGGGCGAGGAGGGCGTCCACCGCGACCTTGTCCCCGTGGACGACGTTGAGCACACCGTCCGGAAGGCCCGCTTCGGCCGCCAGCTCGGCCAGCAGGTTGGCCGCCGACGGGTCCTTCTCACTCGGCTTCAGCACGAACGTGTTGCCGCACGCGATCGCCAGCGGGAACATCCACATCGGCACCATGGCCGGGAAGTTGAACGGGGTGATGCCCGCGACCACGCCCAGCGGCTGGCGGATCGAGGAGACGTCGACCCGGTTGGAGACCTGCGTGGACAGCTCGCCCTTGAGCTGCGTGGTGATCCCGCACGCCAGCTCGACGATCTCCAGGCCCCGGGCGACCTCGCCCAGCGCGTCCGAGTGCACCTTGCCGTGCTCGGCGGTGATCAGCGCGGCGATGTCGTCGCGGCGGGCGTCCAGCAGCGCGCGGTAGCGGAAGAGGATCGCGGTGCGCTGGGCGAGCGAGGAGGTGCCCCAGGCGGCGTACGCGGCCTTCGCCGCCGTCACGGCCGCGTCGACCTCCTCCGCCGAGGCCAGCGCCACCTGCGTGGTCACCTCGCCGGTGGCCGGGTCCGTGACCGGACCGTACGCGCCCGACGTGCCCTCCACTGTCTTGCCGCCGATCCAGTGGTTGACGGTCTTCGTCATGACGTACTCCTTCGGACTTCAGGCTTCGGCCGGGCTTCGGGCCTCAGCGCCTGAGGCGGGCGCGGGGCTGGTTTCACAGGTGGCGGCGTCGGGCGGCGACCTGGCGTTCGTACTTCTCACGGGCCTCGACCGCCGCCGGTCGGCCCGCGGTCTCGGCCACCGGAACATCCCACCACGCCTGTGCCGGAGGGGGGCCCGACACAGTGTCGGGCGTTTCGGTCTCGACGTAGACACAAGTGGGGCCCGTGGCGTCGCGGGCCTCCGCGAGGGCTTTGCGCAGGTCGTCGACGGTGGTGGCGCGCAGCACGTGCAGGCCGAGGGAGGCCGCGTTGGCGGCGAGGTCGACGGGGAGCGGCGGGCCGGTGAAGCCGCCGTCGGGGTCGCGCTGGCGGTAGGCCGTGCCGAAGCGCTCGCCGCCGACCGCCTCGGAGAGGCCGCCGATGGAGGCGTAGCCGTGGTTCTGGAGGATCACCAGTTTCAGCGGCAGGTTCTCCTGGACGGCGGTGACGATCTCGGTCGGGTTCATCAGGTACGTGCCGTCACCGACGAGCGCCCAGACGGGTCGGGTCCGCTCCTGGGCTCCGGTCGCGAGGAGGACGCCGAGCGCGGCCGGGATCTCGTAACCCATGCAGGAGTAGCCGTACTCCACGTGGTACTGGTCGCGGGAGCGGGCGCGCCAGAGCTTGTGCAGGTCGCCGGGGAGCGAGCCCGCGGCGTTGATGAGGATGTCCTCCTCGGTGACGAGGGTGTCGAGCAGGCCGAGGACCTGGGTCTGGGTGGGGCGCGCGGTGGGGTCGGGGGTGGCGAAGGACGCTTCGACCCGCTCCTCCCAGGCCTCCTTCGCGCCGGTGTACTCCGTCTCGTACGCCGGGTCGACCCGGTATCCCCGTCCGGCGAGTGCGCTGGTGAGCGCCTCCAGGCCCGTGCGGGCGTCGGCGACGAGCGGGAGGGCGGCGAGCTTGTGGGCGTCGAAGCCGGTGATGTTGAGGTTGAGGAAGCGGACGTTCGGGTTGGCGAAGAGGGTGCTGGAAGCGGTGGTGAAGTCCGTGTACCGGGTGCCGACACCGATCACCAGGTCGGCGGTGCGGGCCAGCTCGTCGGCGGTGGCGGTGCCGGTGTGGCCGATACCGCCGATGTCCGCCGGGTGGTCGTGGCGCAGGGACCCCTTGCCGGCCTGGGTGGAGGCGACCGGGATGCGGGTGGCGGCGGTGAACGCGGCGAGGGTCTCCTCGGCCCCGCTGTGGCGGACCCCGCCGCCCGCGACGATCAGGGGGCGGCGGGCGGAGCGCACCGCCCGTACCGCCGCTTCCAGTTCGGCCGCGTCGGGCGCCGGCCTGCGGACCGGCCAGACCCGCTCCGCGAAGAACTCCTCCGGCCAGTCGTACGCCTCCGCCTGCACGTCCTGCGGCAGCGCCAGCGTCACCGCGCCGGTCTCGGCGGGGTCAGCCAGCACCCGCATCGCCTGGAGGACCGCCGGAACCAGCGCTTCGGGGCGGGTGACGCGGTCGAAGTAGCGCGAGACGGGCCGCAGGCAGTCGTTGACCGACACATCACCGGCGTACGGCACTTCGAGCTGTTGCAGTACGGGGTCGGCGGGCCGGGTCGCGAAGGTGTCGCCGGGGAGGAGCAGGACGGGGAGGTGGTTGATCGTGGCGAGGGCGGCGCCGGTGACGAGGTTGGTGGCGCCCGGGCCGATGGAGGTGGTCACCGCGTGGGCGGAGAGCCGGCCGGACTGCCGGGCGTATCCCACGGCCGCGTGCACCATGGCCTGTTCGTTGCGGCCCTGGAGGTACGGCATCCGGGGCGCGGCCCGGTACCCGTCGCCGTTGCCCCTGACGTCTCCGTTGCTCTTGCCGTGGCCGTCGCCGACTCCGTTGCCCGCCTCCACGAGCGCCTGGCCGATGCCCGCGACGTTGCCGTGGCCGAAGATGCCCCAGGTCGCGTTGATCAGGCGGTGGCGGCGGCCGTCGCGCTCGGTGTACTGGCGGGCGAGGAAGGCGACCAGGGCCTGAGCGGTGGTCAGACGGCGGGTTCGGGGGCGCGGGTTCGCGGAACGCCCGCCCGCGGGGCCGGTGAAACGCGTCGGGCTCGCGGGGCTCTCGGGACTCGTCGGGGTCAACCTGATACCTCCGGGCCGGGCGACGGGCGCACCGTGTCCGGGCGGGCCGTCTGCGGATGCGCCGTGTACAGCGGCAGTCTGGCGTCCACCGGTTCGTGTCGCCAGGTGTCGCGGATCCATCCGTGGTCCGGATGGTCGCGGATCAGCCAGGCCCGCTCCTCCCCCGGCCCCGCCATGACGTTCAGGTAGTACAGCGTGCGGCCGGGCGGGGCGATGGACGGGCCGTGCCAGCCGTCGGGGATGAGGACCGCGTCGCCGCCGGCCACCTCGGCGAGGACATCCGCACCGCCCTCGCGCGACGGGGAGACCCGGTGGTAGCCGAGGCCGCCGCCCTCCACCTCGAAGTAGTAGATCTCCTCCAGTTCGCACTCCTCGCCCGGGACGTGCTCGTCGTGCTTGTGGGGCGGGTAGGAGGACCAGTTGCCGCCGGGCGTGAGGACTTCCACGGCGATCAGGCGGTCGCAGGCGAAGGTGTCGGCCGCCGCGAAGTTGTTGACCTGGCGCGAGCAGGTGCCGCTGCCGCGCAGTTCGACGGGTACCTCCGGCGCGGGGCCGTAGCGAGCGGGGAGTCGTCGCTCGCACTTCGCTCCTGCCAGGGCGAAGCGGCCTCCTGCGCCGGAGGAGATCTGCACCCGGTCGTCGCGCGGCACGTAGGCGAAATCGCTCACCCCGCTGAACACGCTTTCCCGGCCCAGCAGTTCAAATGTGCCACCTGCCGTATGCACCGTACAGCCACCGGTCAACGGCAGGACGATCCACTCGCACTCCCCGGTGACGAGCGTATGAACTCCGCCCGGCTCCAGCTCCAGAACGCGGAGACTGGACCGGTCCCATCCGGCCATTTTCGGGTCGATGTCCAGGACATAGGGCCCGCGCGCGGCGCTGCCGGAGGGCAGATGACGCCTCCCGGCGCGGCGCTCCGGGTACGGATCCCCGTACGGGTCCTGCTGCCGGTGGCCCTGGTGCCGGTCGTACTGCTGCCGGTGGCCCTCGTGCCGGTCGTCCTCGTGATGGTGCGTGTCCATACCCACTCCCTACCCGTCCCGGCCCGGCTGCAGCAGCGATACGGCGGTGTCGACGGCAGCGGCCACGTCTCCGTCGACCGGGTAGAGCAGTGAACGTCCCACGACCAGCCCCCGCACGGTCGGCAGCCGCAGCGCCTCGCGCCACCTCCCGTACGCCCCGTCCAGGTCGTCGCCCACCTCCCCGCCGAGCAGCACGGCGGGGAGCGTGGAGGTCTCCATGACCCGGGCCATGTCCTCCGGCTCCTCCGTGACGGGGACCTTGAGCCAGGTGTACGCGGAGGTCCCGGCCAGGCCCGACGCGATGGCGATGGAGGTGGCGACGGCGGCGGCGCTCAGGTCGTTGCGGAGGCGGCCGTCCGCGCGTCGGCAGAGGAACGGCTCGACGAAGACGGGCAGCCGCAGCGCGGCCATCGCGTCGATGGTGCGGGCGGCGGCGTGCAGGGTGTCCAGGGAGCCGGGGTCCTCGTGGTCGATGCGGAGCAGCAGCTTCCCCGCGTCGAACCCGTGGCGGACCAGGTCCTGGGGGCGGTGCCCGGTGAATCGGTCGTCCAACTCGAAGGCAGCGCCCGCGAGCCCGCCCCGGTTCATGGAGCCCATGACGACCTTGTCCTCCAGCGCGCCGAGGAGGAGCAGGTCCTCCAGGACGTCGGCGGAGGCGAGGACCCCGTCGACCCCGGGGCGGGAGAGGGCGAGGCGGAGCCTCTGGAGCAGCTCGAACCGGTTGGCCATGGCAAGCGCCCGGCCCCCGACGGCGAGGGCGCCGCGCGCGGGATGGTCGGCGGCGATGATCATCAGCCGGCCGGGGTGGTCCGCACCGCCGCGGGCGGTCTCGCCACCGGGGCCGGGGGCACTGCCGCGCGCGGGGGCGGTCCCGCTGTCGGTGCCGGGGGCGGAGTCGGTGCCGGGGGCGGAGTCGGCCTTACGGAGCAGGGGGCGCCGCTTGCGCCGCGCGGCGGCTTCGGCCACCGCTTCGGGGCGCTCGGCGCGGAGCCGGACGAGATCGTGGACCGAGGGCGCGGCCGGGCTCATGAGGCCGCCCCGGAAGGCCCGGAAGCCCGGCCTTCCGCGCGCGCTCCCGAGGGCCCGGTCGCGGAGGACCCGGACGGCCTGGTCGCGAAAGGCCCGGACTCGGAAGGCCCGGACACGCGGTCCGCCGGGACGGCCCCCGCCGCGAGCGCCCGTTCCACCTCGCCGGGGAAGGGCATGGCGGAGGAGCAGGCGAGGCGGGAGGCGACGATGGCCCCGGCGGCGTTGGCGTACCGCATGATCCGGCCGAGGGCCCACCCGGCCAGCAGCCCGTGGCAGAGCGCCCCGCCGAACGCGTCCCCGGCGCCGAGCCCGTTGACGACCTCCACCGGCAGCGGCGGCACATCAGCGGTGGCGCCGTCGCGGTGGACGGCGAGGACCCCCTTCGGCCCCTGTTTGACGACGGCCAGCTCCACCCCGGCCGCAAGGAGGGCGTGGGCGGCGGCGTGCGGATCACGCTCGCCGGTCGCGATCTCGCACTCGTCGATGTTGCCGACGGCGACAGTGGCGTGGGCGAGGGCTTCCCGGTAGCGGGCGCGCGCCACCGAGCCCCGGTCCCCGCCGTCCCAGAACATGGGCCGCCAGTCCAGGTCGAACACGGTGGCGGTCGCGGAGGCGGTGCCGGCAGAGCCCGTGCCCGTGCCCGTGCCCAAGGCTGTGTCCGTGCCTGTGCCTGCGCCTGCGCCTGCGCCTGCGCCCAAGGCTGTGTCCGTGCCCGTGGCCGAGGCTGTGCCCGTGTTAGTGGCCGTACAGCGCTCCCCGGCCCGGTCCTCGGTGCGGGCCCGGAGCGCCGCCAGCGTCGCGGCCCGGCTGGGCTCGGCGCTGAGGCCCGTACCGGTCATCCAGAAGATCCGGGCGGCCCGCACCGCGTCCAGGTCGAGTTCCGACGGGTGGATCTCCAGGTCGGGTGCCTTGGGCTGCCGATAGAAGTAGAGGGGGAAGTCGTCCGGTGGGAAGACCTCACAGAAGGTGACCGGGGTCGGGTACGCATCGACCGGCGTCACCCACCGGTCGTCCACCCCGAAGCCCCGCAGCTCCTGGTGGAGGTAGTCCCCGAAGGCGTCCCGGCCCGTCCGGGTGATCACCGCCGTCCGCCGCCCCAGACGCGCCGCCGCCACCGCGACGTTCGTCGGGGAGCCGCCGAGGAACTTGCCGAACGTCCCGACCCGGGCGAGCGGCACCCCGATGTCCAGGGGGTAGAGGTCGACCCCGATCCGCCCCATGGTGACCACGTCGTACGGCTCAGGCATCGCGCATCCCTTCGGCCTCCGTCCCCGCCCCTCGTTCCGCCTCCCGTGCGCCCCACCGGCCGGCTGCTCCCAGGTCTAGTCCCCGCCCGGGAGCCCTGTCAATATTTTGTCCGGACATTCGGACGAACTCTTGACACTCATCCGTACGGCCCGCGACGCTGGCCGATATGACCCCCTCCGCACCCTCTTCGGCCCGCATCCGCATCGGCTCGGCTCCCGACTCGTGGGGCGTGTGGTTCCCCGACGACCCGCGACAGGTGCCCTGGCAACGCTTCCTGGACGAGGTGGCGGAGGCCGGGTACGAGTGGATCGAGCTGGGTCCGTACGGCTATCTGCCCACCGACCCGGCCCGGCTGGCGGACGAGACCCGCAGCCGTGGGCTGACCGTCTCCGCCGGCACCGTCTTCACCGGATTGCACCACGGGCCCGACGTCTGGGACCGGACCTGGGCGCATGTCGCGGAGATCGCCGAACTGACCCGGGCCATGGGCGCCGAACATCTCGTCGTCATCCCCTCCTTCTGGCGCGACGACCGAACGGGAGAGGTCCTGGAGGACCGCACGCTCACCCCCGCGCAGTGGCGGGATCTGACGGTCCAGACAGAGCGGCTCGGCCGGGAGGTCCGGGAGCGCTACGGGCTCCGCATCGTCGTCCACCCGCACGCGGACACCCATATCGACGGCGAGGAGAACGTGGCCCGCTTCCTCGACGCCACCGACCCCTCCCTGGTCTCGCTCTGCCTGGACACCGGGCACTACGCCTACTGCGGCGGCGACAGCGTCGAGCTCATCGAGACGTACGGGGAGCGCCTCGGCTACCTCCACCTCAAGCAGGTCGACCCCGAGATCCTGGCGGCGGTGGTGGCGGACGAGGTCCCGTTCGGCCCGGCCGTGGCCCGGGGCGTGATGTGCGAACCCCCCGGAGGCGTGCCCGCCCTGGAGCCGATCCTGGCGGCGGCGCGCGACCTGGACGTCGACCTGTTCGCGATCGTGGAGCAGGACATGTACCCGTGCGACCCGGACAAGCCGCTCCCGATCGCGCGCCGCACCCGCGCGTTCCTCCGCTCCTGCGGAGGTCCCGGCTCCGGCTCGGCCGTCTGACACCGCAGCCCCGCCAGATCCCCGCACCCCCTCGGACTCCCGTACGCCCTTCGTTCCGCTCCCGGATCGGATCGGCGTGCCCGCAGAGGCGCGCACCCGGGACTGACAACGCCCGCCCTCCGCACCGCAGTCAGTGAGCGGGCGAGCGGGCGAGTGCCTGCGTGCGTGAGCGTGAGTGAGTGAGCCAGTCAGCCATTCACCCCTTCTGTCACAACAGTCACCGTTTCGCGACACATATCTCCGTTACGCGGGTTCTCCGTCACAGGCGGACCACAGCCCCACCCCGCCTGCCGTTGGAGGTCGTTCAACCGAGCACAGGCTTGAGTGATCACCGAACAGAGCAGCGCAGAGAGGTGTCACGGATGACGGACAGAACACTCTGGTCCTACAAGGACATTGCCGCCCACATCCAGGTCCAGCCGGACACCGTCCGCTCCTATCGCAAACACGGCCTCCTCCCCCCGCCCGACCAGGTGAAGAACGGAAAGCCCTACTGGTACGGAGACACCGTCCGCGCCTGGGTCGCCTCCCGCCCCCGCAACCGCGGCCGCTGACCCGCATCCCCTCTCCCCTCACTCCTCTTTGCGGAACAGCGCCGTCCAGAGGAAGGGCTCACCGAAGAGCGGCGAGTCGGGCGTCTCGTCGCGCATGCGGCGCAGCTCGATCTCCGTCAGGCCAGGGAGCGAGAAGATGCGGCGCAACTCCTCGGGGGTGTAGGCGAGTCCGCCGCCCAGGCCCCCCTGTCGGTAGAACTCCACGTCCGGCAGCTCGGAGCCCATGCCGCCCTCCCCCGCGGCGAAGCAAGTGAGCGCGAAGTGGCCGCCGGGGGCGAGGCAGCGGTCCAGGAGGGCGAGATAGCTGATGCGCCGGTGGGGCGGCAGGTGGTGGAAACACCCGGAGTCGTAGATCAGGTCGTACGGGCCTGCCGCCTCCGCCCCCCGCGCTGTCAGGGCGAAGGCGTCACCGAGGTGGAACCGCGCCTCCGCCCCCGACGCCCCGGCGCGTCGCTCCTCGGCCCAGGCGATCGCCGCCGGGGAGAGGTCGATGCCGTCGACGCCGAAGCCGAGCGCGGCCAGCCGGTGGGCGTTGCGCCCGGGGCCGCAGCCCAGCTCAAGCGCGCGGCCCGGCCTGATCAGCCCCCGTTCGACGTACGAGACGAGGTTCTCGTCCGGCTTGTCCACGAAGAAGGGCACCGGCTTCGAGCGGTCCTCGTAGAAGGCGTCCCACCATGAGGCGGCCTCGGTGGTCCAGCGGTGCGCTTCGGGTGCGAACAGGTCGTCAAGAAGTGTCATCACATCGTCCGTCGTGCGGATGTCGCGGCCCATCAGGTTCCCCTTCTTCATGCACCGATCTTAGTGATCGGGAGGAAGAAATCCCAGGTCAAGGCTGGTTCGAGGAGGGCGCAGGAGGCGCCTGGAGGGGGCGTGCCCGGGTGGCCGACCTCCGCCCCCTGCCGCCTGGCCGCCACCCACCGCACGCACCCTCACGGCCCGCCGGCGGGGCCTCCACGGCCGACCCGAGACCCCTTTCCGAACCGGTTCGCGGGTTGGCCGTTGGAGTGGCCCTCGGGCGTCTACGCCCCCGTGGTGACCTTCTCCCCCTCCCGGGCCGCCCCGGGTATCACCCCGTCGGCCGGGGGCTCCTCCGGGCCGCCGGGCCCGCTCTCCGCACCGGAGGCGGCCGGTGCCGATTCCCCTTCACTGAGGCCGAACCTCTGATGGAAGGCGCGCAGAGGCCTGGGTGCCCACCAGGTGGCGTGGCCCGTCAGCTTCATGACTGCCGGGACCAGCAGGCTGCGGACCACCATGGCGTCCATCAGGACGGCCAGGGCGATCCCGAGCCCCAGCATCTTGGTGTTGGTGACCCGTGAGGTGCCGATGGCAACCATCACGACCGCCAGGATCACTGCGGCCGCGGTGATCAGGCCGCCGGTGCGGGACAGTCCGAAGGTCACCGAGCGCTCGTGGTCCCCGGTGCGGTCGTACTCCTCCTTGATGCGGGAGAGCAGGAAGACCCCGTAATCCATGGAGAGGCCGAAGGCCACGCAGAACATCAGGACGGGCAGGGTCGTCTCTATGTCCCCCGTACTGGTGAAGGCGAGGACCCCGGAGAGGTTTCCGTCCTGGAAGACCCAGACCACCGCGCCGAACATCGCCGTCAGGCTGAGGGCGTTGAGCACGACCGCCTGGAGCGGGATGAGCACACTGCCGGTGAGCAGGAAGACCAGGAGCAGCGTCACCACGACGATGAGGCCGATCGCCCACGGCAGCCGGTCCGCGATGGCGTCCTTGGAGTCGACGAGGACTGCCGCGGTGCCGGTCACCGAGGTGTCGAGGGAGCCGGCGGGTATCGCGCGCAGGTCCCGTACGAGCTGCTGGGTCTCCTGTCCGACCGCCTCGCCCTCCGGCAGCACGCTGAAGTAGGCGACCGAGTCCCCCGTGACCGGGCCGTCGACGCGCTGCACGCCCGGGACCTTCTCGACCCGCCCCTTGAGGGCCGCGTAGGCGGCGGGCGTCCCCTCCCCCTCGACCAGCAGCTCCAGACCGCCGCCCGGGCTGCCGGGGAAGCCGTCCCTGATGTGCTCCTGGACCACCCGGGACTCGGCCCCGGCGGGGAGCTGGCGGTCGTCCGCCGTACCGAACGTGACGCCGAGGAAGGGCAGCCCGAGAAGCACGAGCCCCACCGTCGTGACGATGGCGAAGACGGGGGCCCTGCGCATCACCAGCCGGGCGAAGCGCGCCCACCCCTCCCCGGACTCCTCGGCGGCGACCGCCGCGCCGGGCCCGCGCTTGCGCCCCCGGCGCAGCAGGCGGCGCAGGTCGAGCGCGTTGACCCGGTGGCCCAGCAGCATGAACGCGGCGGGCAGCAGAATGAGTGCGGCGGCCGCCGCCAGCAGGACCACGGCGATCCCGGCGTAGGCGAAGGACCGCAGGAAGTACTGCGGGAAGACGAGCATGGCCGACAGGGACACGGCCACGGTCAGCGCCGAGAAGAGCACCGTGCGCCCGGCCGTACGCAGTGTGGTGCCGACCGCCGTCCGGGTGTCGGCCCCGGCGTCCAGCTCCTCGCGGAAGCGGCGGACGATGAACAGGGCGTAGTCGATGGCCAGTCCGAGGCCGAGAGCCGTGGTGAGGTTCATGGCGAAGACCGAGACGTCGGTGAACTCGGTCAGACCGCGCAGCACGGCGTTGGTGCCGAGGATGGCGACGATGCCGACGAGGAGCGGCAGCAGGGCTGCGACCGCGCTGCCGAAGACCATGACCAACAGGACGAGCGTCACCGGCAGGGCGATCAGCTCGGCCCGCAGCAGGTCCTCCTGGATGATCGTCTGCATCTCGTGCTGGACGGCGACGGGCCCGCCGACCGAGACCGTCACCGGCCCGCTCTTCCCGGCGAAGTCGGGCGCGATCCGTTCGAGCGTCTTGCCCGCCTCCGTCTCGTCACCGCCGATCCGGGCCGCGATCAGTGCTTCGCGGCCGTCCTCGGCGCGCAGGGCGGGTGCCTTGGTCTGCCAGTACGAGGTGACCCCCGATATGCCCGGCTCACCGGCGAGCCGCTCGCCGATCCTGGCGGCCTCCGCGGCCACCGCGGGGTCGTCGACGGAGGCGGTTCCGCTGCCCACCAGCAGGAGCAGGTTGGGCTGCGAGGCGGGGAACTCCCGCTCCAGCGCCTCGGTCGCGTACGACGACTCGGCGTCGGGGGCCTGCCAGCCACCGCTGCCCATCCGGTCGGCCACCCCGCTCCCGGCGAACACGGCGAGGGCGGTGATCACCAGGGCGGCCAGCAGCGCGAGCCGGGGCCTGGCGGTGACGAACCGGGTCCAGCCCCCGACGGGCCGCGCACCGGACGGACCGGACCGGCTGGACGGACCGGACCGGCCGGAGGCGCCGGACGCACCGGATGCTCCGGACGAACCCGATGAACCCGATGAACCGGATGCTCCGGACGGGCCAGGCGGGCGGGCCGAACCGGGTGGACCGTTGACTGCGGACATGGTGCGGTGTCCCCTTCACCGAGACCCGGCGGCGCAGGGCAGCATGGGTCAGTCGTTGCCACTTACACTGGCAAACACGAGTGATCGCTCGCGTTTCCCAAGAATGCGAGTGAGCACTCGCGTTTGTCAAACGCATCACGAAAGCTGGGGATTCGCCGTGCCGGAGGCCAGAGCCAAGAAGGACGCCGCAGGGGACGGCGCAGTCAAAGAACCCGCGACCGACAGGGCGGGCGGCGCCGCGGGGTCCGCCCGCCCGCGCCGCCGCCAGGCACGCGGCGAAGCCCGTATCGCACAGCTGCTCCAGGCGGCGGCCAGCGTCTTCTGCTCCTGCGGCTACACGGCGTCCAGCACCAACGCCATCGCCCGCGAGGCCGGCGTCTCGCCGGGCACGCTGTACCAGTTCTTCCCCAACAAGGAGGCCATCGCCGTCGAGCTGGGCGACCAGCTGCTCGCCCGCTGGCGCGACACCTACGGAGCGGCCTTCACCCCGAGCCACATCGAGCTGCCGCTCGACCGGATGCTCGACGCCGTGCTGGACCCGCTGATCGCGTTCAACTGCGAGAACCCGGCGTTCTTCGTGCTGATGCACGGTTCGGAGATCCCCGGCAGGATCACCGAGGAGCACGACACCCTGCACGCCACGATGCTGGGCCAGGTGAAGGGGATCCTCACCGACTACCTCCCCACCGTCCCCGCGGCCCAGGTCCACCGGGTCGCCGACATGACGTTCATGATGTTCAAGGCCGGGCTGGACCTGATCCTGGCGCACGAGGGCGAGGAGCGGGACGCGTACATCCGGGAGCTGAAGACCGCCATGCACCGCTACCTGGACCCCCTGATCGGCGGCGAGTCGCCCCACGCGGCCCCGCACGCCCGACAGGGCCGCACTCCCTAGGTGCCGGGCCGCGCGCCCCCTCGCGCCCCGGGCCGCGCACCGCCGCACACCGGGCGGCGCCGTCCGGGCCCCGAGGTCGGCGCGCCCACCTCGGCCTATACCCCCTAGGGGTATAGTATGGAGTGAGCGAGGCGCCCCGGGCACCCCTGTGGCCCCCCGCGCCACACTCGTACGCCGAAGAGGAGAACGCGATGACCGCCGAGACCGAACCCACCACCCAGTCCACCGGCTCCTGCTGCTCGCCCACCGGCGCCTGCAACGGCGGGGGCGCCGCCGACGTCCAGATCGAGCCGACGGATTCGGTCACCGCGGTGTACGAGGTCAAGGGCATGACCTGCGGCCACTGCGAAGGGGCCGTGTCGGAGGAGATCTCCGCGCTCGGCGGCGTGACGTCCGTCGAGGCCGTCGCCGCCACCGGCCGCGTCACCGTCTCCTCCAAGGCCCCGCTGGCCGAGGACGCCGTACGGGCCGCCGTCGACGAGGCCGGTTACGAACTCGTCGGCCGGGCCGCCTGAGCACCGCGCGCGCCACCTTCCCGCCTCGGGCCGGACCCACCAGCAGATACTGGTGAGGTACGGCCCGATGTGCGTCGCCGGGCCACCGGAGACGACCGGCGACCGGACACGACCGGCGACCGGTGACAACCGGCGGCCGGCCCACGTGTCACGCACCACCGCACCACCCAGGAGTTCGGACATGGCCAGCACAGCAGCAGGGACCCCGGCCGCGAACGCCTCCGAGGCCGAACTCGTGATCGGCGGGATGACGTGCGCCTCGTGTGCGGCCCGCGTCGAGAAGAAGCTCAACCGGATGGACGGCGTCACCGCCACGGTGAACTACGGGACCGAGAAGGCCCGCGTCACCTTCGCCGATGGGCTGGAGCTGTCTGATCTCGTCGCAACGGTCGAGAAGACCGGCTACACGGCCCGCCCGGTCACACCCCCGAAGCACCCGGCCACGCCCCCGGAGCGGGAGCAGCAGAAACCGGAACCGGAGGGAGAACGGACGCCGGAGCAGGTGCCCGCCTCGGCCGACGTACGAGCGGCATCCGCGGAAGCGGAGCAGGCCGCCTCCCTCGCCGCGCTCCGGCAGCGGTTCACCGTCTCCGCCGTCCTCAGCGTCCCCGTCGTCCTGCTCGCCATGGTCCCGGTGTTCCAGTTCGACACCTGGCAGTGGCTCTCCCTCACTCTCGCCGCGCCCGTCGTCGTCTGGGGCGGCCTGCCCTTCCACCGCGCCGCCTGGACCAATCTGCGGCACGGCGCGGCCACCATGGACACGCTCGTCTCGATGGGCACCCTGGCGGCCTTCGGCTGGTCGCTGTGGGCCCTGTTCCTGGGGGACGCGGGGGTACCGGGCATGCGCCACGGCTTCGACCTCACCGTCTCGCGTACCGAAGCGGGTTCCACGATCTACCTGGAGGTCGCGGCCGGGGTGATCACCTTCATCCTGTTGGGCCGCTATCTGGAGGCCCGCGCGAAGCGGAAGGCGGGGGCCGCACTGCGGGCGCTGCTGCACCTGGGCGCCAAGGACGTCTCGGTACTCGGGAGCGACGGTACGGAGGTGCGTGTTCCGGCCGACCGGCTCGCCGTCGGGGACCGGTTCGTGGTCCGGCCCGGGGAGAAGATCGCCACCGACGGCACGGTCGTCGAGGGCACCTCCGCCGTGGACGCCTCGATGCTCACGGGCGAGTCCGTCCCCGTCGAGGTCGCCGCCGGAGACACCGTCACCGGCGCCACCATCAACGCCGGCGGCCGCCTCGTCGTCGAAGCCACCCGCATCGGCTCCGACACCCAACTCGCCCGCATGGCACGCCTCGTCGAAGACGCCCAGAACGGCAAAGCAGCCGCCCAACGCCTCGCCGACCGCATCTCCGCCGTCTTCGTCCCCATCGTCATCGCCCTCGCCCTGGGCACCCTCGGCTTCTGGCTCGGCAGCGGCGCCGGACTCACCGCCGCCTTCACCGCCGCCGTCGCCGTCCTGATCATCGCCTGCCCCTGCGCCCTCGGACTCGCCACCCCCACCGCCCTCATGGTCGGCACCGGCCGCGGCGCCCAGCTCGGCATCCTCATCAAAGGCCCCGAAGTCCTCGAAACCACCCGCCGCGTCGACACCATCGTCCTCGACAAAACCGGCACCGTCACCACCGGCAAGATGACCCTCCTCACCGTCCACACCGCCGACGGCACCGACGAGAACGATGTCCTGCGGCTGGCCGGAGCCATCGAGCACTCCTCCGAACACCCCATCGCCCAAGCCGTCGCCACAGGCGCCGCCGAACGCCTCGGCGGAGCGACCCTCCCCACCCCCGAGAACTTCGCCAACGCCCCCGGACTCGGCGTCCAAGGCGTGGTGGACGGCCACACCGTCCTCGTCGGCCGCCCCCGCCTCCTCTCCGACGCGGGCGTCTTTCTCCCCGCGGAGCTGACCGCCGCGCTGGCGGAGGCCGAGGCGCACGGACGTACGGCGGTGGCCGTCGCCTGGGACGGGGCGGCGCGGGGCGTGCTCGGAGTGGCCGACGCCGTCAAGGACGGCAGCGCGGGCGCCGTGGCCGAGCTACGGGCCCTGGGGCTGCGGCCCGTCCTCCTGACCGGCGACAACCGGGCGGTGGCCGATGCCGTGGCCCGCGAGGTGGGCATCGAGGAGGTGCACGCCGAGGTGCTTCCCGAGGAGAAGGTGGCCGTGGTCAAGCGCCTTCAGGCGGAGGGTCGGAGCGTCGCGATGGCCGGCGACGGGGTCAACGACGCGGCGGCTCTGGCAACGGCAGACCTGGGGCTGGCGATGGGAACCGGGACGGATGCGGCGATCGAGGCGAGCGACCTCACGCTGATTCGTGGAGATCTCAAGGTGACTGCTGACGCAATCCGCCTTTCCAGGCGTACTCTTTCCACCATCAGGGGCAACCTCTTCTGGGCCTTCGGGTACAACGTCGCGGCTCTGCCCCTGGCTGCAAGTGGCCTGCTCAACCCAATGATCGCGGGAGCCGCCATGGCGTTTTCGTCCGTGTTCGTCGTCACGAACAGCCTCCGGTTGCGTGCCTTCACGTAACTTCCACAAAGAGATTTAGATCACACCGGCTTCAGGGTAACCATCCGGTGGGTTCATGAGTCTTAGAGTGCGATGCCAAGGATGTCTTGGGGGACGTCCGATGGAGTGTCTTGGGGGACGCTCCTGTGGCAAGCGTTGAGCCGGGGCACGTGCACCGGGGAGCTTTGAGCGGCCCTCCCGTGCGTACGTACCCCGGCAGACCGCAGCACAACAACATGGGGAGCTTCGGCTCCCCGCAGAGACGCCCGGCCGGATCCCGTGGGGGGAATCCGCTCCGGGATATGGGAAGCGCCCTGACCGTCGACCCGTGGGGGGATCGGCGGCGGGGCGTTTCTCGCGTCCGGGCCCGCCCGGGCCCCCTGACAACCGCCGCAAGGCCGCCCGCAGCAGGACAAGGGCCGCCCGGCGGCCTCTGAAGGGCCTACGGGTGACCCCGTGGCCGCGAGGCTCCAGTTCCTGGACGTGCCCTTCCGCCCCTTGGGGCGGCCCCCGTCACCCCCCGAAACGCCGAATCGCCCCGGACACCGCGCTCTGTGCGAAGCGCGGTACGCGGGGCGAAGGCAGTCGGCCGAAGAGGCCGGGCACGACAGGGTGGTGCGGAAACCCGGCGGTGCGGTGGTGCGGTGGTGCAGGTCCTACACGTACGGGTACGGGACCCGGCTCAGCGGCCCTCGACCGGGACGAAGTCGCGCAGGACCTCACCCGTGTAGATCTGGCGCGGGCGGCCGATGCGCGAACCCGGCTCCTTGATCATCTCGTGCCACTGGGCGATCCAGCCCGGGAGGCGGCCGAGCGCGAAGAGCACGGTGAACATCTCGGACGGGAAGCCCATGGCCCGGTAGATCAGGCCGGTGTAGAAGTCCACGTTGGGGTAGAGGTTGCGCGAGACGAAGTACTCGTCGGAGAGCGCGTGCTCCTCCAGCTTGAGCGCGATGTCGAGCAGCTCGTCGGACTTGCCGAGCGCGGACAGCACATCGTGGGCGGCGGCCTTGATGATCTTGGCGCGCGGGTCGAAGGACTTGTACACCCGGTGGCCGAAGCCCATCAGGCGGACGCCGTCCTCCTTGTTCTTCACCTTGCGGATGAAGGAGTCGACATCGCCGCCGTTGGCCTGGATGCCTTCCAGCATCTCCAGCACCGACTGGTTGGCGCCACCGTGCAGGGGGCCCCAGAGAGCCGAGATGCCGGCGGAGATCGAGGCGAACATGTTCGCCTGCGAGGAGCCGACCAGACGCACGGTGGAGGTCGAGCAGTTCTGCTCGTGGTCCGCGTGCAGGATGAGCAGCTTGTCCAGCGCCGACACGACGACCGGGTCCAGCTCGTACTCCTGGGCGGGGACCGAGAAGGTCATGCGCAGGAAGTTCTCGACGTACCCGAGGTCGTTGCGCGGGTAGACGAAGGGGTGGCCGATCGACTTCTTGTACGCGTACGCCGCGATCGTCGGCAGCTTCGCCAGCAGCCGGATCGTGGAGAGGTGGCGCTGCTTCTCGTCGAACGGGTTGTGGCTGTCCTGGTAGAACGTGGACAGCGCGCTGACGACCGAGGACAGCATGGCCATCGGGTGGGCGTCGCGCGGGAAGCCGTCGAAGAACCGCTTGACGTCCTCGTGCAGCAGCGTGTGCTGGGTGATCTCGTTCTTGAAGTCCGCCAGCTCGTCGACCTTGGGAAGGTCGCCGTTGATCAGCGTGTACGCGACCTCGAGGAACGACGAGCGCTCGGCGAGCTGCTCGATCGGGTATCCGCGGTAGCGCAGAATGCCCTGCTCACCGTCGAGGTACGTGATGGCGGATTTATAGGCGGCCGTGTTGCCGTATCCGCTGTCCAGCGTGACCAGGCCGGTATTGGCCCGGAGCTTCCCGATGTCGAAGCCCTTGTCGCCGACGGTGCTGTCGATCACCGGGTAGGTGTACTCGTCATCGCCGTACCGCAGTACTACAGAGTTGTCGCTCACGTCATCCCTCACCGACGTAGTGCCTCTTCTTCGAGGTGCCCTGACTGTCTCCACCCTCCCCCATTCGGCTCAGGAGAGTGCACTCGGGGTCGTCCATTGGACCTACTGGCGGCACTGAGTGCCGCCAACTTACTCATCCTGCCCCCTTGACTGCGGTTCCGGAAGACCTCCGTGATGTTTGCCACCGATTTGATCGATCATTTTTGCGCAGGGGTCACGCGAAGTCTTCTCCCGAGCCGCCGCGGAGCCGGAAATCCAGCGCCGTACAGCGTCTGCCTGCGGAGACCGTGCGGACGGCCTGACCGATCGCCTTACGGGACCCGACCAGCACGACGAGCTTCTTGGCCCTGGTCACGGCGGTGTAGAGCAGGTTGCGCTGGAGCATCATCCAGGCGCTGTTGGTGACGGGGATGACGACTGCGGGGTACTCGCTGCCCTGGGAGCGGTGGATCGTCATGGCGTAGGCGTGGGCCAGCTCGTCCAGCTCGTCGAAGTCGTAGGGGATCTCCTCGTCCTCGTCGGTGCGGACGGTGAGCCGCTGTTCGTCCAGGTCAAGGGCGGTGACGACGCCGACCGTGCCGTTGAAGACGCCGTTCTCGCCCTTGTCGTAGTTGTTGCGGATCTGGGTGACCTTGTCGCCGACCCGGAAGACACGACCGCCGAACCGCTTCTCGGGGAGGTCGGGGCGGCCGGGGGTGATGGACTGCTGGAGCAGCCCGTTCAGCTCGCCCGCGCCAGCCGGCCCCCGGTGCATCGGGGCGAGGACCTGCACGTCACGGCGCGGGTCGAGGCCGAACTTGGCCGGAATACGGCGGGCCGCCACGTCCACCGCCAGTCTGCCCGCGTCCGCCGTCTCGTCCTCCACGAAGAGGAAGAAGTCGTTCAGCCCCTGGGTGAGGGGCGGCTGCCCGGCGTTGATGCGGTGCGCGTTGGTGACCACGCCCGACTGCTGGGCCTGCCGGAAGATCCGGGTCAGCCGGACGGCGGGGACCGGGCTGCCCTCCGCGAGGAGGTCGCTCAGCACCTCCCCCGCCCCCACCGAGGGCAGCTGGTCGACATCGCCCACGAGGAGGAGGTGGGCACCGGGTGCCACGGCCTTCACGAGCTTGTTGGCGAGGAGCAGGTCGAGCATGGACGCCTCGTCGACGACGACCAGGTCGGCGTCGAGCGGCCGGTCCCGGTCGTACGCCGCGTCCCCGCCCGGCTTCAGCTCCAGCAGCCGGTGCACGGTGGAGGCCTCGGCCCCGGTCAGCTCGGCCAGCCGCTTGGCGGCCCGCCCGGTGGGCGCGGCCAGCACCACCTTCGCCCGCTTGGCCCGGGCCAGCTCCACGATGGACCGTACGGTGAAGGACTTCCCGCAGCCGGGCCCGCCGGTCAGGACGGCCACCTTCCGGCTGAGCGCGAGCCGTACGGCCTCCTCCTGCTCGGGGGCCAGAACAGCCCCCGTACGGGTGGCGAGCCAGGCGAGCGCCTTCTCCCAGTCCACGTCCTGGAAGGCGGGCATCCGGTCCTCCCCGGTCCGCAGCAGCCGCCGCACCTGCCCGGCGAGCGACAGTTCGGCCCGGTGGAACGGCACCAGGTAGACCGCGGTGATCGGCTCGCCCCCCTCCGGCGACGGCACCTTCTCCCGTACGACCCCCTCCGGATCGGCGGCCAGCTCGGCCAGGCACTCGATCACCAGCCCGGTGTCGACCTGGAGGAGCTTGACCCCGTCCGCGATGAGCCGCTCCTCGGGGAGGAAGCAGTGCCCCTGGTCGGCGGACTGGGAGAGGGCGTACTGAAGACCGGCCTTGACCCGCTCGGGGCTGTCGTGCGGGATGCCGACCGCCTGGGCGATCTTGTCGGCGGTGAGGAACCCGATGCCCCAGACGTCGGCGGCCAGCCGGTAGGGCTGGTTCCTCACGACGGAGATCGAGGCGTCCTCGTACTTCTTGTAGATGCGCACGGCGATGGAGGTGGAGACACCGACGCCCTGGAGGAAGACCATGACCTCCTTGATCGCCTTCTGCTCCTCCCAGGCCTCCGCGATCATCTTCGTCCGCTTGGGCCCGAGGCCGGGGACCTCGACGAGCCGCTTCGGCGCGTTCTCGATGATGTCGAGGGTGTCGACGCCGAAGTGGGTGGTGATCCGGTCGGCCATGACCGGCCCGATGCCCTTGATCAGCCCGGAGCCGAGATAGCGGCGGATGCCCTGGATCGTGGCGGGCAGGACGGTGGTGTAGTTCTCGACGGTGAACTGCTTTCCGTACTGGGAGTGCGAGCCCCAACGGCCCTCCATCCGCAGCGACTCACCCACCTGCGCCCCGAGCAGCGCACCGACCACCGTGAGCAGATCCCCGGCCCCGCGCCCGGTGTCGACGCGGGCGACCGTGTACCCGTTCTCCTCGTTGGCGTACGTGATCCTCTCCAGGACCCCTTCGACGACGGCCATGTTGGACATGACCCGACGCTACCGCCCGCCACTGACAACGCGGTTCGCGGCCCGGCCCTGGGGGTGGGACGGGGAACGGCCGACCTGGTCGACAACCCACTCGTACACGCCCCTCCCCCGCCCCCATGATGAGCGCATGGCCCTGAACGACACCCTGGCCCGCGTGGACGCGGACCTCGCCTCCGGACGCATACCGGTGGCGAGACAGCGCCTGCGCGGGCTGGTCTCCTCCTACCCCAACGAACCGGCACCCCGGCGCCGCCTGGCCGAGGTCTACCGCCTGTACGGGGACCCGGCGGAGGCGGGCCGCTGGATGTACCTGGAGGAGGACCGCTCCCCGGAGGAGACGGCGGCCTTCGAGGAGCGGTACGCGAACGCCGTCCGCCGGATGCGCGCGGTCGCCTGGCGCGGCCCGGAGTCGGCGGCTCCGACACCGTTCGCCGCTCGTCAACTGGCCGCCGTACGGGAGGCCGCCTCGGACACCCTCGGGCGCCCGGTGACGTGGGAAGGCCTGGCGAAGGTGAAGGGGGACATCGGGGAGAGCAGCCGACTGTCGGACGTCCTGACGGCCGGCGGGTGCCTGCTCTTCGCGATCGTGTTCCTGGGCATCTGGATCTACGGGCTGGTGTCGCTGTTCAGGTGAGGCCCCGCTTCCGCGAGCGCGGCCTCCAACCGGGACCCCCGGCTCTCCGCGATCCGCTGGACCTGCGCCAGGGACTCGCTCAACCGACTGGCGAGGAAATGGAGTTGCGGCGCGGTGGCGTCGGCCTCGGCCAGGAGCCCGTCGGCGTGCCCGAGCAGCTCGTACGCCATGTCGAGCTGGATCTCCTCCACCTCGTCGGCCCTCCGCGCCACGTACCCGGTGCCGCTCCCGACGAGGTAGCAGGGCCTCCCACCCGTGCCCGTCCACGGCAGCAACCGCGCGGCGGCACCGCTCTGCCCACCCATGACCCTCATGCGCGGACCTCGCTTCCGGGTGTGGAGCACGGGCTTGGGGAGGGCGGCAACGGGGTGGGGGGTGAGGTGGCGGGGTGGTTCATGGGGGCCTTCTCTCTTGCTTCGAGCTTGCTTCGGGCTTGCTTCGAGGACGAATGGGCGCCGCTTCTTTCCGTAGCGAACCCATCACAGAGTGGGGTCGGAAGTGGCTACGCTTCCAGGGGGTCGGGCATGACAGCACGCTGGTCAGATCGAGGAGTTGGGCGCATGCAGGCGGACGGAAGGCCGCGTACGGCACGGGAGAAGTACGGCGAGGAGCTGAAGCTGCGCCGCATGGCCGCCGGATTGACGCAGGAGGCACTGGCGAGGGAGGTGGTCTGTTCACCGACGCTCATCAGCCACTACGAGGCGGGGCGACGGCTACCGAGCCCGGACGACGCGCGGCGGATCGACCAGGCGCTGGGGACGGACGGGTTCTTCGAGCGGTGGCTGGAGGACTTGGACCCGGCGTTCGCCCACTACTTCGGCTTGGTGGCGGAGTTGGAGCAGGAGGCCACGGAGATCCGTCAGTACGGAGGGTCACTCATCCCAGGCCTGCTCCAGACGAAGGAGTACTCACGTGCCGTGTTCCAGGCCTACCGCCCGAACTACTGCGCCGAGGAGGTTGACGAGTTGGTTGTCAGCCGCGCCAAACGAGGACTTCTACTGGAGAAGGCGTCGGCACCGGAAACCTGGACTCTGCTGGACGAGGGTGCACTCAGGCGCTCCATCGGTGGACCGCAGGTGATGGCAGAACAGCTGAACAAGGTGGCGGACATGGCTGATTCGGGCCGTCTACGCCTGCATGTACTGCCCCTCGCCTGCGGAGCACACGCGCTTCTGGAGGGCATGCTCTACCTGCTGTCCTTCGCGGACGCGGCCCCGCTGGCGTACATCGAAGGGCTTCACAACGGGCGGCTGCTGGACGATCCGGCGCTGGTTGACGCCTGCCGCACCTCCTACACTCTCGCCCTGAGTGACGCGGCCTCGCGGCAAAAGTCGGTGGCGCTCGTCAGAAGCATCGCGGAGGAGCACGAACATGCACATCACCGAGCCCACCACTGACGTCGCGGCCCTGACCGAATGGCGTAAGTCCAGTTACAGCGGAGGGGCCAACGGCGAGTGCCTGGAGGTCGCGGACGGCCACGCCTCCGTCCCCGTACGCGACAGCAAGACGCCCACCGGCCCCACGCTGGCCTTCTCGCCCCAGGGCTGGTCCGGGTTCGTCATGGCCGTCAAGCGTGGCGAACTCTCCGCCTGACCTTCCGTCTCACGTACGACGACTGCCCAGCGGCCCCGTCACGGTCATCGACCTGACGGGGCCGTTGTCATACCCCATTGCCCGCGTAATCAAATTTGACTACCTTCAAGGCCATGACCGAGAAGACCATCCCTCTGCTGCCCTGCCGCACGGAACTGCTCCAGTCCGTGGTCGACTTCTACGCGGCCCTGGGCTTCGAGACGACGCACTTGCAGAAGAGCCCGTACGCGTACGCGGTGGTCGAGCGCGGGGCCGTCGAGATCCAGCTGTACGGCCTCAAGGACTACGACCCCAGCACCTCGCACGCCAGCTGCTACGTGCTCACGGAGGACGTGGACGGCCTGTACGCCGCGTTCCGGTCGGGCCTGAAGGCAACGTATGGGCGCATCCCGACGCGCGGGCTGCCGCGCATCGGCCCGCTGAAGGACATGTCGTACGGGGTGCGGCAGTTCCTGGCGACCGACCCGACGGGCAACACGATCCGGGTCGGCCAGACGATCGACGACGACAGCCCGGAGGACCCGGCCGACGCGGCACCGAAGGACGCCTTCGCCCGCGCCCTGCACATGGCGGACCTCTTCGCGGACTCGAAGCAGGACTTCCCGGGGGCCGCCAGGATCATCGACCGGGTACTGAACCTGAAGGGCGAACAGCCGACTCCGGTGCAGCGGTTGCAGCTGCTGGTGTTGCGTGGGGACCTCGCGCAACGGCTGAGGGATGCGAAGGGGGCACGGGGGTGGCTGGAGATGGCGGAAGCGGTTCAACTCACCACGGAGGAGCAGGCCTTGGCCCGCGATGCGCTGGCTCGGCTGGAGGAGCTGCGGGAGTGAGTGAGCGACTGGTCGGCCACTGGGGTTGCCCCCCTCCGTGTTCAGCGGGGGCGCCCTTACGGCTCTCCGCCGAGCCACCCGCCATGCGCACGACTCACGAATTCGCCGCGTCCGACCACCCCCCCCCTCTGTGATCATGTAGAGGTGAGCACACAGCCCGAGGGTCAAGGACTGGCAAAGCCCCCATAAACCAGCAGGTCAGGAAGTGTGGTCCCCGCGCGAGCGGGGGCACCCCGCGCTTGGAGGCGGCGGCCGGTTTCGAGTGCTTGTGGTCCCCGCGCGAGCGGGGGCACCCCGTAGGCAGATGGGAGAGGAGATCGACAAGGGCAGTGGTCCCCGCGCGAGCGGGGGCACCCCAGAAACAGCAGCCGTACAGGCAAACGTCAGCAGCTCTCCTCGAACTTGACCGCCGTGAACTCGACCGGTTGCCCGTTCAGAGCGGTTCCGGGAGACGGAGACTGGGTGCACACCCGCCAGTTGCTCTCCATGAGGACCATCCGGTCCTGGGCCGCATCCTTGACGGTGATCGACGTACTGGAGTCGAGTGCCTTGCGGGCGACCTTCACGGACTTCCCGACGAAGTTCGGCATCTCTCCGCCGACCGCCTCAGGCTCCTTCGCATCATCGGCCGGGCATTTCTCCTCCAGCTTCACGGTGCCGAAGTCCAGCACCGTGTCGGTGGGGATGACCTTGCCCGCCGCCATGTTCTGCGAACAGACCTTCCAGTTCCGGTCGAAGGCCTGTATACGGCCACGACCGGCACTGTCATGGGACCTGAGCGAGTAGAACCCTTCCTTCTGGGCGGCGTCCTGTGCGGACTGGAGTCCCATGCCGACGAAGTCAGGGACCGCCTTCGACTCGGCCGGCTCCTTCTCCTTGGCCGGCGACGACGTGGGGGCTTCACTGGCGGGGGTTGCCGCGGAGGCTTCGGGCTTCGCGTCGGTACCGGCGTCGGCGGGGTCGCAACCGACAAGGGCCATGGCGGCGACACAGGCGAGCGCGGCGGTGCGTGTGCGGGTGTTCAACTCGTCCCCCTCGGGCGGTTCGTGAAGGCCGACCGTAGCCGCCCGAACACACCCCAGGAAGCCGGAATGTTCCGGCGGTGACGGAGTTGTGACCAATGACGGCGGGCTGAGGATGCCTTCCCCCGACGCCGTCGATGAGCAGGCCGCTACAAGTCGAGCACCGCCCACACCCGACGACCGTCCTCGGCCGTGTCCATCCCACACGAGGCGGCGCCCAACCCGGCAAGTTCCAAGAGCGACCGGCCGTCCACAACCGGGCGCACCGGCCGGTGGGACAAGGCGACGATGAGCGCCTGTCGCCCTTGGTCCGCGAGCTGCACGGACACCTGGCGCCCGCCGTCCGCGGCGGCCATGCGCACGAGTAGTTCGGTCAGATCCGTCGCGGGCCGATCCCTTTCGCGGTGGCCCCACTCATGCAGTTGGAGGACCACGTGGTCCGAGGCCAATTTGGGCGCCCAGGAGGAGGATTCCAGAAGCCATTTCACCGATCGCCTGTGGTGAACCGGCATCCGGCGGCCCGCCGTACCGACCGGGCCTGTCTCCGGGCGCGGCGGGGAGATCGGGCGCTTCGGCGGAGGCGGGGTCTTCGGCGGATGGTCCGGGGCGTGATCCGACACGTTGGCTCCAGGGGCGGCGGGGCGCCCATCGTACGGCCGCTCATCGCGGCCCCTGCCCCCGATGAGCCGCCCCTTCACCCGTACAGATGGGCCTCCCCGGACAACTTGACGCGACTTTGCGCCAGGCTCCACGCCAGACCGGGCAGGGGAAGGTCTCCCGGCCGTCCCTTGCGCGGGCCCCGGCCACCGCCCCGGCCACCGCCTCGGCGGGGGCCCGCACCACGCGGTCGAACCGAGGCGCGTCGGCGCGCCGCTGATCACCGCGTCCGGCCCCCTCGCCGACCGTCAAGGCGTCGGCGTCGGTGACTTCGGGGTCCGGGCGGGCTCGCCGTCCGGGAGGCCGGCGGGAGGCGCCGGGGGCGACGACTCCCTCAGGCCCCAGCGGCGGTGGAGGGCGGCCAAGGGGCGCGGGGCCCACCAGTTGGCTCGGCCGGTCAGGCGCATCAGGACCGGGACCAGGACCGCGCGGATCAGGGTGGCGTCGATCAGGATCACCGCCACCATGCCCAGGCCCAGCATCTTGAGGAACACCACGCCCGAGGACGCGTACGTAGCGAAGGACGCGGCCATGACCACTGCCGCCGACGTGATGAGCGGGCCGCTGCGCTCCAGGCCCGTCGCCACCGAGGCCGTGGGGTCGCCCGTGCGGTCGTACTCCTCCTTGATCCGGGAGAGCATGAGGACCTCGTAGTCCATCGAGAGGCCGAAGGCCACGCAGAACATCAGGATCGGGATGCTCGGTTCGATCGCTCCGGTCGCGGTGAAGCCCAGCGCGCCGGACAGGTTGCCGTCCTGGAAGACCCAGACCAGGGCACCGAACATCACGCCCAGGCTCAGCACGTTGAGCACCGTCGCCTTCAGCGGGAGCAGCACACTGCCGGTCATCAGGAAGAGCACGACCAGGGTGACCAGCAGGACCAGGCCCAGCACCAGCGGCAGCCGGTCGACCAACGTGGCCCGGAAGTCGGCCAGTTCGGCCGGGTAGCCGCCGATCCTGATCTGATCGGTCTGTGCGCTCTCCCCTCCGGCCGCCGTCGCTCTGATCGCGGAGAGCAGGCCCTCCACATCCTCGGTCAGGCCCTCGTGGGTCGCCACCACCGAGTACCACGTGTTCTTCCGGTGCGCGAAGCGGTCCGTGTAGCCGGTCCCGGGGGGCGTCGTCCTCTCGCCCTGCGCGTACCTGCCCGTCAGGGCCTCCACCTGGTAGATCCCGGGGAGGCGGGACAGTGCCGTGGCCGTGGCGTCGATCTCCTTACCGTTCGCGGCCGTTCCAGGCCGGCCCCGGTGCAGCACCTGGATCGCGTCCATCTCCTCCGCCGCGAAGTTCTCCCGGATCTCCTGCTGGACGACGCGGCTGGACACGCCCTCGGGCAGCACCCGTTCGTCGGGGGTGCCGAACGTGAGGCCCAGTGCCGGGGCCGCCAGCGCCAGCAGGACCGCCAGGGCCGGAATGCCGTAGCGGAGCGGGTGGCGCATCATCCTCAGGGCTGTGGTGTGCCACCAGCCCTCTTCCTCGCGAGAGTTGGTCGCTCGCCTGGACGCCACGCGGCTCCCCGCTCCCGCCAGTGCCGCCGGGAGGATCACCAGCGCCGCGAAGACCGCCGTGAGCACGGTGCCGATCCCCGCGTACGCGAAGGACCTCAGGAACGGGAACGGGAAGAGGAGGAGGCACGAGAGGGACACCAGGACCGTCAGGCCACTGAACGCCACCGTACGGCCCGCGCTCTCCACCGTACGGGCCACCGCGTCCGGCACCGGGCGGCCCCGGCCCAGCTCCTCGCGGAAGCGGTTGATCACGAACAGGCTGTAGTCGACGCCGAGTCCGATGCCCATCACCAGCGCCAGGTTGGCCGCGAACGTCGACACCTCGGTGGCGTAGGTGACCAGGTGCATCAGCGCCAGTGTGGTGATCACCGAGAAGAGGCCCATGCCGAGCGTCAGCGCCGCCGCCGAGAAGCGGCGGTAGATCGCGAAGAGCAGCAGCAGCACCAGCGGGAACACGATCAGCTCGGCCCGGAGGAAGTCCTGCCGGGACTGTTCGGCCACCTGGCGGAAGATCTCGTCGCCGCCGCCGACGCGGACCGTGAACAGCTCCTCGTCCCGGGTGAACTCCGGGGAGATCCGGGCCAGTTCCGAACGGGCTTCGGTGACCGTACCGGCCATGCGGACGACGATCAGGGCCTGTCTGCCGTCGATGCTGCGCAGGGTCGGCGACCGGTCGCGCGACCAGTACGAGGCCACCTCGGCCACCCCGTCCTCACGCCCCAGCTCCGCCGCCAGCCGGTCACCCGCCCGCGCGACCGGCTCGTCGTCCACCGTCCCCTGCCGGGCCGTCACCAGGAGCAGCACGCTCGGTGTGCCCGTGACGAACTCGCGCTCCAGAGCTGCCCTGGTGGTCACCGACTCCGAGCCCGGGGTCTCGAACCGGCTCAGGACGAGCCGGTCCATCGCCCCGGCCGCGAGGACGAGCCCCACGACGGTCAGGAGGACGCCGATCCCGATCACCAGCCGGGAGCGGGCGGCGGCCAGGCGGCCCCAGCGGTGCAGGAGAGGGGGGTCGGTGGATGCTCGGGGGGAAGGTCGCGGTGTGCGGTGGGCAGAGGGCACGTTCCACTCTCCGGGGCAGCGGCACTCGTTCGTCGGACGGGACACGGTGGGCCGCGTCCCCGCCACCCTCACGCACGCCGCTGGACCGAACGCTGGACGGAGCGCTGGACGCCCTGGATGTATACGGGCGTTCCGCCGGCGCGGCGAGGCGCCGTGGCTGTCGTCGTGCGCCCGCCCGGGATGAACGGGACAGCCCTTAGCCTGGAACGAGCGTTCGCGGGCGTGGACTCGGGGCCCAGGGGGAGACATGTCGGGTGTGCTGCTGCGAGGTCGGGACGAGCCGGACGGGAGGCCGCCGGAGGGTGTCGGGGGTGGTGGGGAGGGAGTTGCGGGTGGCGGCGGCTCCTCGCGCCTCACCGTCCGCCTCTTCGGGCCCCTCCATGTCAGCCGGGGCGCCACGGATCTGGAGCTGGGGCCGCCCAAGCAGCGGGCGCTCCTGGCGGTGCTGCTCCTGCGGCCCGGCATGGAGACCGGGATCGATCAGCTGACCGAGGCGCTCTGGGGCGAGGAGTACCCGGCGTACGCGAAGAACCTGATCCAGAAGTCCGTCTCCGGGCTCCGGGCCCTGCTCCAACCGGGCGGGGACGGGGAGCAGGGCGCGGTGATCCACTGGTCCGGGGGCGGCTACCGGCTCGACGCCGGTGACGCGGAGGTCGACTTCTACACGTACGAACGCCTCGCCGCCGCCGGTCTCGCCGCCGCCCGCGACGGCCGGCTCCAGGAGGCGTCCGAGCTGCTGGAGCGGGCCCGCACCATGTCCACCGGGCCGCTGGCGGAAGGGCTGGACGGGCCGATGATGGAACGGGAGCGGCTCTTCCGCCAGGAGCGGTTCCTGACCGACATGGAGGTGCTGGCCGAAGTGGAGCTACAGCTCGGCCGCCACCGCCACGCCGTTCCCCTGCTGCACTACGCCGTGCACAAGTATCCGCTGCGGGAGCGGTTCGCCTGGCTGCTGATGCTCGCGCTCCACCGTTCGGACCGGGGCGGCGAAGCCCTCGTCGTGTACGCGCGGCACCGCGCCCGCCTGGTGGCGGAGCTGGGATCCGAGCCCGGCCCCTCCCTGCGCGCCCTCCACGCCCGGCTCCTCGCCCAGGACCCCGCGCTGATGGACGTGCGCACGCTGCGGGAGGACTCCCCGGCCGATCGCTCTCGGGTGCCGTCCTGAGTCCCGGCCCCCGGCGGGCGGGGCCCGAAAGCCGAATGGGGCCCGGCCTCGCGGCCGGACCCCCCTCGCTCTCCCCCCGTCGGGCCTTCCCGTTCCCCCCGGACCCCTCCCCGGAAGTTCCCGACGCCCTGTGTGACCCGAGAGGGCACGCGAAGGTTGCACCCCTTGACGATCTCTTTACCCTTGGGCTCGGTCAGGGCCGTCACCAGGCATGTTGCACATAGCGCTCGGCCACCTCGGCCAGCACCTCCGCCCCGCCCCTGGCCCACAGCGACTCGTTGAAGATCTCCACCTCGATCGGGCCGTCGTAGCCCGCCGCCTCCACCGCCGTACAGAGTGAGCGGAAGTCCACGCTGCCGTCGCCCAGTTGCCCCCGGCCCAGCAGGACGCCCGCCGGGAGCGGGGTGATCCAGTCGGCCAGCTGGAAGGCGTGGATACGGCCCGACGCCCCGGCCCGGGCGATCTGGGCGGGGGCCCGGTCGTCCCACCAGACGTGGTACGTGTCGACGACCACGCCGACCCGCTCGGCCGGGAAGCGTTCCGCGATGTCCAGGGCCTGGGCCAGGGTCGAGACCACGCAGCGGTCGGACGCGAACATCGGGTGCAGCGGCTCGATCGCCAGGCGTACGCCGCGGTCCGCCGCGTACGGGGCGAGTTCGGCCAGCGCGTCGGCCACCCGCTCCCTCGCCCCGTGCAGGTCGCGGCTGCCGGGCGGGAGGCCGCCGGAGACCAGGACCAGGGTGTCGGTCGCGACGGTCGCGGCCTCGTCCACCGCCCGGCGGTTGTCGTCCAGGGCGCGGGCCCGCCCGGCCGGGTCCAGCGCGGTGAGGAAGCCGCCCCGGCAGAGGCTGGTGACCGTGAGCCCGGCGTCCGAGAGGAGCCTCGCCGTGCGCTCGACGCCGTACGCCTGGATCGGCGCCCGCCACAGGCCGACCCGGCCGATCCCCGCCGTGACGCACCCCTCGGCCAGCTCGGGCAGTGACCACTGCCTGATCGTCTCCTGGTTGATCGACAGACGCGCGAGCCCGTCGGTCATCCTGATCCCCCCTGGACCGCCAGCAGGGTCCGCATGCGGTGCGCCGCCAGCTCGGGGTCCGGGAACAGGCCCAGAGTGTCCGCCAGTCGGTACGCCTTCGCCAGATGCGGCAGCGAGCGCGCCGACTGGAGGCCGCCCACCATCGTGAAGTGGTCCTGGTGGCCCGCGAGCCAGGCCAGGAGGACCACACCCGTCTTGTAGAAGCGGGTCGGCGGCCCGAAGAGGTGGCGGGAGAGTTCGACCGTGGGGTCCAGGAGGGCGCGGAAGCCGTCCACGTCCCCCGTGTCCAGGACCCGTACCGCGTGTGCCGCCAGGGGGCCGAGCGGATCGAAGATGCCCAACAACGCGTGGCTGTAGCCCTGTTCGTCGCCCGCGATCAGCTCCGGGTAGTGGAAGTCGTCGCCCGTGTAGCAGCGCACCCCGGCCGGCAGGCGGCGACGCACCTCGATCTCGCGGGCCGCGTCCAGCAGGGAGATCTTGATGCCGTCCACCTTGTCCGGGTGTTCGGCGATCACCTTCAGGAGCGTCTCCGTCGCCTCGTCCAGGTCCGTGCTCCCCCAGTAGCCCTCCAGCGCCGGGTCGAACATCGGGCCCAGCCAGTGCAGGATCACCGGCTCCCTCGACTGGCGCAGGAGGTGGGCGTAGAGCGCCACGTACTCCTCCGGGCCTCTTGCCGCGCGGACCAGGGCGCGCGAGGCCATCAGGATCGGCCGCACCCCGTTCACCTCGGCCAGGGCCAGTTGCTCCTCGTACGCCGATGCCACCTCCGCCAGGGTTGGTTCGGACGTCGGAAGCAGTTGGTCCGTGCCCACTCCACAGGCGATCCCACCGCCCACCGCCCTCGCCTCCGCCGCCGAGCGGCGGATCAGCTCCGCCGCTCCCGGCCAGCCCAGGCCCATCCCCCGCTGCGCCGTGTCCATCGCCTCCGCCACGCCCAGGCCGTGCGCCCAGAGGTGGCGGCGGAAGGCGAGCGTGGCCTCCCAGTCGACGGCCGCCGGGCCGTCCGGGCCGGGGTCCGCGTACGGGTCCGCGACCACATGGGCCGCCGAGTAGACCGTACGGGAGGACGAGGGCGCCCCTGACGGGGGCAGGTCCAGCGGGGTGGCGCGGGGGGTGTAGGGGCCGCTGGGCAGCAGCACCGACGCCCTCACCGTGTCAGCTCCGGGACATCGAGGCGGCGGCCCTCCGCCGACGACTTCAGCGCCAGTTCCGCTAGTTGGACCCCGCGCGCTCCGGCCAACAGGTCCCAGGTGTACGGCTCGTCCAGCACCACGTGGCGCAGGAACAGCTCCCACTGCGCCTTGAAGCCGTTGTCGAACTCCTGGTTGTCCGGGACCTCCTGCCACTGGTCGCGGAACGGCTCGGTGACCGGGAGGTCCGGGTTCCAGACCGGCTTGGGGGTGCAGGAGCGGTGCTGTACGCGGCAGTTGCGCAGGCCCGCCACCGCCGACCCGTGGGTGCCGTCCACCTGGAACTCCACCAGCTCGTCCCGGTCGACCCGGACCGCCCAGGAGGAGTTGATCTGGGCGACGGCCCCGCCCGCCAGCTGGAAGATCCCGTACGCGGCGTCGTCGGCGGTCGCCTCGTAGGGCTTGCCGCGCTCGTCCCAGCGGCGCGGAACGTGCGTCCGCACCTGGGCCGTCACGGAAGTTACCCGGCCGAACAGCTCGTGGAGCACGTACTCCCAGTGCGGGAACATGTCGACGACGATGCCGCCGCCGTCCTCCGCGCGGTAGTTCCACGAGGGGCGCTGGGCCTCCTGCCAGTCACCCTCGAAGACCCAGTAGCCGAACTCGCCCCGCACGGACAGGATTTCTCCGAAGAAGCCGCCGTCGATCAGGCGCTTGAGCTTCAGCAGGCCCGGCAGGAAGATCTTGTCCTGGACCACACCGTGCTTGATGCCCGCCTCGCGCGCGAGGCGGGCCAGGTCGAGGGCGCCCTCGACGTCCGCCGCCGTGGGCTTCTCCGTGTAGATGTGCTTGCCGGCCGCCACGGCTCTCCTGACCGACTCCAGCCGGGCCGAGGTGACCTGGGCGTCGAAGTAGATCTCCACCGTGTCGTCCGCGAGCACCGCGTCCAGGTCCGTCGACCACTCGGCCAGACCGTGCCGTGCGGCCAGCTCCTCCAGGGCGTGGGCGCGGCGGCCGACGAGGACGGGCTCCGGCCAGAGGACCTCTCCGCCGCCGAGGTCCAGGCCGCCCTGCTCGCGGATCGCGAGGATCGAACGCACCAGATGCTGCCGGTACCCCATGCGACCCGTGACGCCGTTCATGGCGATGCGCACTGTCCTGCGTGTCACGAAGTTCCCTCCCTACAGCGTAGTAAGCGCTTTCTACACGAGGGGACGCTAGCCTGCGGACAGCGGCCGGACAAGAGGGGCGCCGCACGCGACCACGGAGGAGAGCGATGACAGTCACCCTGGCGGACGTGGCGGCCCGCGCCCGGGTGTCGCCGGCCACCGTCTCCCGTGTGCTGAACGGGAACTACCCGGTCGCCGCCTCGACCCGGGAGCGGGTCCTGCGCGCGGTCGACGACCTGGACTACGTGCTCAACGGGCCCGCCAGCTCGCTGGCCGCCGCCACCTCCGACCTCGTCGGCATCCTGGTCAACGACATCGCGGACCCCTTCTTCGGGATCATGGCCGGGGCCGCGCAGAGCCAGATCGGCGGGCCGGGGGACGGCTCCGGGCGGGCGGGTGGCGAGAAGCTGGCCGTCATCTGCAACACCGGCGGCTCCCCCGAGCGCGAGCTGACCTATCTCACCCTCCTCCAGCGCCAGCGGGCCGCCGCGGTCGTCGTCACCGGCGGCGCGGTCGAGAGCCCGGGCCAGCAGGCCGCCATGGCCGCGAAGCTGGGCAAGCTGGCGGACGCGGGCACCCGGATCGTCTTCTGCGGGCGCCCCCCGCTCCCCGAGGGGGACTTGCTCGTCGCCGCGCTCGCCTTCGACAACCGGGGCGGCGGGCGGCGGCTGACCGAGCACCTGGTCGCGCTGGGCCACCGCAGGATCGGCTATGTCGCCGGACCGCCGGAGCACACCACCACCCGGCACCGACTGGAGGGCCACCGCGAGGCCCTGCGGGGCGCGGGGCTGGACGGCGGGGACGACGAGCGGCTCACCGTGCACGGCCCCTACGACCGGCGCTCCGGATACGAGGCCACCCTCGACCTGCTGCGCCGGGAGCCCGGCATCACCGCCGTCGTCGCCGCCAACGACACGGTCGCGCTGGGCGCCTGCGCCGCCGTACGGGACCAGGGACTCCGCATCCCGCAGGACATCTCGGTGGCCGGCTTCGACGACCTGCCGTTCTCGGTGGACGCCGCGCCCGCACTGACCACCGTACGGCTGCCGCTCTTCGAGGCGGGGGCGCGGGCCGGACGGCTCGCGATGGGCAAGGAGAACCCGCCGCCGGGCGGCATCGCCACCATCGCCGCCGAGTTGATGATCCGGGCGTCGACGGCTCCGCCCCGGGCGGTGTGAGTCCGCACAGGCCCTGGTGAGGCCGCACTCACCCCCGGGGTGCACGCCATCCGGCGAAAGATGGGGGCAACTCCCCCATGCGCCACGGGAGTCCCCACCGCCAGGATGGTCGCAGGCGGTCCGGTGGACCGCTCCCGACCTGGGAGGTGCGGTGGAGAAGGAACTGATCGGCAGCGGCGGTACGGGGGCTGCTGCCCGGCTCGCTCCCCCGGCCGTCACCGTGAACGGGTCCACCGCGGTGGTGAACATGAACCCGACCGGCGGCGCCCACGCCACCGGCGGGTTCGCCCGCGCCGCCGGGAACGGCCGCCCCTGCGCCTCCCCCAAGGTCGCAGCCGACAACTCCGCTCGTACCGGGCCCTGGTGGCTGCCCGGGGTCATCGGGGAGCCGCCCGTGGGCGAGCCCGACTGGGTGGTCTTCGTCCAGGGCGTCATCGCCGACGCACCGCCGCAGGCCCCGGTGGCCGAACGGCCCTACCCCGGGCTCACCGGCTTCGCCCTCGTCGTGGCCCCGTTCGCCGAGCGGGCCGCCGCACGGCTGCTGACCTCCCCGTCGAACAACGCCGTACGGGCCGGGACCGCCGTCGGGCTCGCCCCCGTACTGGAGGACTTCCGGTCCCAGCTGACCGCGCGGCTGGCCCGGCTGGCGGCGCGGACGCTCGTGCTGGAGCTGCACCGGGCGCGGCAGGCCGGGCGGCTGGCCGGGGAGGGGCCCGAGGAGCGGTTCCGGGACTTCCTGCGGGTGACGGCGGGGCGGGACGGGCTGGCGGCCTTCCTCACCGCCTATCCCGTGCTGGCCCACGTCCTGGCCCGGACGAGCCTGAGCGCGGCCGACGCCCTGACGGAGATGCTCGGCCGGCTGGCCGACGACCGGGAGCTGCTGGCCGCCTCCGGGGTGCTGGGCGACCGGGGTCCGGCGGCGGGGTCGCTGGGCGCGGGGCCGGGGCCGGGGGCGCTGACCGGGGTCGACACGGGCGCCGGTGACAGCCACCGCGGGGGCCGCTCGGTGATGCTGCTGCGCTTCAACGACGGCACCCGGCTGGTCTACAAGCCGCGCCCGCTCTCCGCCCACCGGCACTTCAACTCCCTGGTGGAGTGGTTCGGTTCGCTGCCCGGTACGCCGTCCCTGCGGGCGCTGCGGGTGCTGGACCGGGGTGATTACGGGTGGGTGGAGTTCGTCGCCGAGCGGCCCTGCTCGACCACGGCGGAGACCCGCCTGTTCTACCGCCGTCAGGGCGCGCTGCTGGCCCTGCTCCATCTGCTGGACGGGACCGATCTGCACCAGGAGAACCTGATCGCCTGCGGGCCGCATCCGGTCCTGGTGGACGTGGAGACGCTGTTCCACCCGCCCCTCGCCCAGGCGCACTCCGCCGACCCCGCCGCCCGCGCCCTGCACGCCTCGGCCTACCGGGTCGGGCTGCTGCCGCAGCTGCTGGTCGGGGACTCGGCCGCGCTCGACGTCTCCGCGATCGGCGGCGGCCGGGCCGCCCCCTCCCCCATCGAGACGGCCGACTGGGCCGACGCGGGCCTGGACACCATGCGGCTGGTACGGCGCTCCGCGCGGTTCACCGAGTCCGCCAACCGGCCCCGGCTGGACGGGGTTCCGGCCGACCCGTGCGCGTACACCGACGCCCTGTGCGAGGGCTTCCGCGTCGGCTACACCGCGATCAGCGAATACCGTGACGAACTACTCGGCAAGCGGGGCCTGTTGACGGACTTCGCGCGGGACGAGGTCCGGGTGGTCTCCCGGCCGACCTGGACCTACACGACGCTGCTCGACGAGTCGACCCACCCCGACCTGATGCGGGACGCCGCCGAACGCCACCAGGTCCTCTCGCTGCTGCGCACCCCCACCCTGGGCACCCCCGCGCTGCCCGGTCTGGAGGAGGAGGAGATCGAGGAGCTGTGGGCCGGTGACGTGCCGGTCTTCCTCACCCGGCCCGGCTCCACGGAGCTGTGGAGCGGCACCGGACGCGGGGTGCCCGGCACCTCGGGTGCCACCGGTCTCGAACGGGTCGAGGCGAAGGTACGGGCCATGGACTCGGTGGACCGCCAGGACCAGGAGCGGATCATCCGGGCCGCGATGGTCTCCACCTCCGCCGAACCGCCGCACAGGTCGGAGGGCGGGGCACGGGCCCGGACGGCCGCGACGGCCCCCGAGCCGGAGCACCTCCTCTCCGCCGCACGGTCGGTGGGCGACCAGCTCGTCTCGCTCGCCTACCGGTACGAGCACCGCACCAACTGGATCGGCCTGGAGCTGCTGGGCGAGCGCTACTGGCGGCTCGCCCCGATGGCGGCCGACCTCGCGAGCGGCTACACCGGCCCCGCCCTCTACCTGGCCCAGCTGGCCGCCCTCACCGGGGCCGAGCGGTACGCCGAGGCGGCCCGCGAGGCGCTGGCCCCGGTGCCCGGACTGCTGGACGCCCTGCACGGCCGGGTCGACGACCTCGCGGTGCTGGGCTCGGGGGCCTTCGCGGGTCTCGGCGGCATCGCGTACGCCCTGGCCGAGGTGGGCGCCCTGCTCAAGGACCGGACGGTGACGGAGCTGGCGGGCCCCGCCACCCGGCTGGCCTGCGCCGCGGGCGCCGCCGAGGCGGGGTACGGGGTGCGCGGCGGGGCGGCCGGCGGGCTGGTCTCCCTGCTCGCGGTCCACCGCACCACCGGCCGGGCCGAGGCGTGGCGGGGCGCGGAGCGGTGTGCCGAGCGGCTCGCCGTGGCCCCGCTCCCGGCGGCCGGCGGCTTCGCCGAGGGGGCCGCGGGCATCGGCTGGGCGCTGCTGCGCTTCGCCGCGGCGGGGGGCGGTGAGCAGTACCGTACGGCGGGGCTGCGGGCCCTGCGCCGGGCGACCGCCGAGGTGGCGGAGGGCGGGGCCTGGTGCGAGGGGGCGGCGGGGGCGGCCCTCGCGGTCGCGGACAGCCCGGGCGCCCTGGCCGATCCGGACCTGTCGGGCTGGCTGGCGGAGCGGGCCGGTGAGCTGGCGGACCGCCCCCCGCTCGCCGACGACAGCCTCTGCCACGGCGAGCTGGGCCTGCTCGAACTGCTCGGCCACCCGGCCCTGACCGGCGACCGCACCCCGTGGGTGCGCCGGGCCGGGACCCTGCTGGCCGCCGCCGACCGGGAAGGGCCGCGCTGCGGGACCCCCGGCCACGTACCGCACCCGGGGCTGCTCACCGGCCTCTCGGGGATCGGTCACGGGCTGCTGCGGGCGGGGTTCCCCGACCGCATCGGCTCAGCGCTGCTGCTCAACCCGTCCGCGGGGGCCGCATGAGGGCCCCCGGGTGCGGGCCCGGTCCCCGTACCGCGAGACCCGCCGACCATCGACCGTCCGACCGACCCATTGTGTGATTGCACGTCAGAAACCTTTCTTTCAAGGAGAATGAGGCAGAGATGACGCACATCAGCGAATCGGCGATGCAGGGATCCGCCAAGCACTCCCAGGAGGGCGGCTACGACCACCCGGCCGGGCAGATATCCTTTGGTATCGGCGGCGGGCTGGGCATGCGCAGCAGACTCCTCAGCGCCTCGGAGGGCGAGACGGGCAACACCATCGACCTGCCGTGGACCACCATGATTCCGCTTTAGCCGCGCCTCGGCCGGATTGTGGCGCATTGGGGCGCTGCCGGATGAGTTACGACTCCAGTAGCCTGCGCCCATGCGAGCCACTTCGCCGGTCATCGTCGGGCGGGACGAGGAGATCGGCCTGCTGAGCAGCGCCCTGGACGCCGTGCGACGGCGTTCGGGGCGCGCCCTGTTCTTCGTCGGCGAGGCCGGGATCGGCAAATCCCGGCTGGTGGGTGAGTGCGCCTACCGGGCCTACGGGCTCGGCATGCCCGTGCTGCGCGGCCGGGCCACCTCGACCGGTCTCGTCGTCCCTTTCCGGCCACTCGTGGAAGCCCTCTCCTCCCGCTTCCGGGCCGCGGGCACCCCGACCGATCCCGAACTCGCGCCGTACCACCCCGCGCTGGCCCGGCTGGTCCCGGAGTGGCGCCAGAAGGCCTCGCCCGGCTACCCGGAGACCGTGGTCGAGCTGGCGGAGGCGCTGCTGCGGCTGCTCTCCGTGCTGGGCCGGGAGTCCGGCTGCACGATCCTGCTGGAGGATCTGCACGACAGCGACGCGGAGACGGTCGCGGTCGTCGAGTACGTCATCGACAATCTCGCGGACCTGCCGATCCTGCTGCTGGGGACCCTGCGCCCGGAGGCGGGGGCAGCACTCGATCTCGTACGCTCGGCCGAGCGCCGACAGGCCGCGGTCATCAGGGAGTTGAAACCGCTCGGGGACGACCAGACGCGGGTGCTGACCGGTGCGTGCCTGGAGGCGGCACCCGAGGAGATACCCCAGGTCGTGCACCAGCGTCTGGCCGAACGGTCGGGCGGAAACCCGTACTTGTTGGAAGTGCTGCTGGCCGATCTGCTCGATACCGGTCAGTTGCGGCAGGCAGAGGGCGGCTGGGAGGCGGCCGAAGATCCCGGCGGGCCGGTGCCCTCGGGGATCGTCCGGAGCTGGACGCGTCGGCTGGACCGGCTGGACGAGCCGGTGCGGGAACTCTTATGGGCGGCGGCCACCCTGGGCGGCCAGTTCTCGGTCACTGTGCTCCAGACCGTCACGGGCTTCGAGGACCGGGCCCTGTTCACCCATCTGCGCTCCGCCGTGGAGGCCGGGGTGATCGCCCCGGACGGCGCCGCCCCCGACCGTTACGCCTTCCGCCACTCGCTGACCGCCGAGGCCCTGATCTCCTCGCTCGCCCCGGCCGAGCGCGCCGCGCTGGCCCGCCGGGCCGCCGGGGCCGTCGAGCGGTCCGGGCAACCGCTGGACGAGGACGGACAGCAGCTCGTCGCCTCCCTCCATCTGGCCGCCGGCAACCGGGCCGGGGCCGCGCTGCGGTTCGCGGAGGCCGGGAGGCGGATGCTCGCCTCGGGGGCCCACGGTTCGGCCGTGGTGCTGCTGGAGCGGGCCTGCCCGCTGGCCGCCGACGCCGACCGGCCCGCCATCTGCGAGTCGCTGGCGGTGGCGAAGGCCGAGGGCGGCGACCTGGACTCGGCCCTGGAGCTGGCCGACGCGCTGCCGCCGGTGCCCGCGCGCACCGAGGCCGCCGACCGGCGCGGCGAGATCCACATCAAGATCGCGTGGGTGGCCGTGATGGCCGAGCGGGCGGCCGACGCGGCCCGCCAGATCGAGGCCGCCCGCACCCTGCTCGGCGAGGAGCCCGCCCCCGGCCGCCGGGCCGCACTCGGCGTCGCCGACGCCCATCTCGCCCTGCTGCCCGGCCAGGAGCACCGCTGCCCCTCGGAGACCGAGCGGGCCGCCCGGGAGGCGGCGGAGATCGCGGAGGCCGAGGGGCTGCCCGTGGTCGCCTGCCAGGCCTGGCAGTTGCTGGCCCTGCTGCTGCGCGAGAGCGGGTTCGACGCGGCGGACGCCTGCCTGGAGCGGATGCTCGCGCTCTCCACCGACCACGACCTGCCCGTCTGGCGGGTGGAGGCCCTGGTGCGGCTGGGCGCCAACGCCTTCATGCGGACCGGGGACGCCTCCCGGCTCCGCTCGGCGCGGGCCGCGGCGATCGAGCTGGGGGCGTTGCTGCTGACCCAGACGGTGGACGGGCTGCTCGCCATGAACGCGGTGCTCTGCGCCCGGTGGGACGAGGCGCAGGAGATCATCGACCGTTCTCTGGAGGCCAGTGCCCGGGTCGGCAACCACTCGGCCCACCGCTATCTGCTGCTCTCCGCCGCCACGATGGCCGCGCACCGGGGGCGGCGGCGGGACATGGACCGCTCGCTGGCCGCGTTCAGACGGGCGGGCGGCGAGCAATCCCTGCTGGTACCCCACCAGTTGGGGCTGTGCAAGGCGATCGGCGCCCTGCTGGAGGAGGACCGGGAGCGGGCGCTGGCGCAACTGGACGCGGTGCTCGCCTGGGAGCGTGACCACCCCAGCTACTTCTACCTGAGCGGGAGTTACGGGCTGCGCCCCCTCCTGCGGGTCCTGGCGGGGGCGGCGGACCGGGCGGAGTTCGCGGCCGTACGCGCCTCGTCCGGTGCCGAACTCGCCTGGAACGGGCAGTTTTTGGAGCTGGCAGAGGCGGTGCTGCTGGGCCGCGACGGCGACCGGTCCGAGGCCGCCCGCCTGGTCGCGTCCTTCGACGCCCGGGCCGCCCCCTTCCCGGTCGCCCGCCATCTCGGGCTGCGCCTGGTCGCGGACGCGGCCCGGGCCGACGGGTGGGGCGAGCCGGTCGCCTGGCTGCGCCGGGCCGAGGAGTTCTTCTACGGGGTGGGGGTGCAGCCGGTCGCCTCCGCCTGCCGGGCCGCGCTACGGCAGGCCGGGGCGAGCGTCACCCAGCACCGGGGCGGCTGGGACCGCATCCCGCTCTCACTGCGGACCAGCGGGGTGACCCCGCGTGAGTACGAGGTGTTCGTGCTGCTGCCGGAGCGGCCGGGCAACCAGCAGATCGCCCGGCGGCTCTCCATCTCGCCGCGCACGGTGGAGAAGCACATGGCCAGCCTGCTCAGCAAGACGGGCCGGGCGGACCGCTCGGCGCTCTGCGAGTTCGCGGCGGAGTGCGCGGTGGAGGTCGAGCCCGCGTGAGCGCCGCGACCGCCCGTGCCGGGCCCCCACAACATGGGGGCGCGGGGCGGTTTCGGTCGGGTGCGGGGGCGGAACATGCGGGTACCGCCCCGATGTGCCGGTGACCGTGCGGTAGGGAGCATCGAGGGGTACGTACGGCAGTCTGCCCTTCGTCCCCGCTTCCGGAGGCCCGCTGATGATCCGACCTCCCGCCCGCCCGGCCCCGGCCGGTGCCGTGTACTTCTCGCTCCTGGGCCCGCTCACCGCCCGACGGGACGGCCGGCCGCTCCCGCTCGGCCCCCGCAAGCAGCGCATCGTCCTCGCCACCCTGCTCTCCCGGCCCAACACCCCGGTCTCGGTCGATGTGTTGACGGACGCGGTCTGGCCCGACGACCCACCGAGAACCGCGCGCAAGAACCTCCAGGTCTATGTGAGCGCCGCTCGCGCCCTGCTCGGCAGCACCGGCGACGACGAACGCGACCGGGTCGTCCACGGCTGCGGCGGCTACCGGCTCACCATCGACGAGGCCGAGTTGGACACCCTGCGCTTCCGGTCCCTGGCCCGGGCCGGGCGGGCGGCCGGTGAGCGCGGCGACCTGCGGGCGGCGGCCCGGCTGCTGCGGGAGGCGTTGGACCTGTGGGCGGGGCCGCCGCTGGACGACCTGCGGGACTCCACGGGGGTGGCGGAGGAGGCGGAGCGGCTGGAGGCCCGCTGTCTGACCGTCTACGAGGACTGGGCCGAGATCGAGACCGAACTGGGCCGCAGCGCCGTGGCGGTGGACGGGCTGCGCGATCTGGTGGAGCGCCACCCGCTGCGGGAGCGGCTGCGGGTGGCCTGGATGAACTCGCTGCACCAGTCCGGGCGGCAGGCCGAGGCGCTGGCGGTGTACGACGACTACCGGCAGTTGCTGGCACGGGAGCTGGGCCTGGAGCCGAGCCCGGCGATGGCCGCCCTCTACAAGGCGATGCTGGGGCGGGGCCGCTCCCACCGGCCGCCGGGGGCGGGGCGGGAGAGCGCGAGCGGCGCGGCCCTGCCCGCCGCACCGCGCCACTTCACCGGCCGTCGCGAGGAACTGCGGGAGCTGCTGGGGCTGTTGGGCGCAGCGGACGAGCGGGTCATGGTGGTGTCGGGGCCCGCGGGGTCCGGCAAGTCGGCCCTGGCCCTGCGCGCCGCCCATCTGCTCGGCGACGCCTTCCCCGACGGGCGCTTCCACGTCGGGGTCCGCCGCGAGGACGGCTCGGCCCGTACGCCCGCCGAAGTCCTGGCCGAGCTGGCCCGGTTGTGCGGGGTGCGGGTGCCGGGGAGCGTCCCGGGGGTGGTGGGTGTGCCGGTGGTGGCGGCCGTCGGCGGGCCGGGGGCCGTTCCGGCCGTGGGGGTGGCGGTGGCGGTCTCGCAGGGGGCGGAGGAGGCCTGGCAGGAGTGGCTGTCGCTGCACCGGGCGCTGATCGTCCTCGACGACGTACCGGACGAGGCTTCCGTACGGGGGCTGCTGCCCCGGTCCTCCGGGCCGTCCTCGGTGGTGGTCACCGCGCGCGGCCAGCTGCCGGGACTCGCCCCGGTGCACCGGATCGCCCTGGCCGCCCTGGCGGACGCCGAGGCGCTGGAGCTGCTCGGCAAGTTGATCGGGCCCGGCCGGCTGCGGACCGACCCGGCGGCGGCCCTGCGGATCGTCCGGGCCTGCGGGGCGCTGCCGCTGGCGGTCTGGGTGAGCGGAATGCGGCTGGCGGTGCTGCGCCACCTGCCGCTGGCGGAGTACGCGGACCGGCTCGACGAGCCGTCGGCGGCCCTGGACGAACTGGTCGCCGGAGACGTCTCCGTGCGGCGGCGCATGGCGTCGGGCTGGCAGGACCTGGCGGTCGACGACCGGCGGGCGCTGGGGCGTCTGGCCGGGCCCGCGCAGGAGGGCGGCATCACTCTGGACCGGGCGATGGAGGCGCTGGGGTGCGGGGAGCGGGCGGCGATCCGTACGGTCGAGTCGCTGATCGACGCGGGGGCGGTGACCTCACCGACGGGGGAGGTCACCGCCCACGCCGCGCTCTACGAAGTGCCGCGGCTGCTCTGCCTGTACGCCCGCGAACGGGCGGGCGCGCAGTAGGGGTGGTGTGCGGAGGGGGCTGGAGGCACGGGAGGGGCCGGGGCCGCGCGGGCAGGGTTGCGCGGGCAGGGGCCATGCGGGCCGGGGTTGCGCGGGAGGGGGCCATGCGGACAGGGCCATGCGGGCAGCCGGTCCCCGCCCGGTCCGTCCGGCCGGTCACCGGAGCGTCACCCCAGGGTGAGCAGTTCCAGCAGGCCGGGGGTCCCGTCCGCCTCCGTCCCCGCCGCGCCCGCCCCCGTAGCGCCCCCGGAGAGGAAGTGCAGGGCCAGCAGCAGCCCCGCCGCGCCCGTCGCCAGGTCGGCGGAGCAGCGGCGCAGCCGGGCGCCCGGCACGAGCAGCCGGTCCTCCTCGGCGAGCAGATGCCAGGACAGGTTCCGTAGCGAGGCGAGGACGTCGGGGGCCCGGCGGCCGTCGGGCGACAGCTGGCCCGCGGTGGCCATGAGCCCCGCGCGGCCGGTGAACAGCCCCGGTTCGCGGACGAATTCGAGGACGCACCCCCGCCGGACACCGGGCAGCAGGGCCGCCAGCGACGGGGCGGCACGGCGGGCCAGATACGCCTGGGCCACCAGCGCGACGCCGCCGCTCCCCTGGTCCAGGTAGAGCAGATGGCGGCGGCCGTCCTTCACCTGGACCGTGCCCCCCGGCATCGTCACGCAGTGCCCGGCCTCCCGCTCCAGGGCCCGGCCGGCGGCCCGCAGGTGGCGGTCCTCACCGGTGAGGGCGTGGAGTTCGAGGTGGAGCAGGGCGGCGCCGCTGAGCCCGCGCAGCAGTCCGGCCGAGGCAGGTGCTGCCAGCCCCGGCACGGATGCGCCGCGCACCAGGCGGTCCAGGTCGTGGGCGGTGCGCAGGGCCGACTCGACGAGGTCGTGGTCGACCCCGGCATCCGGGTGGGCTACGGGCCCGGGGCCGGTGGTGGCATGCGGGTGGGGCCGAGCGGGCGGGTGGACCGTGGCAGGACGGCCGGACGCGGTGCCCGGGCCCGCCATGGCATCCGGACCCCCGACTCCCCGGCCTGCCGACCGGGCCAGGCGCAGGGCGGCGAGCGCGATGCCCGCGCGGCCGTTCAGCAGGTCGGCCGAGGCGGGCGGGGGCGCGGCGGCGGCCCGCTCGAAGAGTTCGCGCCCCTCGTCGGCGCGGCCCAGCAGCGACAGGACGACCGCCGTGCCCGGCAGCCCGCCGTACAGGCCGCCGGGCGCGGCCGGGTCGCGGCGGCGGGCGGCATCCGAGAGCCAGTCGGTCCAGGCGGGCTCCACGGGGGCGCCGACGCGGTGCAGGGCGTACAGCACCCCCGCGGCCCCGTGCGCGAGGTCGCCGCCGCCGGTCGCGAAGGCGTGCGGGTCGCCGGGGAAGAGGCGGTCGGTGCGCTCGGGGGTCGCCCCGGCGCGGATGCCCGCGACCAGCCGGGTCCGCAGCTCGGCCCAGTCGGGTACCGGCCCGTCGAGGAGCGCGGCGATCTGGCTCTCGCCGCCGAGGCGGTCCTCCGCGGCCCGCAGGGCGGCGGGCCGGACGGGCCCCGCGTCGGCCGCCAGGCGGTACCTCCGGCGGGCCCACCGCTCCAGGGTCACCGCCTTGGCCCGGTCGTGCCCGGCCATCTCCATGAGCGGCATCAGCATGGTGAGCCAGGTCGCCCAGAGCGCGTAGGCGTCGGCCTCGGCGCCGGGGGTCCCGGTGGGCGCCTGGAGCCCCGGCGCACCGGCCACCGGGGTGTCCCGGTCGTCGAGGGCGGTGGCGTACTCGAAGTCGACGAGGACCACCCGGCCGTCGGGCCGGATGACGACGTTGGAGGGGTGGAGGTCCCCGAAGCGGAATCCGCGGGCGTGGATGGCGGCCAGCGCCTGGGCGAGCCGCTCGGTGACGGAGTCCACCCAGGCGGTGTACGTGGCGAGTTCGGCGTCCGTGCCGGAGCCGTGGAGGAGGGCGAAGCGGGCGACGATCTCCTCCAGGAGGGTGGCCCCCTCGATGTACTCCTCGATCAGGAAGTGGTGCTCCCACACGCTCCGCACGCCGTGGACCTCGGGGACGCAGTCCAGCCCGGCCAGTGCGGTCAGCGCCCGGTGCTCGCGGTGCAGCCGGGTCACCGCGTCGTGGCCCGCCGCGTCCAGCCCGCAGTGCGGCCGGGCCTCGCGGAGCACCACCTGCCGGCCGGTCTCCCGGTGCCGGGCCCGGTAGATCCCGCCCGCGTTGGAGAACTGGAGGGACTCCGTGACCGTGTACGGGAACGTGGTGTCCCCGGCGGCGGCACGGGCCGCGAGGTGCGGGCGCAGCGCCTCGGGGACGGTGACCCACGGCGGCACCCGGAAGACCACGCCCCGCTCGTCGGGGACCAGTTCACCGGACGGGTGGCGCAGGGCCGGGACCCGCTCCCCGTCGGCGTCCCGGCACCAGCGGGCGACGAAGGCTCCGTACCGTACGTAGACCGGGGCGTCCCCGATCCGCAGGTCGCTGAGGATGTACGGGCCAAGGCGTCCGGCGAGCGCCGGGACCAGCTCGTCCAGCACCCGTAGGAAGACGGTCTCGTCCGGCGGGTAGAGGGTGAGGAACTTCCCGGCGCCGGAGCGGGCCATGTACTTGTCGGACATCAGCAGGAGCGCCTGCTCGCTGCGGAGGAACTTGAACGGCACGCCGTGGGCGAGGCAGATCCGGGCGGTGTCGCGCAGGGTCGCCTCGGCCTCCTCCGGGACGGTGGAGACGTGGATCTTCCAGCCCTGCTCGGCGAGTTGGCGGCCCTCGGGGAGCAGCGAGGTCCACAGCCCGTTCCGGACCCGGCGGCGGCCCTCGGGGGGCGGGGCGGAGTCCAGCGGATAGCGGGTCTCCTCGTCCGGGAGCCGGGCCGGGGTCTCGTAGTAGGTGGGGTCGGCGAGGCAGTAGAGCTGGGTCTGCTGGATACCGGAGACGGACACGGTGGATCTCCTCAGTGCGCGCCGGGGCCGGCGGAGTCGGGGGCGGGGCGGGGCGTTCCGGCAGGCTCGGGCTCGGGCGTCGGCTTCGCCTCCGCATCGGGCTCCGGCTTCGGCTCCCCGGTCGGCCCTGCCGTCGCCGCACCCGCCCGGACCGAGGGGGCGAGCGTCACGACGGTGGCCGAGACGGCCAGCACACAGCCGACGGCGCTGAAGGCGATACGGCTGCCGAACAGCGTCAGCAGGGCACCGCCCGCGAGCGGCCCGAAGGGCTGGACCATCGAGGAGAGGAAGCCCGCTGCGCTCTGCACCCGCCCGATCCGGTCCTCCGGGGTGACGATCAGGAGGGTGGAGAGGAAGCCGATGCTGGCGACCGTCGAGAGGCCCATGCAGATCGCGCAGAGCAGTCCGGCCAGCAGCGCGCTGCTCAGCCAGGCGAGCGCGGCGGCGGTCAGGACGCACGCCCAGCAGGTGGCGACGATGAGGGCGCGGGCGTGGCGGTCCGGGGCGATCCGGGGCGCGAGCAGCGCCCCGGCGAGCGAACCGGCCGAGACGCACGTGAGGACGAAGCCGCCGCCGAGACCCGAGGCTCCGTTCCCGGAGAAGACGGCGAGCGCCGTGAAGGTGAGGGCGCCGAAGGCGAAGTTCATGCCGAGGCCGAAGACGAGCAACACGGTCCGCAGGTAGGGCAGTTGCCAGAGGAAGGCGAGCCCGGCGGTGAGTTCGCGGCGGCTGAGGACCGAACCGGCCCGGCTGCCGGCCTCGGAGCGGGTGCGCACGAGCGCCACACAGACGGTCGAGAGGAGCAGCCCGAGGAACTGCGCCGCGAAGGGCAGGGCCTCGTGGACACCGAACAGCGCGCCTCCGACGAGCGGGCCGACCATCTTGACCGTGGAGGTACGGGCCTGGAGCCGTGCGGTGGCCGTGCCCATCTGGTCCGGCGGCACGACCGCGCGCATCAGTCCGAAGGCGGCGGGGCCGTAGACGCTGCTCAGGACGGCTCCCGAGGTCGCGACCAGCAGGACGAGCACCATGGGGGCGTGCCCGTACCAGACCGCGATGGTCAGGGCCGTGACGGCGGCGAGGCTTCCGGCGTCGCAGAGCCGCATCAGCCGACGCCGCTCGACTCGGTCGGCCATGACCCCGCCCGGCAGCATCGTCACCAGCAGGGCGCAGACGGAGACCGTCCCCACCGCGCCGGCCTGCACGGAGGAGCCGGTCGTCCTGAGGACCAGCAGGGGCAGGGCGAGGGCGCTCATCTGGCTGCCCAGAACGGCGAAGAGGCCGCTCAACCAGAGCAGCCGGAAATCCCGGTTGGAGCGGAGCGGCGTGGCCATCGGGGGCTCCCGTCGTTCGTCGGGTCGTCGGCTGTGCGCAGGGGCGGGTGGGCTTCGGTCCCGTACGCGGGGCGGGGGGGGGGGGGGGGGGGGGGGGGGGGGGGGGAGAAAAGGGGGGGGGGGGGGAAAACACCCGGAAAGGGGAAAGACGGCGAATACCCACCAAACCCCCAAAGTGGGAAGGGAATGCAACCAAAAAA